>JAEXQJ010000115.1 GCA_023438785.1 Pseudomonadota bacterium
AATGAACGCGGCAATCTGGCGAAGCTGCGCGATCTTGCGTGGGGGCAGATGGTCCAGGTCGGTCTTCATGACGGCCGAGAATCTAACACACCGGGCCGCGCTCCCAGAACCGCATGCCATCGCAGCCCCGGTGCCAGGTTCCGCGTGAGGAGTCGCCGCGTGGGGCGGCCCCGCAACGATTCGTCGACCTGCACGGAGACCACGAGGCCAGCGACCACCGGCTCGGCTGGCGAAGCCTTTCGCCGATCGCGCCGGGAGGGGCTGTCCCGCGTGGCTGGGAGTGTCTCCGATTCGCCAGACGCCGGTTCGAAACCCTGACGCCCTTCAGGAAAAGGGCTTAGCTGACGAGTTCAGAAAATGCATGCTGCGCAAAGCCCTTTCTGCCCTTCCGCTGATTAAGAAGTTCGGCGCTCGCACCTTTTTGACCTCCGCTCAGGCGTCGTTTCTGAACCAGCAGGAGGGCGGTAGCATGCTGACGGCCCTCAAAAGGTGCAACGTATCCATGGGGATTCAGGCGCCGTGCCTTTGCGAGTTCACCGGCTCACGGATTATCAAGGATTCGTCACAATCCGGCTGGCTGCGCTGGCTTCTGGGGCCGAAGGTTACGCCCGTCCTGCCGCAACAGGTCCACGCCGTCCTGAAGAAGCGCCCCCTGAATCTCCGCGCGATCGACATTGCAATGAACGGCTCGGGCTACACAGGCCATCACGTTGTCACCGTGGTCGCTGAGTACCTCTACAAGGGCGAAGCGACGGCGTTGATCATGGACAAGGACGACACCATCTTCAAAACGGACCCAGATGCTCTCGCCAAGACTCTTTCCACGACAGCCGAGTTTAGCGATGTAAGGAGTTGGATCGAAATCATCAACGGCGTGAGAGCCTACGCGAAGAAGAAGGGCTGCAAGCTGGACGAATTGACAATGCAGGAGCTCGTGGAGTTGAAGGCCCATCTCGTATTGGGCAGATTCGAGCCGCTCAAGGAACTCATCCAGAAGGCCAAACCCCACGAGGGGGAATACGTTTGGTTCTACCGTGATGACGAACCCCCGCTGCGCTCAAAGCTGTAGCAGAGCCTCGGAGGGTTCCGGGACGTTCAGGGGTCGCGTCGCCGTTGTGTCACACGAATCCATTCCCGCGAGCACTCTTCGCTCCGAGCTTCTCAGCCTTCAGTTGAAGTCGATACAGGCCCTCGGCGCGGCTTCATACACGCGCGCTCAGATCGACGCCTGGTGTGCTCTCTCTCGCGCCGAGTACGAAGGCCCCCAGTTGGTCACATCCGACCAGCAATGCGTGGTTGCGGTCTGTGAACGCGAGTCTCGAACCGTCGGGTTCGGGGTCGTCGATCGACGAATGGCCGAGGTCTTCTCGCTGTACGTTCACCCACGCTGCGCGAGACGAGGGGTCGGCACCTTGATACTGCGTCAGCTTGAAAAAGTCCTGATCGAGGACGGCTGTCCCGTGGTGAGCGTCACGGCGTCCATGGGAGCGGCCGCGTTCTATGAGGCGCATGGATACAGTCGAGAAGAGACAGTCGCATTTGAGACAGTGGACGGCCCGCCCCTTCCTGCAATCAGGCTTCACCGAGGCTTGTCCGAGGGTGCGACGCCAGTCAGTCAGACTTCCTCGCCGACAGGGTAGCTGCCGCCCGGGTGTGCCGCCCCGGATTCGGTCGATCGAGGTCAAGATGAGGAAGTGCGCGGTGGCGAGGCACCTCCTCGCCGCCGGCGTCCACTCAATGCAGGTCGAAGGTGATGGGCAGAACCACGTCCACATCATGCGCGCGCGGAGGGAACGGAGAGGCGCGTCTGAGAGCGGCCATGGCACTCTCGTCGAGGAGCGCGAAGCCCGAGCTGGTCAACACGGATTCCTGGCTCACGCGGCCGGATGACTGAATCCGGAAGCGCAGCACCACCTGCCCCTTCCAGCCCATGCGACGCGCGACCAGGGGATAGCGCAGGTTCTGGTAGGTGGCGTCCCGGATGCGCTGCCAGTCCTCTCCGGCCTGGTTCAGGGTCTGCGATTCGCCTCTGGAGTCACGGCTAGGGCCGTGGCCGCCGCGGCCGGTTTCTGGCGTGCTCGTTGGCTGAACGGCGGGTGGTGCGTCTGGCGCGGGCGACGTGGTCGGCAGGGTGTCGTCCGGCTCGACGGGGCCAGGTGCATGTGCTGGCGTTGCCTTGGCATGCTCCTCGGAAGTCGTTGTCGTGCGCGGAGCGACCGCTGCCTTACGGGGCTGAGGGCGCGCCCGTCCGGACCCGCGCGAGCCCTGCCGTTCACGCGGGCTGGCGCGCGCGATCGGTTCGGTTGATCCGATCGTCTGGGTCTCCTGGCGTGGGGCCGCCAGGACAACGGAAACCTCAACCCGCTCCGCCGCACGCTCGGGCGGCTCTCGACAGCCCCGCAACAGAGAGAGGGCAAGCAGAGAATGAAGCGCCACCGACATCCCCAAGGGCCCCGCGGCTCGGGCTTGGCCGCGTACGGCGTGCCCTGCCCTCAGACGCAAGGCGAGTAGAAAAGGCATGTGCCCCACCGTCCGAGTCAGCGGCTCCGACTCCGCTGCAGGGGACACCGTCGGAAGGGCGAGGGCTCTCGCCCGAAATCAGCGGGCCAGACCATTGCCGATGGACTGCAGAGGCTGGCGACGCAGGCGGTGAGGCAGGACGAGATCTGCGGCCATATCGACGTCGGCCGTGTCGACCCGGGTTCGGCCCTGATAGGCGGCGTGAGTCTTGGCGGTCTTGAGCATGATGATGTCCGCGCGATGGCCATCCACACCGACCTCCAGGCAGCGCGTCGCGATGCGAAGCATCTGGTTCCGGTCCGCCTCGACACGCGGGTAGAGGGCGGCCGCCGCGGCCATGCGCTCGGCCAGGTCCTTCGCCGCACTCGCGAATTGATCGCAGAACGCCTGCGGGCTCTCGTCAAACGCCGCCCGCCTTTCCATGACAGTCACGCGCGCTTCGGGCTCACGTATGCCCTCGATCTGCACGCACAGACCGAAACGGTCCAGGAGCTGCGGACGCAGCTCGCCTTCCTCGGGGTTCATGGTGCCGACCAGCGTGAATCGGGCGGGATGGGAGAACGAGATGCCCTCACGCTCAACCGTCACCACGCCCATCGCGGCGGCGTCGAGCAGGACGTCGACGATGTGGTCATCGAGGAGATTCACCTCGTCCACATAGAGGATGCCCCGGTGAGCCGCGGCGAGAATCCCCGGCTCGAAGCGCTTCTGTCCCTCGCGGAGCGCTGTCTCCATGTCGAGTGTTCCCACCACCCGGTCTTCGGTCGCGCCTACGGGAAGGTCGATGACCCGCACGCGACGCCGTTCGCACTCCGCCCGGCCGGATGCACGCCGCTCTCGGCACGCGGACAGGTGGCACTGGCCGCAGACCGCCAAATCCGCATCGCGCGCGAGCTGGAAGGGACAATGGGCGACGACACTGATCTCGGGGAGAATCTCTGCCAGGGCTCGCACCGCCGTCGACTTGGCCGTGCCTTTCTCGCCGCGAATGAGGACCCCCGAGAGCCCGGGGTTGATCACGTTGAGGACGAGAGCCAACTTCATCTTCTCCTGGCCCACGATCGCGGTGAAGGGATAGGTCGTTCGGGGTGCCATCAGATGCTCCTTTTCACGGCGTCTAGCAGTGTGTCGGCGCGGAGGTGCTCCATGGGGAAATAGTCCGCGCCCAGCGCCTCGGCGAGGCTTCGCGCGAGACAAAAGCGGACGAGACCGGAAGCCTCGGTGTCGACGACGACAAAAACCACCCGTTCATCACGCCTCCAGCGCCGCGCCATGGCCAACGCCTCATCCACAGGGCGCGCGCGCCTTTCCAAGGATTGGTTGGCTTTGCCGTCGGTGAGGAGGACCACGAAGGGGCGCGCCGTCGGGGTCGCGCGCAGAACCCTCTCCACCAGGGCGTATGCCTTGGCCAGTCCGGCGGCCAGGGGCGTGCGGCCGCCCACCGGCAGTTCTGCCAAGCGACGCGCGGCCAGATCCACCGAGGCCGTGGGCGGCAGGTTCACCGTGGCGTCCTGGCCCCGGAAGCTCACCATCGCCACGCGATCGCGCCTCTGGTAGGCGTCGAGCAGCAACGAAAGGATCGCGCCCTTCGCTGCGCTCATGCGGCCTCGCGCCCCCATCGAGCCACTGGCGTCGACGAGGAACAGGACGAAATGGCCCACGCGCTTTTCGCGGACCTTCCGGCGCAGATCGCCCGGGCGCAGGTTCAACGCCAATCCCGGGATGCGCGGGCGCTGCCGCTGAAACGGCGCCGCCGCCCTCAGGGTGGCATCCAGGGCGATGTCCTGCGCCTTCTCGTCGGGAACGGGGCGCACATACCGGCCTTGCTTCTGGGCCGTTCGGGTACGCGAGCGACGTCCCGAACCGCGCCGCAGTCGCCGATCCTTCTTGGCCTCAAGGCGCCGAGCTCGGAAGGTTTCCCCGATTCCGAACACCCGTTCCCCACCTTCACCCGCGGATCGAGGCGTGGACGTCTCGGCCTTCGCATCGCGCGAATCGGGTTCCTCGTCTGCACCTCTCCCGGCCGAGGCCGAGGCTTCGCCATCCTGCCGGCTGCCATCGCTGGGGTCCTCTGGCTTGTCGTCCTCGGTCTCGGTTTGATCCGGCGGCCGAGGCGCCTGCGGCGGCGGCACAGGCTGCGTCTCCCGGCGGCGATGGGGTAGCGCCAACGAGGCCGCGATCTCCAGGTCATCGCTCGACGGGCAGGTTTGCCCTTTCCACGCGGCCGAGGCGAGCACCGTTTCGGCCATCACCAAGTCGGCGCGGTGGCCGGCCACGCCCTGTTCCACGGCCATCTCCGCCACCCTTCGTCGCAAGCTGTCGTCAATCCGCACGCGCGGCAGGAGGGCGCGCGCACCTCGAATCTGCGCGGCCAGCTTCTCGGTTTCGGCGCGCCACTGCGCCGTGAAGGCCACGGGATCCGCATCGAACGACTCGCGTCGCTCCATGAGCAACAGACGATCGTTCACCGACGTCAGGCCGCCCAGGCGGACGAAGAGGCCGAATCGATCCAGGAGCTGCGGACGCAAAGAGCCCTCTTCGGGATTCATCGTCCCGACCAGCGTGAAGCGGGACGGGTGCCGAACCGAGAGCCCCTCTCTCTCCACGCGGTTCTCTCCGCTCGCCGAGGCATCCAGCAACAGGTCAACCAGATGGTCATCCATCAGGTTGACCTCGTCGATGTAGAGGACGCCGCGGTGGGCGCTGGCGAGCAAACCCGGCTGAAAGACGGGGCGTCCGCTGCGCATGGCCGACTGGAAATCGATTCCACCCACCACGCGCTCCTCGGTTGCATTGAGGGGCAAAGTCACCAGCGGGGTGGGCCGCACGTCGGTCGCTGGTTCCGCGGCGCCGCAGCCGTGCGGGCAGTCTCGCGCTTCGTCCACGGGATCGCAGGCGAAGGGGCAGCCCCGAGTACAAGCGATGGGCGGCAGCAGGGCCGCGAGCCCGCGCACGGCCGTGGATTTTGCCGTGCCCTTCTCCCCGGCAATCAACACGCCGCCAATGCGCGGGTTGATCGCGCACAGCACGAGCGCCAACTTGGCCTCCGTCTGACCCACGAGGGCCGCGAACGGGAAGACGTGAGCGAGTGGCCAATCGGATAGAGGCGTCGGCATGCCTAGGCTCGCGCTCGTCTCACGAGTTGGACCGCCAAGAGACCCAGCCCGATGCCAAGGGTCAGCATGAAAAGCAGTGATCCCGCGCTTGGCTGGCTGTTCAGGGCGGCGCTGCGGATGGCCGCGCTCCCATGTGTGAGCGGCAGGAGCTTGAGTGGCAGCCGCAAAGCAGCGGGCAGCCGATCCACGGGAAAAAAGGTCCCGCCCAGAAACACCATGGGCGTGATGACGAAGCTGCTCGGCAGCATCTGGTCGCTGTGCGACCTCAGCAACATGGCCGCCGACACGGCCAGAGCAGCGAAGACGAAGGCATTCAGGAACACGGCCAGCCAAAACCACGGACCACAAGCCATCCGCACCCCGAATACAGCCCCCAGAAGCACCACCACGACCACACCAAGCAGCGCGCGCGTCACGCCAGCGAGGGTTTCTCCCGCCACATAGGCCAGCGCCGAGACGGGCGCGGTTTGGATTTCGTCGAAGACGTGCCAGTAGAAGCGCGAGATGTTGATGTCGCTGGCGATGGCGAAAGCCTGCATCATGCTGGTCATGGCCACGAGGCCCGGCAGCAGAAACGCGATGTAGCTGTGTCCGTCGAGGTGAACATCTCGCCCCAGCCCATACCCGAAGGCGGCCAAGTAGAGGGCAGGGGACACGGCCATGGAGGCGGCCAGGCGGGTCATTCGCCGGCGCAACAACAGCATTTCCCGGTGATAGACCGCGAAGGCCGCGCTCATGTCGGTATCCGCTTTCCGGTGAGCGCCAGGAAAGCGTCCTGCAACGATGCCCGCCGCACCGTGAAACCGTGTGGACCGGCTGGCAGAGCGAGTTGCGCCTCCGCTTTCGAGACGAAGAATCGCGTGGCGATCTCTCCACGGTCGAGCTCATCCACCGCCCACTGGCCCACGCGGGCCACCAAGCCCTGGGGCGAGTCCAGGCAGACCAAGGCCCCCGCATCGAGGAAGGCCACACGATCCGCGAGGAACTCGGCCTCCTCGATGTAGTGGGTGGTGAGGAATACCGTGGTGCCTTCCTTTTGGATCTGCTTGATGTGCCCCCACAGCCGTCGACGAATCGCCGGATCCAGGCCAACGGTTGGCTCATCCAGGAACAGAACTCGTGGCCTGTGCATCAAGGCCCGCGCCAGCATCACCCGCCGTTTCTGACCGCCCGACAGAGTTCTGATCAACGCATCGGCCTTGTCCTCCAATTCGAGGCAGCCGAGCTGTTCAGCGATCCGTTGTCGCCGAGAGGTCCCGGGCATACGGAAGAGCCGACCGTGGATGTCCAGGTTTTCGCGGACGGTGAGATCGTTGTCCAGGCTGAGGTGTTGCGAGGCCAGTCCGCAGCTCATGCGAGCCGCCAGCGCGTCGCCCACCACATCATGGCCGCCGACGCGCACACGTCCCGCATCCGGCCGGGTGAGGCCTGTGGCGATGCGCACCGTCGTCGTCTTGCCTGAGCCATTGGGCCCTAGATAGGCGAACAGCTCGCCCGCGTTCACGGCCAGGCTGACGCCGGCCAGAGCGGGCGTGGCGCCGAATTGCTTGCGGAGTCCCTCCAGCCGAATCATGTCCGCTTGGTCACGCCTTGGACCAAGGACCGGATCCCAGCCATGGCCTGGCCCCATTCGCCCACGTCGTCAGCCGTGACGATGTCCACGGCACCTCCCTGGAATTCGCCGCTGACATCGCCTGTGCGTTCCTCAATCCAGCTCTCAATCTCCAAATAGTGATCCTGCAGCTCGCGCAGCATTTCCGGGTCCGCCTGCCACAGGCCTCGGGCCTGTGCCTCCAACAAGCGGCGGCCCATCTCCTCCAGCGCCCACGGGTTGTGTTCTTCAAAGAAGCGGCGGTTCTCGTCGTTGGCGACGAACGTCCGCACGATGTCGTCGAAGACCCAATCGTCCACCTCGCCCGTGGTGGACTCCCAGCCGAACACGCGGCCGACGCGCTTTGAGATGTCACCCGCACCCTTGTAGCCATGCCGCTTCATGCCCTCTATCCAGCGGGGATTGAGCAACTTGGCTCGCACCACGCGCCGGATCTCGTCGGCCAGACCGCGCACGGCAACCTGCTCGGGTTCGCGGGTGTCACCGAAGTAGTTGCGCACCGAGCGCCCAGATAGCGTCCCGGCCGCGGCCGACAGCCCACCATGGTTGCCAAAGTAGCCGCAGCAGCCGAACAGATCGTGCGCATCGTTCACGACCTTGTTGAAGGTCACGTCGACGGTGGTCAGGGCGTGCGCCAACTCCGTGTGCGAGGCTTCGCCAAAGAAGCCCTCGCCATAGGCGTAGCCGTTCCAGAAGAGGAAGATGTCCGAGAGATCCTTGCTGTCTTTCCAGGCCGAGGCGTAGACGGCCAGGTTGACTCCCGCCCGGTAGGTCCCGGGCGCGGCCGAGAAGATGCGGCGGCTGGCCCGTCTGAACGCCTCGCCGTCGTCGCGATCGGCATGCTTGGCGGCGAGCTGGGCCAGCGTGTGCTTGCGGACGAAATTCAGCTCGCCGGGCTCGTCAAGCGCGGCAACGGCCGCGATGGCCCGATCCAAGTAGGCAATGCGATCGGGAAAGTTGTCCCGGGTGATGCCCGACACGCGCAGGGTCACGTCGATGCGTGGACGGCCCAGCTCCGCGAGCGGAACGATCTGGAAATCGCGCACCAGCCCGTTGCTCAACCAGCACGGTCGCACGCCGATGAGGTTGAGAATCTGCGCCATGCCCTCGCCGTCGGACCACATGATGTCGGCGCACATCCAGTAGATGGCCACGTTCTCGGGCACGCGCCCCTCGTCACGCAGGTGCTTGTCGATGAGGGCCTGGGCCAGATTGCGCCCAACCACCGCGGCAGCGCGCGTCGGCACGCGCTCGGGGTTGAGCGAGAAGAAGTTCCGGCCCGTGGGCAGCACATCGTCACGACCGCGAAAGATGAGTCCGGACGGTCCTGCCGGGATGTATCCGGCCGCGAGGCCGTTCTGCAGAGCCTCTGACTCTCGGGAGCCGTCGAGGCGTTGGGCCACATCGCCCACGCGCGTCCGCAACGCCTCCAGGTCAGACAACGCCGCCTCATCGCGCAAGCGATTCCCGCAAAGACGGCGGACATCGTTGGCCAAGTCGTGGCTCGCTTCGGCCAGGCACAGGCCCACCAGGTCACGCGCCAGATGCTCCACCTCCTCAAGCAACCGCCCGTTGCTCTTCTGCCAATCAGGATCAATGGCCCCGGGATCAGCCAGCAGCGCGCGCAGATCGAGGCCCAGGAGTCGGCCCGCGATCTTGCGCGGCGAAAGCGTCTCACCCACATCATGGCGCAACATCGCGTGCACGAAGTCGATCCGGCGTGCGCCTTGGGGCAGCTCGCCAAAGATGTGCATACCGTCCTGCATCTGGGTATTGCGAATGCGGCCCAGGGCCTCGTGCGCCGCCCGCGCCACATCGACGAAGGGGGCGTGTTCCCAGTCCGCCAGGCCCAACTCGCCTTCCAGGTGGGACTCTCGGATGTGCCCCGCGACGATGTGCTCCAGGACATGGGCGCGGTTTTGGTCCTGTGTCTTGGCCTGCTCCCATTCGCCCAGCGTGCGATCGAGCTCTTCCAACCGGTCATAGAGCCCGCTCGCCACCATGACAGTCTGCATGTGGTCCACCAGCGTGGCGTAACTGCGACGTTTCGCGATGGTTCCCTCGGGGGCGTTGTCCGCGTTGTAGAGGTAAAGGTGCGGGACGTCGCCGAGGATCATGTCGGGCAGACAGGCCGGCGACAGGCCGACGCCCTTGCCGGGCAGGAACTCCAGCGTGCCGTGTGTGCCCACGTGAATCACGGCGTCCGCACCGAAATCCTCAGCCAGCCAGCGGTAGGTCGCCACATATTGGTGCGGCGGCGGAACCTCAGGATCGTGGAGAATCTTGCAGACCTGCCCCTCGCAGCGGGCTCCCGCGCAACCGCGTTTGGGCTGAACGCAGACAACGGCGTTGCCATAGTTGAGTCCCGTGACCACGATGGCGCCCTCATGCACCATGGCGGCCGGCATCCCCGCGACCTCTCGTCCCGGCGGCTCGCCCCAAGCACGCTGCATGTGCTCGCGCACCTGCGCGGGAAACTCGCTCCACCACTCCCGGTAGCGCGCCTCCGACACCTTGGCCAGGACGCCACCCTTGGCCACGATTTCATCCACCGTGGTCCAGCGGAATTCGCTGATGGCCTTGCGATCCATGATGGCGGAAGACAGCTCTTGCCCGTCCTGAGGCGGCGCCGCGATCGCGTATCCACGCGCCGCCAAGGTCTGCAGCAGCCGCGCCACGCTCTCTGGGGCATCCAGCCCTGCCGCCGAGCCGACGGTGGCTTCGACCGACGCACAAGCGGCGTTGTGCAGAACGAAGGCCAGCCTGCGCTCAGCCGGCGGCCGATGCGCCAGTCGGGTCCATCTGGCGACCCGTCGGGCCAGGTGCCGACAGCGCTCGGGGATCGCGGTCCGCGATTCCACCTCCGCACCACTGGCCTGGTCGCTGGACCGGGTGAGCGCACCGATGAGAATGGGCTCAATCACGCCTTCGAACTCGGGAAGGGCCACGGACCATCCGATGTCGCTGCCCAGACCCTGACCGTCGGTTTCCCATTCGGAGATGGTCTTGGAGAAGGAGACGACGGGCTGGAATACCGGCACGTTCAGCTCTTGCAGCAGCTCGACGCCCTCCTTGGCGCGCCCCGCCTCGCTGGCTCCATCGGCGCGGCTGCGTCCGAGGAAGAAGGCCTGCAGCTTGACGAGCGCGTCGATGCGCGCGCCGCCCTCCGCGAGGAAGAAGCTTCGGACAGCCGCAGCGCTGCCACGTGACCCCAAGCTCTCGTCGCGCACGCTCAACGAGAAGGCCGGCATGACCCGCAAGCCCTCGCTCTCCAGAGCGCGGATGAGGGCATCCTCGACGGCAAGCTCACCCAGCAACCAGTAGTGCCGCGAGAGCAGAACACCGACGGTGGGCCGCCCGGCCAGTCCCCGTGTCTGCGCGCGGCCCTCATACCAGGCCAGATACTCAGGCACGTCGGCGAAGTGTCGCCGCGGCGCCGACGGGTGGTACAGGCCCTCCCAGGGCTGGGGCGCAGGCGGGGCCGCATCCACATTGTGTCCCAACACCTCCCGCGCCCAGAAGCGCAAGAGACTGGCCGCATTGTCAGGACCGCCGTGGGTCAGGTACAGGGAGCTTGTCTCCAGCACCCGCAACGGCACGGTTGACAGCCCCCACAGCGACGGATCGTGACCCAAACACACGACCGGGGGTCCGGCCTGGCCCCGCAGTGCAGTCTCGATCTGCTGCCAGAATCCGTCTGACGTTCGATACAGGAAAACCAGGTCCGCACTCTTGGCCGCGGCAAGGGCGGCGTCGACGCGCTCGGGCGCTCGGGCCAGCGTCCGAGCGGAATACACGTCCAGATCCAGCTCGCCAACCCGGCGACGAGCCTCCAGTAAGAGGGGGACGTAGCTGCTCCAGACGATGGCCACGATGCGCATGTCTCGACTCCCGCCTACAGACGCCCGGTGGCCTCGACGAAGAAGCTCCGCCCGCGCGCCGTGTAGTAGTCGAAGTAGCTGCTGTTAAAGATGCTATCGACGGCGAAGGACAGGTCCACGTGCTTGTTGGGCGTAGCGGTGAGCTTGCCGTTCCACAGCCAGCGCTGGCTGTAGCCGCCATACACGTCGTCCCGATCGGTATTGAGTTCGCTGGTGTAGATGCGGCCGCGGTAGTTGCCGCCCAGGTCAAGGCGAATCCACGCCAGTCGGTATTGCCCTCCCACGTTGACCAACTCGTTCGCCACGTTCGTCATCTTCTTGCCCACGCTGTCGGGATTGCGGTCGTTTTGCAGAACCTTGGCATCCACCAGCGAGGCGTTGGTCCACAGGCGCAGCCCCTTTACGGGGCGCAGCTCGGCCTCTACTTCCGCGCCTTTGATGCCGGCGCGCCCCAAGTTGTCTTTGTAGTTGTCGGTGCCGGCCACGGTGTAGGTGGTGATGGCGTCGTACAACCGGCTGTAGAACGCCGTCGCGGCCAGCCGCACCCGCCCCGTCCACAGGCGCTGCTCAGCGCCCAATTCGCCGTTCCACAGCGTTTCGGGCTTCAGATGCGCGTTGGAGTGATAGGTGAGCGAGCCGGATTTCCAGGTTCGGAATAAGTCGTAGATCGTCGGCGC
Source organism: Pseudomonadota bacterium (assembly GCA_023438785.1). Lineage (GTDB taxonomy): Bacteria > Myxococcota_A > Polyangia > Fen-1088 > Fen-1088 > Fen-1137. The sequence goes on from JAEXQJ010000115.1 coordinate 11,807, forward strand.
TCGAAACGCGCGGCCAGCCGACGTGCGCAGAGTCGTCTGCTCCCAGGGTGTGAACACCACGCTGGCCTTGGGACTGAACGCGAAGTCGGCATGTGTCCCGAAATCCGTCTCCGCGCCCACGTTGCCCGCGCGACCGTCCCACGACCGCCAGTGGTCGTAGCGCACGCCCGCGTACACGGCGAGCTCCCGCCACGGCCGCCATTCCTCTTGCACGTAGAGCGAATGGAACCGATCCCGCCCCTGGGTGATGTCGAGCTTGTCGGTCTTGCTATCCGCATCCCGGTACTGGGTGAGGCCATAGGAAGCCTGATCGTAGTCGTCGAGCTTGAACGTCGTGCCGGCCGTCAGGACGTGCTGCTGCCCGAGGGAATAGGTCATCTGCAGGTCGGCCAGCCAGGTGTTGCTGGTGGCGTCGCTCAGATTGCCCGGCGCCGTGTCGAAATCCTGGTCTCCTTTGGCTCCGTTCGAGGTGTACCACTTGGCGTTGCGCTGATAGCCCGCCTTGGCGGCCAGGAGGATGTCGTCGCCCAGGGCCTGATCCAGGCTGAGCGCCGCACGGCCAAAGTCCTCGCGCCCGGTACCGGAGGTGCCCAGGAATGACGCCGGCGCCACCGTGCTCTTCTCGCCGCCCGCACCGAGGGCCACATCGCCCTTCCAGGCCGTTGCCCCAGCCGGATCGAGGAGGTAGCTGTGCGGGCGAGCGTAGCCGTAGTCGTGCCGCCCCACCTGCAGGTCCAACTTGAGCTTGCTGGCGGCCGCCGCGTCCCAATCCGTCTGGAGATTGATCGCGTTGCGCCGGGCCCAGTTGTCGCCGGTGTCCCCGATCACGTACTGACGCTTGCCGGAGACGCTGGTGGTCTCGTAACCGCCGGTCAGCGTGCCCGTGGTCCCCGCGCCAATGGTTCCCCCGGAGGCTGGCGTGTTGGCGTAGCCATCCGTGGTCTCGTGCTCGAATCCCAGCCGCACCCCCAAGGACGGGCGCGGCCGCCCCCCTAGGTTGGCGAATAGCCGACGGGTATCGTCGCTGCCATAGCCGAGGCGCAAGGCGCCCTCCAAGGCGGTGGGCCGACGGGTCACGATATTCACCACGCCTGCCATGGCATTGCCGCCGTAGAGAGCAGAACCAGGACCGCGGATGACCTCGATGTGTTCGATGCTGTCCAAGGCCAGCGTCGTCAACGGCACATCGCCCGTATAGCCGCTGTTGACCGGCAAGCCATCCACGAGAAACAGAGTGCGGTTCTGGCCATAGAGTCCCCGCATCTGCACCCGCGGGGTGGTGTCGGCGATGCTCTTGCTCCGCTTGATCTCCACACCGGTCTCGAAACGCAAGGCCTCGTCAACCGTGCTCACATTGAGGCGCTGCACGTCCTCGCGATTCACGACGGTCACACTCGCCGGCGCGTTCTCGGTGGGTGTCTCCGTTCGAGTGGCGGAGAGCACGATGTCCGGCAATCGCACCTCGGCCTTCTGGTCTTGGCCCTTGGCTCCGCCAGGCGCCAAGAGGAGCAGCGCTCCTGAAAGAACGGCCGACCGTCGAAGTGCGGTCGGCGAACAGACGCGCCATCGCGAAGCTGTCATGGGTCACAGTGCCTTTCGTCTATGGGGTTCAGCGCGAGGATGTGCCGGTGCCCCTCGCCGTGTGTGATGGCCACGTCCACGCCGTACACCAAGCGGATGGCCTGTCGGTCCAGGACCTGGTGGGGCGACCCGTCGGCCACTATCGAACCGAGGTGAAGCAGCACCACGCGGTCCGCATACCGTGAGACCAGATTGAGATCGTGCAGAGCCACGAGGACGCCGCGGCCCTCGACATGAGCGGCCTTCTGCACGACGTCCAGGCACTCCAACTGGCAGCGTAGGTCGAGATTGCTCGTGGGTTCGTCAAGCAGGAGGAAGCGCGCGTCCTGAACCAGTGCGCGGGCCAGCACCACCTTCTGGCGCTGGCCACCACTCAGGCATCCCACGTCGTGCATCGCCAGCTCCGTGAGCCCCAGGCGGTCCAGACACTGCTCCACGATCTGCCAATCGCGAGGCGAAGCACGCCACCCCAGGTGTGCCCGGCGTCCCAGCAGAACGGCATCGAACACGCATGTGGGAAAGGCCGTCGCTGCCGCTTGCGGCGCATAGGCCATGGCCAAGGCCCTCTCGCGCGGCGACAGCTTTGCGAGCAAGCGCCCGCCGACGCGAATCTCCCCGCACTTGGGCCGCATCAGTCCAAGCAGGGTCTTGAGAAGAGTGCTCTTGCCCACGCCGTTGGGCCCAGCCAACGCCACGACTTCGCCCGCCGCCACGGACAAGGTGACGTCGCGCAGAACCACACGATCCTTGCGGTACCAGGCCGTGAGTCCCTGCGCCTCGAGCATCAGACGGCCTCTCGTCGTCGCAGCAGAAGGTAGACGAAGAACGGGACGCCGATGAATGACGTCATGATGCCGATGGGAATCACCTGCGGCGCCCACAGGACGCGCCCTAGGGTGTCGGCCACCACAACCAGCAGTCCACCGATGAGGCCCGAGGCCGGGATCAAGAACCGATGGTCGTTGCCCAGGAGCATGCGCCCCATGTGGGGTGCCATCAGGCCAACGAAGCCAATCACGCCCGTGAATGCGATGGCGCCGGCGCACATGAGCGCAGAGAGGAAGAGCCCCGTGTGGCGCACCCGATTGGCATTCACGCCAATGGTGCGGGCCAAATCCTCGCCGGCGGCCAGCAGATTCAGATCCCAGGCCCGGCTCATCAACCAGAGGGCAGGCAAGCCGATCATCGGCAGCGCGAGCAGGATTTCACGCCATCCCGCTTTCGACAGGCTGCCGAACATCCAGAACACGATGGCGGCCACCTGCTGCATGCTGCTCACGTACTGCAGGAGCGATGTGCACGCGGAGAACAGGAACATCAGCGCCACCCCCGACAAAATAAGCGTCTCCGGCGTGGCCCCGCGTACGCGCGCGACGCCGATGACCACCACCGCGGTGGCCAAGGCACCCGCAAACGCGGCCGCAGCGACTCCGCCCGCCGAGGCTTCCCCGACGATGGCGAGCACGGCACCGAAGGCGGCTCCCGACGCCACGCCGAGTGTGAACGGCGAGGCGAGCGGGTTCTTGAGCACCGCCTGACAGACGGTTCCGCCCATGGCGAGCCCCGAGCCCACCAAGAGCGCCATCAAGACCCGCGGCAGACGCAACTCGCGGACGATCAATCGCCCCTTCTCCGCGCTGCCGAAGAGCGCGCGCAACGACTCGACCGGTGAGAGATCCGCCCCGCCCAGAGACAGAGCCGCCAGAGCCGCGGCACCGACGAGCAGCACCATCCCGACGAGACATGCGCCGCGCGTGGCGCCCAGACGGCGATACTGGGCAACGGGTGAGGAGTTGGACGCGGACACGGGCTCCCTCGCTAGGCGGTCAGCGTTCGGGAAAGACGAAGTGCCCGTGCAACGGTTGCTGCTGGAACCGCCTGAGATACTCGCGGTGAATCGCCTCTGGATCGAGGTCAGTGGTGGCCTTTGGGTTGAGCCACTTCGCCAGGTAGATGATGCCGACGATGGCCCGCGGACCAGGACCGATGTCCGGCGCCAGCACATAGGCCCGTCCGTTCTTGATGGCTGGCAAGCTCCCCCAACCGGTACGGCCGAGCAGATCGGCGTGCGTGGGCCGCAGCACGTCGGCGCTCTTGGCGGCGTACGCATGGCGAACCGACGCCGTCTTCACGATGACGTCCGGTGCGGCATCCAGCACCCACTCGGGATTGATCTCCGGGTAGGCCGCCGGCAATGCCGCCGCGAGGTTTTGTCCGCCCGCCAGCTCGACCATCTCGTGCATCCCCGTACCCGCGCTGGCCGTGCGAAATCGGCCATACCCCTCGATGAGCACCTTCGGCAGCGTGGACCCGCGTGGAACGCGGGCTTGAATGTCGGCCAGTCGCTTCTGCCACCACTCGACCAGACGCTCGGCCTCGCTCGCTCTTCCCAACAGCTTTCCCAGCTCGCGGATCTCCGCGACCATCGTCGAGGGACGATACACGTCGAGTCGAATGACACCGATGCCGATCCGAGCCAGCGTCTTCTCCAGCTCCGGGCCTGGCGTGCGGCGATAGCACAGCACTCGGTCCGGCTTCAGTTCGGCGATGCGTTCGAGACTGGGCTCGTTCCAGCGCCCCACGACGGGCACCTTGGCGAGCTCAGGCCAGAACTCCGACTCCGCCGCCAGAGTCTCGCTCACGCCCACCACCTGGTCCATGGCTCCGAGCCCACGCACGACTTCCAGTGCATCGCCATTGAGGACGACGATGCGCAGACGCTGGTCCGCCCGCGCGGTCCCGCACATGACCGCGCAGAGGAGGGAGAGGCATGTGCCCCAATGCCGAAGCGTCATCGCAGAGATCGGGGATCACGATTGTGAGAATCGTACTACTGCTTTCTTCGCGCGGTCGCTCACGGC
>JAEXQJ010000123.1 GCA_023438785.1 Pseudomonadota bacterium
TCTCTGTACACGACGCTGAACACTGCAGAGGCGTTCAAAGTTGCTTCCGGCAAGACAACACGGTGTTCCACGGTCCCCGCCGTCCCCCTTAGACTCTCCCCAGCGCTGGAGAGCAGTGGCGTGGTCCCCCGCTTGGGTTCTCTGCCCCCACCGGCGTCTGGAACGGGGCCGTTCCCGCCATATACATCTTTCGCACCAATCAGAACGGTCATTCCGCACAGGAACAATCGAGCAGCAAGCAAGCCCACCGATGACATGAAAGATAGCCACTGCATGTGGACGCCCGGGCATTGTCTTGGCACGAGCATTAGTCCTCCTTCGTGGGCACCACGCGAACAATCGTGAGACTCAGATCATATGACTTGCCAACAGCTTCTCGCTTGTCGAGATACTGCTGTGTGTACTTCAGAATCTGTTTGTTCACATCCTGAGCGGCCATCAATCCTCGCAGAGTCTGGTCGAAGTAATAGAACTGCGGCTGGCTCCCTCTGGTGTCCACCGCAATGGTGGCCACGTGATACCCCGATGCAATGGAGAGGCCGAAGACACTCCATCCCTTTTCCTCCCCAATCGTTCTCGTCATTGCATCTGTTGGACGGGGCTCTCCTTGGAAAGACGCCGTTCCCTGTAGCTCGCCATTGTATGAGACCTGGCGAACGCGAAAATCCACGCTGTGGCGAACGGATTCGCCATGTGCCCCTAGCCTTGGGAACACCTTCGCAATCACGTCGTCCCCTTTGCGCGTTCGGAACTCCTTGTCACCCAGCAGGCCTTTCACGCCCGCAATGAAGCTGCCCATACAAAGCTTGTGTTCATCAATTGCCGCTCTCTTGTATCTTTCGGCAAGTCTGTTGATTGCCGCCTGTTCGAAAGTCTTGCCGTCGCTGCCGTCAGGGTCCCAGTAGAGGGTTGGGCTCTGTCCGACATAGGAATACGGATTCAACGACCAAGGCTCCCTGATGAAGCGCTTCTCAGGTCCCTTGACCGGTGGGTCTGGGGTCATCCACCTCGCCGTCTGCGGCGCCATCCACCTCGCTCCGTGATAGCTCCATCCCGTGTCCGCGTTGGTCTCCTTGTTCAGGTTGTTGGTGGGGTCGACCGCCTTGGTCAGGTTGGCGTTGATGGGTTGGCCGAAGGGTTCGAAGCGGCGCTCGTCCTTGATGACGCCGTTGTGGTCGGTCAGTAGGGTTGGGCCGGCGGCTATTCCCTGGTGGAAGTAGATGCGGGTGTTGGCCACCTCTAGGGAGTGGCGGCGCTGCTCCGTGGTACTGCCGCAGCCGCTGGTCGCGGCCAAAAAAGCGTAGCTGGTCACCACCGCCGAGGAGGTTTGCCAGGATGGCCGGCGGCGCACGGCGATTACCAGCAGAAACAGCATTCCCCCCGTAAGCACCAGCACGAACGCCTGGGGCGCGTGCTGGCCCGCGCGCATGCTGATTTCGCGCACGATTCCTGCCCCAGCCAGCACCGATGCCAGCGAGGCCGAGTGATTCTCAAAGGTCAGTCGCGCCACCAGACGATCGCCGACGCTGACGTAGTGCCAGCGGCTCCCGGTGGGGGCCAGCGTATACGCACCGGTGAACCAGACCTGCGTGCCCTCTTTGCCTGTTGAATAGGTGCGCAGGCCGTCGTAGCCGTAGGCGGCGGCCAGGCTGGTTGCGCCCGAGATGGTCACGCCCAGAAGCTGGTCGTAGCCGTCATAGCTCAGGACCTTGGTGCCTTTGGGGGAGGTCTCTTGAATCATTCGTCCGGCAAGGTCGTAGTCGAAGGTGGTGGTGGCGCCGTCGCAGTCCTTGTCGGTAATGCGGGAAAGCTGGCGCGGGCCCTGGTTGCGCTCGCCGTAGAAATAGTTGCCGGCAAAGATGCCGGTATCGTCGCTGGCCGTGGGGCCCACCTGGCCACGAGCGATCATGTTTTGCAGGCCGTCGTATTCGTAACGAAAATGCCACTGCGTGGCTGCGGCCTGGCCGATGGTGGCGTTCGTGAGGCGGGCAGCCCCATCGTAAACGTACTGCGCACTCTGGTCCTGGCCGGTCGTCACGTTATCGCTGACCATAGTGGGCGCGCCGTACTTGTTGCGCTGGATGGTGAGGCCGAACAGGGCCGGCAGAGACTCCTTCTTGATGGCGAGCGAGGACGTCAGGCCAATCTCGTCCCGGGTGTAGGTGCCCAGCAGACCGTTGCCAAACGCTTCACGCAGGACCCGCCCGGCGGCATCCAAGCCGGCGAAGCTGTCAGGCGTGGCCTCCGTGCCCGCCTGCCAAATGTTCGACTGATCCAAGGACCCATCTATCAGACTGATCGTCCGGCCCGCGCGGTCGTATTGCGCCACCAGCTTGAAGCCGTCGTCGTTCTGCGATTGCAGGGGCAGGCCCGAGGACGACAGTCGATCGACTTGCCAGCCGGTCACACCATTGATCGATCGGTACATAACCCGCTGCCGGCCGAGCTGGTCGTAGCAGAAGGCCACCCGGCCGAAGTTCGCTGTCCCGCCATTGGGTTCGTCGACCGAAGCCAGTCGACCCGCGGTCCTCGGGGCTGAGCAGGCCGAGACCTCGCTGGCCGCGGTGTCGTAGTGGTACACAAAGTCTCCGGCGGCAGGCGAAGCAAACCCGTCGGCCGCGGGATCCGCGAAGCTCGAGGCGGCGCGTGCACCTCGTCCGGTCAAGCGCCCGGCGAGGTCATAGAAGAAGGCCAACACATCGCCGGCGCCGTTCTTGTGGCGGATCAGGAACCCCGCGTCGGCGTAGCGCATCTCGCGCGTGCCGATGTCCGGGTCCTTCGCCCACACCAAGCGGCCAAGCGTATCGTAGAGGAACTGGTGCACCGCGGTCCCGCGCGCGGGATTCTCGGCCTTGCCGCCCTGGAGGCTCATCGCCGTGACCTGGCCGGCGGCGTTGTAGAGAGCATCCACGGTTTCGAGGACCCCTTTGACCTTGCGCTCAGTGTGCATAATGCGCCCCTGGCCGTCCATCACCGAGCGAACCGGGTCTAGCTCGCTTGCCGTCACCGTCTGCTCGAAGGCCCGGTAGGTCACCAACTTTTGCCCGCCGTTCGGCAGACTCTGATCCGTCAGCCGCCCCAGGGCATCATATTTCAACGTCTGGGCGTGAAAGGCGTTGGGATCGGTCGCGGGCAGATCCACCGGCGGCGAGGCGGCGCGCGGATCGGCCCCGTCCCAGTAGAAGGGGTCGCCATGCAGCACGACCTTGCCGCGCGAATCCCGCTCTTTCCAGTCGCTGACGATCCACCGATTCGTGGCCAAGCGGGTGGCCGAGAACAGGTCCTCGCCGGCCCCATTGGCGACCAGGGTGGTCTGCCGCCAGCCGGTGGCGTTTTCCCAGTCGGTCGTCGGGTCCACTCCCGGGTTGGTTTCGAGCTCGCCATCGTAGACATAGGTCGTGGTGGTGGGCCTTGGCGCGGTCCAGTTGTAGACATAACGGATGTGCTCTGGATAAGCGCCCACGCGCGCGCCGACGTACCGGCCGAGCTCGTCGTACTCGATGGTGGTACTGACCTGATTGGGCTCGGTCATGGTCTTGGGCAGGCCAAGGGCGTTGTCCCAGCTCATGCCCCAGGTCAACGTCCGGCCTGCGTCGACGGTTACGGATTCGCTCGTGGCACGCAGACTGGCGCTATCGTAGCCCAGGGTGCGCGTGACGCCCCCTTGATAGCTGGAGGTGACGTTGCCGTACTGGTCATAGGTGCTGGCCGACACGACCACTTCGCGCCCGCTCTCGCGCCATGACAGCCCCGGCGTTGGATCGGCCGGGCTGGCCAGCCATCCTTTGGTTTGCGCCGCCCAGCCCTTGCCGGCATCCCCGAGCGCCAGCGGCGTCTGGCCATCCTCGGTGTAGAAGGTCCGCGTGCGCGAGACCAGCGTTTGCCCGTCGCCCTCATACACCGACTCCTCAGCCACCTTGTCGCGCACCCAGTAGTAGTCGCTGTCGGCATACGAGCGGCGAACCTCTTTCTCATCGCCGGTCACATCAAGACGTCCCGAATGGTGCTCGGCGGTCGGGCGGACCTCGTCGTCGTATTCGTAGGTCGTGAAGGTCTGGATGGGCTTTGCGACCCCTTCCAGGTTGTAGCCGTCCTCCACTGTCGTGGCGGCCTTCTTGGTCAAGGCACTCGACGGAAGACCGGCGACCGGCCGCGCCTCAACGGCAAACATCTTGCGCGTGAACACGCGCTTGGCGCCGTCCTGCTGCTCGACCAGGTACGGCTTGCCGCGCAGCACACGATCCCCGCCGATACCGGCATAGAAACGCGTTTCCTCGTAATAGGTTTGCGCGGCTGTCTCGGCCGGAACGGTCTTGCCGCCGATGAGAAATCCGCCGAAACGCCGTTCCTCCCCGTCCCAGAAGCCGTCGCGCACACCGTAGCGAACTACGCGGGGCACGCCGCCCGCGCCCGGATCGATCGTGGCATAGATGGGCACCGGCACGGAGATGGGAAGCTTGTAGGTCCACGGGTTGCCCGCGTTCTCGTCCATGATGGCGAGCACGCCCGAGCCTTCGTACTGGAAGGTGGTGGTCTTGCCCATACCGTTGTCGATGCTGGTGAGCATGCCCTCGCTGGTCGGCCCGGCCAGGTCCAGCACCCACATCCCGCTGGGCGTGGACCACACGATGTCTTGCGAGCCATTTCCGTTGGCGTCCGCGATGGTCACGACCGATTCGACCGCGTCGCCCGCGGGCCGCGCGACCATGCGGCCCACTGGCCAGAAGGTCCCATCCGGCAGCCCCGGGTAGAAGGATACGTCGCCCGCGCTGATGCGCACCAAGTCTTGGATGCCATCCCGATCCATGTCGGCGATGAGGACGTTGGACATCTCCGAAACCACGCTCGTCCACGGATAGGCCACGCGATTGAAATAGACGAAGGTCCCGTCGCCGCGACCGAGCCAGATCTTGGCCCACGCATCGGTCAGGTAGACCACGTCGGCCAGGCCGTCACCGTTCATGTCCACGAAGCGGACCGCGCTGTCGCCAGGCTCCACCACTGCGTCCTCCGCGCTGATCCGCGGCAGCGTCACCGCGGCAGCCAGTCCGGTTCGGCTACCGAAGCGAATACGAATGCTAGTTGCCGCGCCCTGGATGACATCGGTGCTGCCGTCGCCATTGATGTCAGCAAAAACCGTGTCTGGGGCACTGAGCGGCACCATCGAGGTCCCCGGCCATGCCCCTTCGAGCACTGGCTCCCACTTCTCGCCCTTCAGGCGGTAGACCCGCCAGGTGTCATTCACGATGGTCACCAGCTCGGCCCGGGCGTCACCATCCACATCCATCAGGCGGCTCGCCTCCAGATCGATATGTCCCGCGCCAGTCAGGGGCCGAGGCTCGGCATAGGCCCCGCCCACGTTCTTTTTGTAGGCGTGGTTGCCCAGCTCTAGGCGTAGCAGATCGCCCACGCCGTCGCCGTCAACGTCCGCGATGCTCGTGCCGCGCTGGTTGAGCTGCCAACCGGCCACGTTGCCCATGGGCCCTGCCGCGGCGGTCGCTGGGGCGGCGTAGCCAAAGGCCAAGTCCGGCAGGGCCCCCTGCCCGCCCCGCCCCGTCATGTGCACCTTGACCAGGCGACTTAGCTGCGGGTCGGTCTTGTAGCTCTCGCTGGTGGTGTTGTAGGTCAGGTCGTAGCTGCGCAGGGTCTCGCAGAACGAGCGCACCTGGAAGGAGTCGAAGCGCTTGGCCGTGCGCACCTCGATCCCGCTGGCCCAGCTGAGCGCGACGTCCGGTCTGGATTCCGTGTGTCCTGTCAGCCGGAAGGCGGGTCCCGCGCAAGTGCCGCTGAGCTTCGGTCCCCAACTGATTTCATGGAAGTAGATCTGCCCCTGGTCCTGCTCGTACTCGATCAGGATCTGCTCGCCCGCGACATTGGTGATTCTGTCCACGTACCAGGCCGAGGTTCGGTTGGCGTCGCCTTGCTTACTCCCCTGCGTCCCACCCAGAACGTACACGGTCCCATTCCCGTCGGTGGCGATGAACAGGTTCCCCTGCCGGTCGACTTTGACCGCCTTGCCCTGCCCTTCGACCCAGTAACGACCGGGAATGGTGCTGTCGGGAACCAGCCGGCCTCCGCCACCGATACCGACAAGCTCCAACTCGTCCGCGTCGGTATAGGTCGGCACCCCGTGGCGCAGACTTCGCTTGATGGAGATGAGCCCCAACGACCATCCAATGCCGAGCGGCCCATTCCCCAACTCGCCGGAGTAGGAAAGCGAGAGCTGGGGCCCGAAACCCGCCCGCCCCTGGGGCAGCTCGAAGGGCACGCTGTAGCTGACGTGCCCCGAGAACACCTGCACCGAAGCATCGTCGGACAAGCCCTTGATCGATCCCGGCTTGTCCGGAAGCTTCAGGGTGCTAGCCGAGACGGCCCCGGGTTTGGGACTGTCGACCATAGCCATGGCCGGGCCTGCCAGCAGCCCACAGGTTATCGCTGTCGCGAAAGCAAATCTCCGGTCCACGGATGCTCCTCGGCCAGTGATGGGCCTGCTCTACGGGTTCGGCTGAACGCCCCTGGACGCGAAGTTGTCTACGGACAGATAGTCGAACCGCATCAGGACGTCCTCGACTCGGTCAAGCGGGAACTGCTCGACCTTCGTGCTCTGCAACTGCCCTGGCGGCGGATTCGGCATCTCGTGGCCCTCGAGCAAGGCGGCCGGGAAGAGCAGGACGTAGTCGCCATACAGGCCACGGCCAGCGAGCTCTTCCGAGGCGCCGTCCTGATAGGTCGTCTTGTAGAAGTCGCTCCGCCGGACGTTGAACCACGGATAGACGGCTGCCGTAGAATAGGCATTGGTCTCCCCGGCTACACCTGGCCCCGGATCGTCCTTAAACAGGCTCTTGGACGGCTGTAGCTGTCCTACCTGCATTGTGCTTCCGTCTCCCTTGCCCTCGCACCACTGGCTCGAGAACGTGTTCTTCTTCAGCAGCCTCAACGTCGCCCCTGGCTGCGTGTCGCTCAACCCGTCGCCCTGGACCGTTGCGGTGACACGCCAGAGGCGCTCCGCACAACGATCCACGAGACCTCCTTGCGGCGTAATGGTGAACGGGATCCCTTGTCCCGCCCACTTCCCGTCTTTGTCGTAGATCGAGTATCTCGGATCCCACAGGCGATCCTGGAAGGCACGCAAAGGAGTTGCCTTACGTTCACCAGTGCCTTGGAATCGACTCTTGTCCACGATGCCCAGGACATCGTCACGCAAGCTCAACACGGCGCTCAGCTCCTGCGGGCGACGGCGGTTGATCGCGCGGGTCGCCACTTCCGTCTGCATCGCCCGGACAGCGCCCTCGAGCTGATCCGGGTGCTGAGCCGTCAGGATGGATTTGCGCAGCCCGAGGCTCTGCTGGAACTCGTACTCGACCGCCCGCATGGCCAAATACACCAGCCGCTTCGCCCATTTGAATTCCCGCAGGTACCGGTCCGCCTTCTCCTCGTACCAGTAGTGAAACTCGAATCGGGGCGCGTCCGTCTGGCGGCCAAGCTCCCTCTCCAGTGCCGCGAGGCCCTCCGCATAGGCTCGCTCCGTGTCCGACATGATCCGGCTGAATTCCTGCTGTGCGGCCGCCAAATCGGTTGCCCGTCGGATGATTTGTCCCTTCTGTACATCGAACTGCGCCTGCAGCTTGTTCGTCTCTGCAAAACACTCCCGAACCTGCTGCTGCAGAGTCATGCTGCGCATGAAATTGTCGAACTGCATCTGCGCGTTCTGCATTTTTGTCTCGATGGCGAGGCTGGCGATCTGGAATCCGGTAGCAGCGTTGCTCGCCCCGAGACTCGTAAACGACTTCGAGGTGTTTGCCGCCGCCACCGCCAAAGAATCCGCCACCAGCTTGGCCGTCCGCCATGCCGTCATCTGGTTAGCGAACGCCTCCTGTCTCGCGGTCATCATCGCGGCATCGTCCTGGATCTGGGTGCACACGCGTCCCTGGATGTCGTACGACTCCTGCGCCGCCCCCCAGGCCAATTTCGCCAGCTCCACGTCCTCGAGCGCACCATATCCCTTGATCACCGTGGCACCGAGTTGCCCGAGGTAGCATTCCGGTGGTAACGGCAAGGCCGTGAGGCTCTTGCTCCACATGCCGCTGGGCACGCCCTGACCGTTCTGACATGCCTGGTCGATAGCCTCGGTCAGGTCGAGAGACAGCGGCAGGTGCTCCATCTGTTGCGCAGCCGCTAACTCATAGGCCTCGCGGCTGCAGGTCTCCGTGCGATAGGCGTCCTTCAGACAGAAGTCCTCGCCCTCGTGCTCGTTGTTCCCCCACCAGAGTTGGTTCCCGTACCCAAACGGTATTCGCCACCCGCAGGCGTCGGCGCCATAGGCCCATTCCGTTCCAGAGTGATCGTCGGATTGGCACTCGCTCTGCGCGCACGGGCGATACACGACACCGGTGGACGTTTCCGCTAAGAGCCAGATGCCCTCCGAGTTGTCGTTGCTGCAAGTCTGGAGACCGCCTGCCGGCTGCTTCCACTGGAAGACGGTTTCCGGTCCCCCACATGTCGAGAAGAGGGCATCTCCCTTGCAACGAAAGTACTTCTCGAGCCCAGTCAGCGCGGAGTGTCTCACTAGGTAGTCGTAGCTTCCCCAGCGTGGGTCATGTGTATCTACATCGTGGCCGGACCCCATCAGTATCCCCGTACTGACATCCTTCCGTACGTGGACGCACAGACAGTTCTCGTCCACTTTTGAGTCCCGCAGGTCCTTCTGCAGGTCTGCAGGCGTCGGCCGATCGCACACGACACCACCACCGCTCTTCTTGCACCGCAAGACCGCGAGGAGGTTCCTCTCGTCGTCACTTGCGGCCGCCTTGGATGAGATGCTCGTGTAGCTTCCGGGATTCAGGACATCGCATCCACTCAGCACCCCCCCGTCTCTGGTCTCCTTCTTGTCCGGGCGGAACCACTTGAAGGCTGAAATCCCTTGTGCCATGCCATCGAGCGGGGCGGCGGATACGCGCACACGGACCTCGGCCTCATTCGACGTGTCCGCCGGCTGCAAGTGGAAGTAGTTCCGGCACGCCCACGTCACCTTGGTGGGCGTTCCACCCACGTTGACTTCAGGGTCTTGGAAGTCCTTCTTGTAGAAGCCCATCTGTTCCAAGTGCGAGGCCATCACCTCCAGGGTCTTGTCGGCCACGCACTGCTCATAGTCGCTGCCGCCCTGTACCGAAGGGGCCTGAATGCACAGATCGACATCATCAGCGTCCTTGAGTTTGGTGTTGATGTAGCAGCGCTCCCTCGGCCCTGAGGGGTCGAAGTAGGCCTTGGCCTTGTCCAGAACCTCGGTGGTCGCGACAGGCTCCTCGCGCGTGCCTAGCCCGCAGTTCGCCGCAATGATCTCGCCGTATTTTGTCCTGATGCCCTCGATGCGCCGTTCCTCTTCAGCCTTGTTCATCTCGTCCTGGATGGTCGCGTTTCGACGTGAGACCCAGGCATCCCGGGCCTTATCCAAGGCCGCCTGCGCGGTCTGCACGGCGGAAACGGCCCAGGTGTTCAGCAGATAATCCGAACTGGCGAAGAAGCGCGAGTTCGTGCCCGTTAGGTCCCCGAAGAACAACGGCAGATCGCTCTCGTCTATGCCGAGGGGATTCATCTGCGATTGCGCCATGTACGCGAGGTCACGCTGCACCCTGAGGTATTCGTTGGTGGCGGCGGCGTACTTCGGCGCCCAGGTCGTGCCATAGCACACGCCTTGCGGGCTGCAGGACATGCCCCCACAGTCCGAGCCTGCCGAACAGGCTTGGACGTCTCCGCTCGCCACTCGGTTCATCGAGCTCGCGATCTCCTCGATCAAGCTGGTGAGCCTTAGCGCGAAGCCGGCCCGCCGTTGCGCGAGGACCATCTTCTCCGGCAGCACACCGCCGACCACCTCGGCAAAACCTTCAAGCGCGGCTTCCTGCAGGTATTCCTCCGTCGCCCTCAGATACTTTGTGGCCGTCTCCATCAGGACGACGGGCACCCCCACGGTTTGCTCGTCAGCGCGGTTCTGGACGTTTGGACCCGGACGCCAGTCAGGGAACTTGAGACTTCCCTGCAGCGCGGCCATCGAAGCATCCTGCGATGCCTCGCCGACAATGAGCCCAAGGCCGGCCTCCGCGACGTCCATGAGCTTGGCCAGAGGAACGGCCTCCTTCGTCTTCCCTTCGGCATCCGTGCTGTCGTCGCCCAGGTTGGTAACAATGGACGCGTTGCCCTCTTCCGTCCTGGCCAACCTGTGCTCTTCCAAGCCTTGGGTCAGGATGAACGCGTGCATCTGCAACCATTGTTTGATCAGACCGAAGAAATAGCGCTGCCCCGCCTCGTCCTTCGAATCCAAAGACGCCTTCGCAGTCTGAAAGGCCGCCCAGAAATGGGCTGGACTGAAGCAAGTGCGCCTGATGAAGACCGAATCGAGCCATTGCTTGGTCATGTCGGGCGCGTCCACATTGGTCAGGCCGGGAACCGTCAAGCCCGTTTCCAGGTCGGAAATGCACTTGCGCATGAGTTCGCTGTACGGGAGCGCCGTTTCGTTCTGGTCCGTCGAATCCTGCAGGGTCAGTAGGTCAACGCCCGAGGGGCGGTAATAGGTCGACGCCCCACTGCTCGAGTAGTCGTCTCGACACTTGGGCTCCCCTGACCGCGCCAGAACCGAGGCATCGGCGTCGATATCGTTGGCCACCAATCCGGTCATCGCCGATCCTTGGCCGTGTTGGCACAGATACCTATTGGCTGAATCCACCAAGGCCGAGCCGGTGGCGCTGCTGTTCCCACCCAAGACCCTCGCCATACCCGGGCACGCGTACACCCGATACCATCCGAAGGTTCCAGGAAACCCCACGTAGATCCAGGCATCGGTCCCTGTGCATTCATCCCTGAAGTCATCCGACTTCAGGGTAACGGCTTTGACGTTCTCCCAGTAGCGGCCGCAATCGGCGGCCCAAGTCGTCCCTTCCTTGATTGAGGGCAGTGGTGTTTCGCCAGTGGGATCGGGGTGGTCGCTATCGATACATGGAACGTAGGCCTCGCCCGTGCCAGGGAGGAAGCCTTTGACATAATCGACCCAGCGTTGCGCCGACACCTCACCCCAGCCCTCGTGGAGGCTCACGGATGCTCCCGGAATCTGCGCCGGGATGTCGAGCGCGTATGAAACCAGCGCCCACGCCATGGCGTCCCTCACATTCGGCATCCTCATTTCCGAGTCCAGCAGATCGGGCGCGACGAGGCGCGGGTACTTCGCGACATCCTCCGGCGTATCGCGAAACACGCTTCCCTTTTGGCCAAGTCCCCTGTTCGAATGGTCCTGGAGCGAGTACAAATCCTCCCAAATGGTGAAATCGGAGTAGAAGCCCGCGTGCACGCTGTTAGGCCACGTTCTCACTTGGTCTAGGATTTGACTGCCTATTCCAGTTCCCCTGTGCCACAGGGGATTCACCTCTCCAGTGCCCCCCGGACCGCCAGTCATTCCGTAGTAGCATCCGGTGGAAGGATGGGGGCGAACGCACAGGCCAGAGGGATCACAGGTCAACCCGCCTGGACAGGAACCAGCGGCGACACATGAAACCGATGTGGCGTCCGGGCTCAATTGGAAGCTCGCCTCGAGGTTTAGCCAGGACGGCCGTGGCGAATGTGGGTTCTGAGAAGATCCCTGAAGGGTGAACTTGCCCGATAGTCTCGCCCCTGGGCTGGAGCGTCGCAATGATGTCACCATGGGGAAGGGTTCTGGGGGTGGCTCGTCGTCCAGGTGCGCCGGGTCTGGCTCGAGACCCAACTGCGGCCAAATGTACGCGCCGCCCGTCATTCCGACGCCATCCGTCGCGCATCCAAACTCCAGGAACAGCTCAGAGGAGAAGGTGCTCCCCCCCCGTGCCGAGCCGTCCTTCGCGTGCAGGTAGATCGTGATGGTTTCCCTATCTGTGATTATCGTCGATGGGTCCGAAATGGTGAGGCAGACCCACTCCTGGGCAGAAGTGCCGCCCTCGAGCAACTTGACGCACTCATGGACCCGCGCCTGTACCGAAAGGTCCACGCCTGCCTGAACGCCGCCGTTCACCGCGCCTCCCTTCCCAAGTGGGGTTACCAAGTGAACGGTTCCCGAGTAGCCCACGTAGTCGGCTGGCGTGAGGGTCGGCTCTAGAACCCATTCTAGATCCTGACCGGGATCTACGTTCACTGTCACATCCTGGA
>JAEXQJ010000136.1 GCA_023438785.1 Pseudomonadota bacterium
ACCCCGCGCCACCGCGCGTGGCGTCTCGCTGGTCTCGTCTGGGCTTTCGACCGTCCGCAACATCCGCGGCCAATACTACCCGCCCGCTAACCCCGAACCGCCCTGCTCCCGGTAAGGGGTTTACGGCGCGCTCGATGGAGGCGCGAGCGGAATTCGCGAGTACTCCGCCGCGGTCGCGGCGCCGGTGGTCTGGATCGGTTGGTCCTTGCCGGGCATCGGCGACGAGCCGAAGGGCATGAGCACGTTCTTGGAGCAGATCGTGAGCTGGGCGGTCTATGACGGCGGCGATCCGCGGCACCACGATATCTCGCGCATCGACACGCACTACGTCCCGGGAAGGCGTGCAAGCCTGCTGGCGCTGGAAGTGTCACTCAAGGAGGGCGGGGATCCGGCAGGAGCGGCCCAGGCCGCGATTGCGCACACCTTAAGCGGGCTCAGCGCTCTCACGCATGACGGCTTCGAGGTCAAGCGGCACATGATCGCGGCCAGCGTGGTCTACGAACAAGAGGGGGTGGTGGCGCGCGGGCTCGCGCTCGCGCGCGCGGCGGCGAACTTCAACGATGCCACGCGCGTCCGGCAAGGGGCCGCCGAGCTGCTGGCGCTCGAGGAATCGACGTTCGCCGACTACACCGCCAAGTATCTGACCGCGGCCCGCGCGCACATGGTGCTGGTACGCCCGCTGCCCACGTCGGCATCGGCGCAGCAAGCGGGGGCAGTTACCGAGGCGCGGCTGACCGAGCAACGTCAGATCGAGAAATGGCCGGTGCCCGAAAGCGCCAGCCTGGGCGGGTGGATGAGCCGCGCGGACTCCGCCGCGTATAAAACGCGCACGCTCGCCAACGGATTGAAGGTCGTGATCGTGCCGCGGCCAGGGGCGGCCTTTCATACCGTGTTGCTGGGCTTCCACGGTGGCAGTGGCTACGGGGTGAGCGGAGCGGGAATCGCGACGCTCTGGTCGCGGCTGGGCTACTCGGCTCCGTTCACGCTCGGGCTGCAGAGTCGCTCGTTCTTCGAGCCTGATTCCCTGACGCGTGGGCTGCGCGGGGTCGGCCGAGACCTTGCGGCGACGCTGTCGCTCGTGCGCGACTCGATCATGAACTTCGAGGTGCGCTGGCCGCCGCAGACCTTCATGAATCAGATCGAGCGCTTCGAGCGCGAGGAGCAGACAGCCGGGGAGCGCCTGGCACGTGCGTCTCGCCAGGCGTTGTTCGGAAGGCACGCGTACGGTGCCGAGGCCACGGTTGCCGACATGAGGAAGATCACGGCCACGGACGTCCACGATTGGCTGGCCGACGTCGAGCGGCCGGGGAACGCCGAATTGGTGATCGTGGGAGACTTCGAACCGAACAGCGCCTTTCAGGCCGTCGAAACGGCACTGGGGGATTGGGAGAACGGAAGCGCGACGCCGGTGGCCTTGGCCGCGCCGCCCGCGCTGGAGGAGGTCAGCGTTCAAGGCAGTCGGCTGATCATCGGGCACTCTCCCTCGGTCGCGCAAGCCAACCTGCGGATGGCTTGCGTATTGCCACCCGCGAGCCCGGAGGACTGGCCAGCCTACGATGTGTTTGGGCAGATGCTCGCGTCGCGCCTGTTCGGTGCCTTGCGCAGACAGATCGGTGCCTCCTACTCGGTGGGCGGCTGGGTCGAGCTTCTGCGCGGCGGGACGACGCTGGTTCATGTCTCGGCCGATGTCGACCCCGTGCGCATGCAGGCCGCCTTCCACGAGATGCGCGGTTTCGTGAGTCGCAAGGCGACCGCCTTCTTCGACGAGGGGAGCCTGGAGCAGGCGCGTTTCGACGTGGGCGCCCAGTACAATCTCGGCCTGGATACCAGCCTGCAAGCGGCCCAACGCGTGCTGCTGGCGTGGCGTCTGGACTGGCCGCTGGAGGCGGTCGCCCGGTATCCGGAACGCCTCCTCCGCGTGCGCCGAGATCAGGTGCTGCGCATCGCCGAGCACTGCCGAGCCAACTGGGTGGTCTCGGTGCTCGGCGATGAACCCAAAGTGAAAGCCGCCTGGGCCGCCGCCCAGTAGCCCGCGACGACCCGCGGATTCACCGTCTCAACCGCGGCCGAGCGGAGAGCGGCTACTTGGACATCATGTCCAGCATGGCTCGTCGATGGGCGACGACGATGGCGATGTTCGGATCGTTGCTGACGCCGGTCCAAGGCTTGCCGCCTTTGCTGGGATTTATGGCGGTTTTGCCACACGCCGTGCAGACGACGCGGTCGCCGGTGATCCGGAACTTATGCTTCACCTGGCCTGTGAACAGGTCAACCCCTCCCGCGCCGTGCTCAGGGCATGACATCTCGTGACCAGGGTAGGCATCGAGGATCACCCCTTCTATGCCGGCCCCGGAGGCGGCCCTGTCCAATTCGTTCTGCATGCGACCGAGGATGTCCTGGTCACTCGGTTCAGAACGTTGCCCTGAGCCAGCCGCAGCCCCCTCGTGAGGGCGCTCACCCGGTTGCTCGACCTTCTTGCCGAACAGCTTTGCCCAAATGCCCATCGAAGCCACTCTCCTCCCGAGAAGCCCAGTCCTCTTCGCGCTCCCGTGTGGCCGGACGATAGTGCCTTTCGTCCCTGAGCGGAAGCGCCTCCGCCGGCCCGCAGCCTTCCCATCGCGCGGGCGCACGGGGCGTGCAGCTGAGGGCAGGCTAGGGCGTGACGTCGTAGGAAAATAGCGGGGTGGGCAGTTTGTAGTGGCAGCCTTCGTCGTTCTTCCATCCCGACAGCGGAACGATTTCCACATGACCGGGGGCAACCGGCCAGGAGTCGATCGTGGTGCTGCTCCAGATGAGGTCCTCCCCTGACGGAGTCACGGTGAACGCAAACGACGACGTCGTTGGCATTCCTGCGGTGTGCTTCGGCGCAAGAAAGCCAAGTGTCACCGACGAAAACATGATCGGCGAATCCTGCAGCGTGAATGAGTGCTGGATGCTGCTATTGGTGACAGAGGCGCCGAGAGCAGGGGTTCGCTCCGAGACAGTGAGTATTATCGGATCGGATTCCGTCCCGCAGTTGCTGTCGTTGTCCGAGCCGCAGGCCGCGCCGGTCCCCACGGCAAGCGCCATCCCCAAGATAAGCGGTTTCATGTCCATGGCCGCGCAGCCTTTCACAGGAGCAACGGGCGCACAAGAAGGATGGAGCGGCTCGCAGAAGCCCGCGAGAGCGGAAATCAGGACTTGCTGGCGGTCAGAAGCAGGATCGGGAAGTCCTTGGTCTCGCCGGAGGCGACCGGCTTGCGGACGGTGTAGGCGATCTGGGTGCGCACGTTGGCGAAGCCGGCGGCCGCGAAGGTGTCGCGCAGCGATTCGGCAACGAAGCCGAAATGGTGCACGCCGCTGTTGTCTGGATGAAAATCGCCGGCCTCGCTGGAAAGGTCAGTCAGGGCGAGCCGCCCTCCCGCTCGCAGCATTGAGAAGAAGGCGCCGGCGAGCCGCGGGATGTCGCGCACGTGGTGCAAGGTCATGGAGCTCACGATGGCATCGACCTTGGGAGGCCGCGCGGTGGGCTCCGCCAGATCGAGGCAGACGGGCTGGATGTTGGCGATGCCAGCGGCTTTGAGCTTGGCAGCCAGGGCGTCCAGCATCCCGCGCGAGGAATCCGCGGCTAGGACCTGCGAGACCTTCGTGCAGAGGGCCAGGGAGACCCAGCCCGTACCGGCGCCGTAGTCCAGCACGGTGTCGAGGCTGGTCAGGGGCAGGCTTGCGGCCAGGATCTTGCCCAAGGCATCTCCCAATTCGCGCCTCAACGGGTTGTCGTCCCAGGACTGCGCCTCCTTGTCGAAGTCCCGTTCGCTCACGTAAGCCTCCCTTCTCCGTTCCCGACCACGACGTGCACGTGACAGGCCTGGCGGAGCGTGCCGTAGATCTTGCATTTCCCAATAGCCTCCAGGAGCGCCGCCTCCTCGGACCGCTCCAGATGAACGGGGCCGAGGTCGATGCGGACCGCGATCTCCGGGATCCTCTCGGCATCCGGCGACGTATCGCATTCGGCCGACACGCGAAACGTGGACAGGGGCGTGCCCTTGGCCACGAAGTGATCGTGAACGTAGTGGCCCATGCAGCTACAGAGCGACCCCAGCAGGGTGTCCACCGGGTTCGCCCCTTTGCCCTGGGTGTCCGTGACGAAGCTGGAGTGCCGGGTGGTGATGACGAAGCGGGAGTCGCCCCAGTTTTCGGCTGATGCTTGGTACATGACCTTGGGTCCTTTCTCGCGGTTACGGCGCCCGCCGTCGGACGCAGACAGACCATGACGCTTCCGCGGCGGGGAAGACAGACACAGGCATGCACGCGGCACATGCGCACAGTCACGGCCCTCCTCAACTGTACCCATGCCATTCGCCCAGACTGTACCTGGTCGAGCGATCCGCGCCGGACTAGCCTGGGCCGTGATAGGTGTGCAACACGCCCTTGTCTCAGCTCGCCTCCCCCATCGCCGCCACTCGCGGTGTCCGGTGCCGTCTCTATCGGCAGGTCGCCGCCCAGATCGAATCCATGGTCGGACGTGGCCTGTACCGACCAGGGGAACGGCTTCCTTCCATCCGTGAGCTGAGTCGCAAGCTCCACGTCGGCATCAACACGGTCGCGCAGGCCTATCAGCTCCTCGAAGACGCCGGAACGGTCGAGGCTCGGCCCCAATCGGGTCACTTTGTTCCTTGTCATGCCTACCGCTGTCCGGAGAAGCCCGTGCGCAGCCCTGGGAACGATCTGAAGCCTAACCTGGTCACGATCGGGGATGGGCATCTACAGATCGTGCGTGACATCGCCGACGAGCGCCTGGTCCCTCTCGGAAGGGGCGCCCCCAGCGTCGATATCCTGCCCGCTGACAAGCTCAACCGCATGCTGGCGGCGCAAGCGCGGCGAGCGGCCGCCGCGTGCGTCTCGTACGCCCCGTCCAATGGGCTCGCACGCTTGCGGGCCCAGATCGCCCGACGTTCTCTCGACTATGGCTGCTCTCTCGAAGCCGAGAACATCGTGGTCACCTCGGGCTGTGTCGAGGCCGTGCACTTGGCGTTGCTCGCGACGTGCCACCCGGGCGACACCATCGTCGTCGAGTCGCCGGTCTATTACACGTTTCTCAGCTCCATTCAGTGGCTGGGGCTCAAGGTCCTCGAGGTCCCGGCCACGGCTCAGGATGGGCTGAGCCTCGACGTCCTCAGCTACGTTCTGCAGCAGCGCAAGGTGCAGGCTTGCCTGGTCATCTCGAACTACAACAACCCCCTCGGCGGCGTCATGCCGGACGCCAAGAAGCGGGAGCTCGTGCGGCTGCTGGCCAAGCACGAGATCCCGCTCATCGAGGATGACGTCTACGGCGATCTGGGCTTTGCCGGTGTGCGCCCCTCGGTGTTCAAGGCCTACGACGAAGATGAGCTCGTCCTGCTCTGCTCCTCGTTCTCGAAGACCCTGGCGCCTGGCTACCGCGTCGGTTGGATCGCGCCGGGACGGTTTCGACAGAGGGTCGACGGGCTCAAGCGGCTGTTCAATCTGGCCACGGCCACGCCCACCCAGTTGGCCATTTCCGAGTTCCTTTGCGAGGGTGGATATGACCGTCATCTGCGCGCCACCCGACGCGTGCTCGCCCAGCGCGCCGGAGAGATGTGCGACAGCGTGCTTCGGCACTTCCCGCCTGGCACGCGGATCACGAGCCCGGCCGGGGGCTATTTTCTGTGGGTGGAGATGCCCGAGGACGTCGACGCCTACCAGTTGCACCGCGCGGCCATCGGCGAGGGCATCAGCATCGCGCCTGGCATGCTCTTCACGCTGGGCCCCAAGCTGGGCCACTGCTTGCGCCTCAACTGCTCGTTTCCCTTCGAGCGATGCGAGAAGGCCATCGCCACACTCGGCCACCTGGCGGGCGGGCTCGCCGGGGGCTCACGGGAGCGCATGGGCGATGCTCGCAGTGTCGCAGGCAGTACGGCTGCTAGGGCACAGTTGCGCCGTTCGTAGACGGGAACAGCTTCTGCCTCCGCGTGACTGTTCGACCGAATAGCGACCGGCTGGTTCTGTTCGCCTTCGCCTCTCGGTCCCATGATTCCAGACGACCCTTTGGTCTGGAGGACATGATGAACACGCCATGTATTCGCCTTCGCCTCGCCGCTCTCCTCATGCTGGTCGTTGGTCCCGCGAGTTGCTCGCGGCACGAGGTGAATGGTCAGCCCCATCTGCAAGTCGGCAGCGCAGTCTTGGCGACCCTCATACGCGCCGGGGTGCCCATGACTCTCTTCGATGTCCGGACCGGGACGCACGATGATGGCCGACGCATCCCTGGGGCGACCTCGCTGCCGCCCGATGCGCCCGCCGACGAGATCGCGAAGCGGGTCGGGTCGAAGGATCGCCTCGTGGTCACCTACTGCAAGGACCCTGCGTGCCCGAACTTCGCCGCGCTCGCGGCGCACCTTCGACAGCTCGGCTACACCAACGTGCTGGAGAATCCGGCCGGAATCGAAGGTTGGACGGCGAGTGGCTTCGAGACCACGCGTGATCCCGCCGTTGCCCAGAGGACGCAAGGGCCGTAGTCATGCACGGGAAGTTCTCTCCCCGCCTGGTCCGGGTGGCCATATTGCTGACCAGGCTTCTCTTGGGGCTCGTGTTTGTCTGGGCCGCCCTGAGCAAGATACCCAGGCCTTGGGAGCTCGCTGACGAGATCGTGAGATTTGGGCTGGTGCCGGTGCCCGTGGCGCCGGTCCTGGCCATCCTTCTCATCGTTGTCGAGCTCGTTGCTGGCCTGCTCTTGATCCTCGGCCTTTGGGTGCGCCTGGCGGCTCGAAGCGTGGTGTTGCTGCTCGCGGCCTTCATTGTGGCGCTGTCCCAGGCCCTGCTGCGACACCTCGACCTCACCTGTGGCTGCTTCGGCGGGCACGAGCCGGCATCCTGGTGGACCGTGGCACGCGACGTGGGGTTACTTCTCAGCGGGATCGTGCTCCTGCGAAGCCTGAGGCCAAGAGTGCCTGCGCCCACGTCAGAGCCGGCGGAGCAGCGCGAATAAGGAGCCTCGGCGCAGATGGCGTCGTGGTTCACCTGGCCACCTGCTCGTGCCATCATGTCGCTGGTGCAGGAGTCAACACAGGCGCATGGTGACAACAAATAGTCGGAAGGAGCAGCAACCCAGCCCGCGCATGACGGCTCGCGAGCATCCGCCTGGGAATGATTCCCTGGCGTCGTGGACCGGCTCCGCGCACAAGTGGTGGAAGAGGGTTGCGGATTGGATCGCCGAAACCTACCCGGGCGTCTTCTCCCCCGAGTGGCTCTTCGGCGGCGCCAAACATGGTTGGTCGCTTCGCTACAAGAAGGGCAAGTCCTTCTGCACCTTCGTCCCGGAGAAGAACCGCTTTCTCTTGGTCATCGTGTTCGGGGCAGAGGAGCGGGCCAGAGTCGAGGCGATTCGCGCAACCCTATCCAAGGAGGCGCGGCAACGCTACGACGCCGCGACCACCTACCATGATGGCAAATGGCTCCTGCTTCCCGTCGAGGATGAAACGGCCTTCGCCGATGTTCAGCGACTGCTCGCCGTAAAACGCAAGCCAAAGGGGTGAGGGGAGTCCAGCTTGCGCCCGCCAGGTCCTCCGGTCCCGTAGGCTCGGTGAGCTGAATCCGTCGCCAGGCGCCTCTCGGCGGCTTGAGGCCTGGAGGAGGGTGCGCAGACCATTGGTCGGCGTGGGCGAGACCTACGTGCGCAACGACGTCTTCGCCCGCGGGGACGTGGAGAGCTGTTCGACGGCGAGGTCTGGATGAGCTCCACCGCCGATTGGGTCGGCCCTGATCGGCTGGTCAGAGGCGGCCGGCGACTCACGGCGACCGGCCGCCACTCATTCACCTCGGGCTCAGAGACCGGGCTTCTCGCTTCGCCTCATGACGAAGAAGACGTAGCCATACTCGCCTGGGTGCTTGCGGAACAACTCGATCTCGTGCTCGCTTCGAGCCGCCACAGCGAGCGCATCCGGATTGTTCGTGTGCCTCTGTCGGAAGCGCTCCACGCGTGCGGCCAGGGGTACGTAGTAGTTCTCCCACCGCACCCAATGTCGAGAATGCGCTGTGCGTGGGTGAGTTGAGTGGCGGAAGCAGCCGCAGCGCTCGCTCGGTGTTGTCCCGGTCTCCCGGTCCCTGGCGCGGCAGGTCTTCATAGATTTCATGGAAATAGTGCATGGCCTTTTCGGTAAGCATGGTGATCCCTTTCGCGGGCCCTCTCGTCCCGCGGACACGAGTTGTGGTTCCGTTGGTGGTTGGCGGGATCTGCAGCCCGAGGGCAAGGTGACAACCGCGCCAGAGGCAGGCGATGCGGCCGGATACACACGACGACCGCACGTCGAAAGCTCGACGCCTTGCAAGCGGCATTCACATGAGGGACGCCCACCCGCGCAC
>JAEXQJ010000150.1 GCA_023438785.1 Pseudomonadota bacterium
GCGGTACTCTCGCCATGTGGGGGCTTCCTCCGGATTGCTGTTGTCTTGCAACTTCACAATCAGGAATTGCCCCCACATTTTCAACCACTTACGCCGTGATCTCGGATCACGGTCGGTCATTTAGCGCGCGGGGCTGTGTTTGCCTTCGCGTTCGCCTTGGCCCTGGTACCGGTGCTCAAGGAGAACGCCCGCATCTCGGATGGACGCCTGTCTTTTCTCTCCGTCAATGGTGGACTGAACTTCTTCTTCAACTTCTCCAAGACGTACGAGCTGCGCACCCACGTGAAAGGCTACCACTTCCACATCGTGCCGCCGGCCACGGTCAACCACCCAGAGAATGGGCGCGTGCACACGCGCGTGCCGTTCCACGAGCAGGGCTGGTACTACAGCCAGGGATGGAAGCATCTGCGCAACCGGCCGGCCGTCCTGCTCGACAACCTGCGCGGCATGTCCACGGTGTTCTTCGGCCCGCTCTTGCCGTCGTTCAGCGACGCGGCCGGATTCAAGCCGATGATGGCCGCCTTCAACGTGCTGGACTTCGGTCTCTTTCTGGCCATCCCGCTCGTACTGTGGGCGGCCCTCTTCCGGCGAGGTCTCGTTGCGGGCATGCGCGCCGAGATCCTGTTCCTGGCCGGCCTCGTCGCCATCTCGTTCGCGACCATGTACGTGTTCGGCGCCGAGCAGCGCTACCTCTACTCGTTTCTGTTCGCCATCGTGCTGCTGGCCGTGCTCGCCGGACGGGTCCTACTTCGCGGCTGGCCCCACATGCGGCGCCCGCTGGCGGTGTATGTCACGGGTTTGGCAATTCTCTGCGGTGGCGATTGGGCCGTCGGCGCCGTGCGGGCGGGCCTGAGAGAGCGCCCGATTGCCGTCACCGTGACACAGAACCGAAAGCCCATTGCCTCGCTCCTCGACGTGCCGGAGGTGGCGTCGCGCCGCACTCTGCAGGTGGACCAGCTCCGTTTTCCATTCGGCCCGACGCTCCGCCACGAGACCCTCGGCGAACTCGGGTTCAGCCGCGATTACTTCATCGAGGCGCAGGCCGACTTTCGATTTCTCACCAAAGGCCAGTCGGTCACGTTCGAGGTCTTCTCGGACGACGGCTTCAGCCTGCGCATGGACGCGGATCGGCTGAGCATGTTCCCGCGTGATCGCATGTTCCCGACCTCCCCGAACCGGGCCACGGTGGCCAGCGATGGCGGACAGCACACGCTTCGCATCAGCTACTTCCAGGGCCAGGGCCCGCAGGGTCTGCTCGTCTTCTACAGTGTTCGCGACGCGAACGGCCGCACGCAGCGCTATGCGCTCGGCGAGTCCAGCAGCACGGTGCGCTTCCTGCCGCCCGCCACGCGCACGCTGCCACGAAGCGCGCCACCCGCTCTGAGTCTGCGTTGAGCGGATTCTCTCGCGGCGCCCCGGAAGCGTGGAATTGAGCACCTGGATGCGCGGACCCGCTCTTTCGCCGGGTGCGCCACGAGCCCAACCTCCCAACACGGTCCGTCTCGGTCGTGCCGTCACACTCGCCTGACCGGCGCAGGCAACCGTATCTGGGGCCAAGGCGGGCCCTCGTCGTCGAAAGCGCGCGGAGGACCGAGGATCGTCGCGGCCAGGACCGCCCGACGGAGACCGGAGGCACCTCCTCGCAGCGCTGCGATTGTCGCAACGGCATCACCCGCATCCGCGGGGCTGGCCTCGCCCTGATTGGTCGCCGCGGACAAATCATCAGCCTCCTTGGGGCGTCTCCGTCTGCGGCCTCGGACGGGCGCCTCAGGCGATTTCGCCAGGACCGGAGGACTCTGGCGAACCGTTCGCCGCGCCGCCCGCAGAGTAAGCCCCAAAGAAGCAAGCAGAACGAGTATCAGAAGGAGGAACGCATCCATGTTCATCGCCGCGGCGTCGGTCGCTCGTCGGGCCCGGCGAGAGACTCACGCATCCCCGTGTCGGCCTGGAGGTTGCGCATGCGGTAGTAATCCATCACGCCCAGGGTTCCGTGGTGGAAGGCGTCTGCCATGGCCCGCGGGACTTCGGCCTCGGCCTCCACCACCTTGGCGCGCATTTCCTGCTCCAGTGCCACGGCCATGGCCCGTCGCTCCTCTGCTCTGGCCTGCGCGATCTGCTTGTCGGCGTTGGCCTGGTCGATCTGCAGCTTGGCGCCGATGTTGGCGCCCACGTCCACATCCGCGATGTCGATAGACAGGATCTCGAAAGCGGTGCCGGCATCCAGGCCCTTGGCGAGGATGTTCTTCGAAATGTGATCCGGGTTCTCCAGCACGTCCTTGTGACTGGCCGCCGAACCGATTGTGCTGACCATGCCCTCGCCCACGCGCGCGATGATCGTCTCCTCGCCGGCGCCACCCACCAATCGGTCCAGGTTGGTGCGCACGGTGACGCGAGAAACCGCGATGAGTTGGATGCCATCCTTGGCGACGGCGGCGATGTGCGCGGTCTCGATGACCTTGGGCAAGACCGACATCTTCACCGCCTCGAGTACGTCGCGGCCCGCGAGGTCAATGGCGGCTGCCCGCTTGAACGGCATGTCGATGTTGGCCTTATCCGCGGAGATGAGCGCGTTGACCACGCGAACGACGTTGCCGCCGGCCAGGTAGTGCGCCTCCAAATCGTCGATGGAGATGGGCAGCCCGGCCTTCACCGCGCTGATGCGCGCCGTGACCACCGTTGCTGGGGGAACACGGCGGAGGCGCATCCCGATGAGCGTGATGAGCCCCACGTAGGCGCCCGAGGACCAGGCCGCAATCCAGAGCCGCAAAGGCACCAGGTACAAGATGGTGATGAGGACGGCCATAATCGCGATGGCGAGGATGCCCGCCCCGAACAGACTCGAACTCACGTTGTCGCTCATTCCAATTTCCTCCCGAGCTCAGGAGAGCCGCCGAACCACCACGCGATGGCCGGCCTCCACCACGACTTCGACCCGCTCGCCGACGGCGATAAAGTCGCCCTCGGAGACCACGTCCACGCGCCGCCCCGCCACCTCCGCGATGCCGGCGGGACGCAGCGGGGTCAAGGTGATGCCCGTCTGGCCCACCAGACCGGGACGAACCGGCTCGGTCGTCGGCCTCACCTCACCCGGCAGGGTCGTCCCCAGCACGAGCCGCCGCGCGAGAGGCATGCTGGGCAGGAAGCGCAGAAAAACCACGCCCCACCCGAGCGCCACGGTGATAGAGATGACCACCCGGGCCGCGGCACCCAACACCGCCCCCACCGTCGCCCCCGCGCCGATCAGGCTCATGGCGAGACCCGCCATCAAGGCCAGGCTCCCCAACACGCCCGCGACGCCGAAGCCTGGCAGAGCGAAGAGCTCCAGTAGCAGCAACAGCAGACCGCCCACCACCAGCACGACTTCCTCCCAGCCCAACAGGCGCACCAGCCAGTGCCCCCAGAAGAAGGTGGCCAGCGCCAGCACCCCGACGAGGCCAGGAAGTCCGAATCCAGGCGTGCGCAATTCGATCAGCAGGCCGAGCACGCCGATGGTGATGAGCAGCGAACTGACCATTGGCCGGGTGAGAAGACGAACCGTGCGCTCGGCCCAGTTCTCGTGCAATCGCTCGATCCTCGCCCCGGCCAGCCCCATCCCGGCCAACACCTCTGCGAGCGAGTCGGCGCGAAAGTCGGCTACCCCCAGCTCGAGGGCCTCGCCGGCGGTGAGAGTGAGAAGCTTGCCTTTGGCGGTCACGCCCGGGATCTGCACGTCCGCATCCACCATGGCCTCGGCCACCGTGCCCGGCCGACCGCGCGCCTCGGCGGTGGCGCGAGACTCCTTGCGCACGTACGACACCGTCTTCTCGCTCGCCGGTTGCACCGGCTGACTCGGGGCCCCAGCCTGCACCGGGGTGGCGGCGCCAATCGTGGAGGCTCCGACCATGGCGATCTTGTGCGCTGCCAGACTGATGAGCGCCCCCGCCGAGATGGCCCGCATGTCGATGAACGCCACCGTGGTGACCGGGCTGCGCAGCAGGTGATCGCGGACGGCGACGGCGGCGTCGAGTCGGCCTCCGAAGGTGTCGATCTGGAACACCACGGCGGCAGCCCCCGCTTCGCGCGCCGTGCGCAGGGCTCGCTCGACGAAGGGGGCCAATCCCATGTCGATCAGGCCCGAAATGCGTGCCACCAGGACCACCGGCGGATCATCTGGTCCTGCCGCAGGAGCGTGCGCGGCCAACAGCGCAAGGCCGAGCGCCAGCCTTGCGGGCCACCCTCTCGCCATCACCCGCCGCCGACCCCGCGTATTCACCACAGCCCCCCATCGTGCAGACTGGTGCCCGAAGGCGCGGCCCGCAATCTCGGCGCACAGACTGCGCCCTCCGACGTGATGAGGCCGGCACGGGGGCGCGCTCATTGGGGTCCGTTGAGCGATGGCGCGGCGACGATGCAGCCTGTGCTCGCACAAGGCGGTCCCGCACCGGGCGCCAGGACGAGCCTTGCCCAGCGGCATGGCGACAATAGCTTCTCCTCCGCAGGTGCATGTTCATTTCCGGCTGCATAGTCCTGGGCTTCGTCTTCGCGCTGGTGGCGCCGGGGCTCCATCGCCTGCAGCCACAACTGACGCGCCTCTTGCTTCCGCTCCTGCCCGCCGGGCTGGCCCTCGGCTTCTGCACGCGGATCCCGGCCATCGCGGCCGGTCAGGTGCAGGTCGAATCCTGGCCCTGGGTCCCGCAGCTCGGGCTGGCGCTCTCCTGGCGCCTCGATGGGTTGAGCCTCCTCTTCGCGATTCTCATCACCGGCATCGGCGCGCTGGTCACGCTCTACGCCGGCTGGTACCTGGCCAAGCACCCGCTGCTCGGTCGCTTCTACGCTTTCCTCTTTCTGTTCATGGGCTCCATGCTCGGTTTGGTCCTCGCGGACAACAGCATTGCCCTGTTCGTGTTCTGGGAGCTGACCAGCCTCAGCTCGTACTTCCTCATCGGCTTCGACCACGAGCGGGAGGCGGCACGCACCGCCGCGCTGCAGGCCTTGCTGGTGACCGGCACGGGCGGGCTGGCCTTCCTGGCGGCTGCGGTTCTGCTGGGCCAGGCCAGTGGGACCTTCGAGCTATCGGCCACGCTGCACGCGACGAGCGACCTTCGCCAGCACCCCGCCTATCCCGCCATCGTGCTCCTGGTGCTGACGGCGGCGTTCACCAAGTCCGCCCAATTCCCGTTCCACTTCTGGTTGCCCAACGCCATGGAAGCGCCGGCACCGGTGAGCGCTTACCTGCACGCCGCGACCATGGTGAAGGCCGGCGTGTACCTGGTGGCGCGGCTCGGCCCCATTCTGGCCGGGCCGCCTTTGTGGAATTCCACCCTGATCGGAGTCGGCCTCCTCACCGCTGTGCTGGGCGCGAGTCTTGCCTTGGGCGAGCGGCACTTCAAGCGGGTCCTCGCTTACTCGACGGTGTCGGCGTTGGGGACGATGATCGTACTGGCGGGCGTGGGCACACGGGCGGCCCTGTGGACGATGGTGCTCTTTCTGATGGCGCACGCCCTGTACAAGGGCGCGCTGTTCCTGGTCGCGGGCACGGTGTCCCACGCCACGCACGAATCCGACGCCGAGCGCGTGGGCGGCTTGCGTGCAGCCATGCCGATGACCGCGCTGGCCGCGGGGCTGGCGGCGCTCTCGATGGGAGCCCTGCCGCCGTTCTTCGGTTTTCTATCGAAGGAGCTGCTCTACGGCGCCACCCTGCAGGCCGCGCCGGCTCATCTCCTGACGGGCGGCTTGCTGGTCGTCAATGCCCTGTTCCTCGCGGTGGCCATCAACGTGGGCATCCGGCCCTTCTGGCGTGGCCCTGCGGAAAGGAGGCCTCATGCGCAGGAGGCGCCGTGGCCGCAGTGGGCCGGGCCCATGCTGCTTGCACTGGCTGGGCTCCTCTTCGGGATCTGGACCAGGCCGGTGGAAGGCCTGCTCCAGGCAGCCGGGCGCGCCGTGGCTCCCGGCGGACCCTTCGCGCCCCTCGGTCTGTGGCACGGCTTCAACCTGCCGCTGGGCCTGAGCGTGCTCACCTTCTTGCTGGGCTGGCTACTCTATCGCGCCCGCCATCGCCTCCGCGTCGCGGCGGCATGGCTAGCTCCGGCGATCCCCTACGGCCCGGCGCGCGGCTACACGGCCGGGCTGGCCGGGATGCTGCGCCTGGCAGAGATCCAGACCCGCCTGCTCCAGCGCGGCTACCTGCGTGGCTACCTCATCATCATCTTGACCACCGCTTTCGTGCTCATCGGCTACACCGTGCTGGCGCGCCAGGGTGTACCCGCGCTTGGGTCAGGACTGGACCTCCGGTTCTACGAGGGGCTGCTCGCCATTTTGATTCTGGCGGCTACGCTCGCGGCGGTACGCGCCCGCTCCCGCTTTGCCGCCATCATTTCCCTGGGCGTGGTGGGCTACGGGGTGGCGCTGTTCTTCGTGCTGTTCGGTGCGCCCGACGTGGGCATCACGCAACTGGTGGTCGAGACGCTGACGGTGGTGCTGCTGGTGCTCGCCTTCTATCACCTGCCCCGCTTCGCCAGTTTCTCGTCGGCGCGAGACCGAATACGCGATGCCCTCGTCGCGCTCGGATTCGGTACCCTCATGACCACCCTCGTTTTGATGGCGGTGGGCATACAGGCGCCGCGCACGGTGGCCGCCTACTACGGCGAAACCAGCATCCCCGTGGCCCATGGTCGTAACGTGGTGAACGTCATCCTGACCGACGCGCGGGCCCTGGACACTCTGGGCGAGATTACGGTGCTGGCCACGGCGGCGTTCGGGGTGGTGGCGCTGCTCAAGCTGCGGTCGCGGGGAGAGCGGGTATGACCTCCCTCATTCTCCAAACGGTGGCGCGGGTCCTGCAGCCCCTCATGGTGCTGGTCTCCCTCTTCCTCCTTCTGCGCGGCCACAATCAGCCGGGCGGCGGGTTCGTGGGCGGGCTCATGGTGGCCGCGGCCTGGGGCCTGCACTCGATGGCGTTCGGGGCCGACTCGGCCCGCGCGTCGTTGCGAATGGAGCCGCGCTCACTCATCGGCTGGGGCAGCTTGCTGGCGGTGACCACGGCGGTGGCGCCGCTCGCTCTGGGCCGGCCTCTGTTCACTGCACTCTGGGCGCGCGTGCCGCTACCCGGGGAAGCTGCGCTCGAGTTGGGCTCGCCCCTCGTGTTCGATACGGGCGTGTACCTGGTGGTGGCGGGGGCGGCGCTGGCCGTGCTCCTCGCGCTCGAGGAGGAGCTCACGTGAGCGCGCTGCTGGCCGCGGTGATCGGCGGTCTGTACGCGGCCGGGCTGTACATGATGCTCCGGCGCAGCCTGGTCAAGCTGATCATCGGGCTCATCCTGTTCTCGCACGCCGGGAACCTGCTCATCTTCACGGCTGCCGGGCTGACTCGCGGGTTGCCGCCGCTCATCCGGCCCGGCGCGTCCCGCTTGATGCCCGACACGGCCGACCCCCTGCCCCAGGCCCTTGTCCTGACCGCCATCGTGATCAGCTTCGGCGTGCTCGCCTTCGCCATCAGCCTGTTCAGGCGGGTGCACCAGGCCGTGCAGACCGATGATCTCGATGGGCTAAGGACCACCGACACATGAGGGTCTTGCTCGTCCTGCCCATCGCCATTCCGCTGGCCGCGGCCGCGCTGTCCTTTGCGGCGTGGCGTCGCCCGCGCGTGCAAGGCTGGATCGCGTTGCTGGGCGGGCTTGCTCTCCTCGGCTGTTCCATCGCCTTGCTGGTTGCGATCCGACGCTGGGGCATCCAGGCCACGCAGGTAGGAGCCTGGCCCGCGCCGTTCGGCATCACCTTCGTCGCCGACCTGTTCAGTGCCATCATGGTGACCCTGGCCGGCCTGATCGGTTTCGCCTGCCTGGTGTACTCCATCCCCAGCGTCGACCAGCCGCGCAAGGCCTTCGGCTACTACCCGCTCATCCACGTGCTGCTCGCCGGGGTGTGCGGGGCCTTCCTGACCGGCGACATCTTCAACCTGTATGTCTGGTTCGAGGTTCTCCTCATCTCGTCGTTCGTGTTGCTGGCCCTGGGCGGCGAGCGCGCGCAACTGGAAGGGGCCATCAAGTACGTCACCCTCAACCTGATCTCCTCCGCGCTGTTCCTGGCGGCAGTGGGAATCCTCTACGGCATGACCGGCTCGCTCAACATGGCCGATCTGAGCGTGCGCCTCGACTCGATCCCACGTCCGGCATTCGTGACAGCCACCGGACTGCTGTTCTTCATGGCCTTCGGCATCAAGGCAGCGGTGTTTCCCATGTTCTTCTGGCTGCCCGCCTCGTATCACACGCCGCCCGTCGCGATATCGGCCCTGTTCGCGGGCCTGCTCACCAAGGTCGGCGTGTACGCCCTCATCCGGGTGTTCACGTTGCTGTTTATCCGCGAGACCGACTACACCCACGTCCTCATCCTGTGGGTGGCTGGTTTCACCATGGTGACCGGCGTGCTGGGCGCGGCCGCTCAGCACGAGTTCAGGCGCATCCTGTCGTTCCACATCATCAGCCAGATCGGCTACATGGTGATGGGCCTGGGGCTGTTCGCGCCGCTCGCGCTGGCCGGCTCCATCTTCTACATCGCCCATCACATCGTGGTGAAGACCAACCTCTTCCTGGTCAGCGGCGCGGTCCACCACGTGGAGGGCTCGTACGAGCTGAAGCGGCTGGGTGGTTTGTACCGCGAACGCCCCTGGCTGGCGCTCGCCTTCCTGGTCCCTGCGCTCTCCCTCGCGGGCATGCCACCTCTGTCGGGCTTCTTTGCCAAGCTGATCCTCATCCAGGCCGGCCTGCGCTCCGAGCGGTACGCCATCGTGGCCGTGGCGCTCGGGGTGGGCCTGCTGACGCTGTTCTCGATGACCAAGATTTGGGCCGAGGCCTTCTGGAAGCCGCGCCCCGAGGCGGACCACGTTGCTCGCTCCGAGGCGGCGCGACCGATTCCGGCCATGCTCATCCTGCCCATCGCCGGGCTGGCCGCTCTCACATTGGCCATCGGCCTGTGGCCCAACGCCCTACTCGCGCTCTCTTCGGAGGCCTCGGAACAACTCCTGGATCGCTCACGCTACGTCCGGGCCGTGATGGGGGACAGACCATGAGGATGCTGCTGGCAAATCTGGCCATGGGCCTGCTGTGGGTCGCGCTCACCACCGACGCCAGTCCCGCGAACCTGTTGCTGGGACTGGTGCTGGGATACCTCGTGCTCAGGTTGGCGGTTGGGCGACGCGGCCCGGCCTACTTCCGCAAGGTCCCCGAGCTGCTCGGCTTCCTCGGTTACTTTTTCGCCGAGTTGGTGGTCTCGTCACTGCGGGTGGCCCACGACGTGGTCACCCCCACCCACCACATGCGGCCGGCGATCATCGCCGTTCCGCTGGATGCGAGCACGGACGCGGAGATCACGCTCCTGTCGTGCCTGCTCACCCTCACCCCGGGCACTTTGACTCTGGATGTATCGGCGGACCGGAAGACGCTCTACGTGCACGCCATGTTCGTTCGCGACTACGATCGTTCGCGAGCCGCCATCAAGCACGGATTGGAGCGGCGACTGCTGGAGCTGATGCGATGACCCCGCTCATGGAACGCGGCGTGGCCTTTCTGTCCGCCTATCTGGCCATGGCCATCTTCGGCGTGGCGCTCATCCTAGCCGTCATCCGCCTGCTGCGCGGACCGAGCACCCCGGATCGCGTTGTGGCCCTCGACCTCACGGCCTTGCTGGCCGTCGGCATCATTGCCGTGTATGCCGTGATGACCAACGAGGACTCGTTGCTGGCGAGCGCGCTGGTCGTGGGCCTGGTCACCTTTCTGGGCACGGTGGCCTTCGCCCGCTACCTGGAAAAGATGGTGGCGCCGTGAGGGAATGGCTGACCTCCGTGTTCATGTTGATCGGCGCGGCCTTCATGCTCGTGGCTGCCATAGGCGTATGGCGCTTCCCCGACGTGCTCACGCGCATGCAGGCGGCAGCCAAGGCCGGGACCCTCGGGATCGGCTTCATCATGCTCGCGGTGGCCGTTCACTTCGGCCAATTGGCGGTCACCGCGCACGCGGCGGTGATCCTGCTCTTCTTCGTCCTGACCTCGCCCGTGGGCGCGCATCGAATCGGGCGGGCTGCCCATCGCATCGGCGTGCCCCTGTGGGAGGGTACCCACCGCGACGAGTTGCGCGAGGCCGCGCAACCGGCAGGCTCACCTGCCGAGGAGGAGACCGGCGAGAAAGACCCGGCCCCGGACGACCCCTAGCGTTCGGTGTGAATTGCGGCCGGGTTAGCGACCTTGCGCGGCGACGCTATCGAGCTCGGGTCAGGAAACCGAAGATCGCCTCCCGGTTGCGCGCCACGAAGGCGTTTCCTGGCTCATGGCCACATTTGCGACACTTGAGATCGTAGGCCGAATTGATGGTTCCGCAGGATGCGCAGGAGTAGCTTTCGACCTTCTCGATAGCCCAGGCCTGCCACCCCTTCTCCTTGATGGCTGCGCAGTCGGCCGTCAGCTCCAACCGGTGGGGCCGCTTGCCGGCGATGACCGGATCGGCGAGCTCGCCCGCTACAAAGGCGCGAAACTCCGCGCACGGGAAGTCAGCGCACTCGGCACAGAAGGCGACGCCCTTCCGTGCTGCGCAAGCCTTCAGGTTGCAGCCCCTGCAGTGCCAAGCAAGCGTGCGGCTTCGGCAGCCGTGGCAAGTGGCCTCGTCGCGCGACTTCTGCCAGCGCTTCATGAAGGCCTCGATGCGCTCGGGGCATTCGGTGGAGCCGATGTAGAGTGAGCAAGCTTGGCAGAAGAGCCCACACACGGCGGTGGCGGAGAGGTCCGGTGTACGCATGCGATCCCATTACACCCGCTCCGTGACCGCGTCAGCAGCCTCCTTCTGGAATTCGCGATCTCTGCGCCATCGTCGAGGAGTGGACCCTCTTCCGGAACGCCCTGCCCGGTGCGCTGAGATGCGCCCCAAAGAGGCTCCTGTCCGAGGGCGAACCGCATCGGCCGGATCCGAATAGGAAGGCGGCAACCAGAGGCGACCAACTCCCGCATGGGCAGAGGACCCACGCCGAGGCGGGATGTCGCCACGCGCTCGGACCGTCGGAATCGAATAGTTGCGGCGCGCGGCTGCGGCGTTGCAGTATGCTCGAACGTTGATGCGAGCGGCTGTTCGAGCTACCGGAGGCGGACCGCCGTCCCCATCCAGAACGGAACCGGGAGGATTGCGTGGGCAGAGGGCGCGGATGGTAAGCACCGGCAGATCGTTCGCAGGAAAACGACGGGCAGCGTGCAGAGGTTTGCCCAAACCGGCACGCTGCGGGCACAGAAGAGGACCCATGATGGTGGCGATAGCCACGGGGCAGATGCAGAGGTGTCACACATGAAACGCATGCGTCGAAGGATTGCAGCCACATTGGGAATGGCTCTGCTGCTCGCTCCTGCCAGCGACGTCCTGGCACAGAGCGCGACCGTCAACCTGAACAGCCCCAAACAGGTGATTCGCGGCTACGGCGGCATGAACCATCCGGTTTGGGCCGGTGATCTGACCGCGGCGCAGAGGGCGACCGCCTTCGGAACCGGGGATGGGCAACTGGGCTTCAGCATCGTGCGCATGTTCGTCAGTGACAACAAAAATGACTGGTCCAAGGAGGTGGCCACCGGCAAGGCCTGCATCGCGGCCGGCGGCCTCGCCTTCGCCTCGCCCTGGAACCCGCCTGCCAGCATGAAATCCGGCGGCTCGATCAACCCCTCGCAATTCGCGGCCTACGCGGCCCACTTAAACGACTACGTCACCTTCATGAAGGACAACGGGGTCGACCTGTACGCCATCAGCGTCCAGAACGAGCCCGACTATGCCAGCGAGTGGACCGCGTGGACCGCGCAACAAGTGCATGACTTCATCGTGAACCACCGTTCGACGATCAAGACCAGGCTTATGACCGCCGAGTCCTTTCAGTATCGCAAGACCCTGTACGACCAACTCCTGAACGACTCCAAGGCGCTCGCCAATTGGGACATCCTGGGCGCGCACACCTACGGGACCCAAATCAAGGATTTCCCCTATCCGCTCTTCAAGGAGAAAGGGGCAGGGAAGGACCTCTGGATGACCGAGGTCTACTATCCCAACAGCGAGGACAACTCGGCGGATCGCTGGCCCGAGGGACTGGAGGTCGCCTATCACGTCCACAGCGCCATGGTGGAGGCGGAGTTCCAAGCCTACGTGTGGTGGTACATCCGCAGGCAATACGGTCCCATGAAAGAGAACGGCGCTATCAGCAAACGCGGCTGTAGCATGGCCCATTTCGCCAGATTCGTTCGCCCCGGCTTCGTGCGAGTGGACGCCACCAAGAGCCCGACCACAGACATGTTCCTCTCCGCGTACAAGGGGCCCCAGGACGTGGTGCTGGTCATCGTCAACCGAGCCAATGCGACGAAGACCCTCACGGTGTCCATCTCCGGCACCGATATCTCTTCGTACGACAAGTACACCACCACCGCGAGCAAGAGCGTGGCCAAGGAGGCCGCGATCACGGCATCGAACGGCTCACTATCCGTGACCCTCGACGCTCAGAGCGTCACCACGTTGTACGGCAAGGGCACCGTCCCGGGCGGGGGCGCCGGCGGCTCGGCGGGCGCTGGTGGCTCCTCGGGCGCCGGTGGCTCCTCGGGCGCCGGTGGCTCCTCGGACGCCGGCGGCACCGAACGGCGAGACGCGGGTCAAGATGGCCCCACCGCGGGCACGGGGGGAGCGTCGGGTGGAGGCACCGGCTCTGGTGGGACGGCCGCCGGAGGTTCGGGTGGCAGCGGCGGTGAGCCTTCCGGCGCGGCTGGTTCACTTGCCACGGGTGGCACAACGGCGGGCGCCGGGGGGTCGAGTTCCGCTCAGGGGGGCGCTGGTGGCAAAGCTGGCGCCGGCGGCGCGGCGGGCGCTGGGGGCTCCTCGGGCGCCGGTGGCTCCTCGGGCGCCGG
>JAEXQJ010000177.1 GCA_023438785.1 Pseudomonadota bacterium
GGGTTTGGGAACCCTCCCAGGGTTCCCATAAAGACGACGTGGGCACCTGCTCTTGCTATCATTCGTATGCACATGGATCTGCTCGACGATCCAACCCCGTCTTCGTCAAAAGGCCCGGAGTCCTTCATGCGACGCATCCGCAAGGTAGTGGTGTTTCTGGGCGCGAGTGCGCTCGCTTTGGTCCTCACCATCCAGCACCGCGGTGAGGATTTCCGACTGGTCACCAACGCCCCCCTCAGCGCGGCGGTGCGCAGCCGTAATGCGCCCTACGACCTGTCGCAGGCGCAGATTTTCACCAAGGCGCTGTACTACGTAAACAACCAGTACTTCGACAAGACGCGCCTCGACCCGAAGCGCATGCTGGTCGGCGCCCTGGACTTCCTCCAGCGCGACGTGCCCGAAATCCTGGTCGACCGCTCGCCCGAGCACGATCCCAAGCAGGTCACCGTGAAGGTGAATGGCGAACAGCGCACGTTCTCCATCGAGGGCGTGGATTCGCCGTGGGCTCTGCGCACCACCCTGCAAACCATTTTTGCATTCGTCCAGCCGCGTCTGCAGCCCGTGCCGGCCAAGGACGAGGCGCGCCGCCTGGTGGAGATCGAAATGACGGCCACCAACGGCATGCTGTACACGCTGGACCCGCACTCCGTGCTGCTGGACGTGGAGAGCTACAAGGACATGCGCACCACGACCCAGGGCAAGTTCGGCGGCCTGGGTATCGTCATCGAGATGGATCGCAAGGGGCGCATCACGGTCAAGAAGCCCATGCCTGACACGCCGGCCATTCGCGCCGGTCTCAAGGCCAAGGACCACATCGTTCGCATCAACAACGAGTCCACCATCAACATGACCCTGCAGGAGGCGGTGGACCGGCTGCGCGGCGAGGTGGGGGCGCCGGTCGACGTTTATATCCAGCGCGGCAGCGCGACCGAGGCGAAGAAGTACACCATCGTGCGTGACTCCATTCGTCCGCCGGCCATCGAGCCGCCGGCCCGCGTGCTGGTCGTGCCGCCCTCGGGTCCGCAGCCGGGCGCCAAGATCGGCTACTTCCGCGTGGTCAGCTTCTCGGCCAACACGGAGAGCGATCTGACGCGCGCCCTGTCCCACTTCGAGCACGAGAAGGTCAAGGGCATCATCATGGACCTGCGTGGCAACCCGGGCGGCCTTTACGATCAGGCGCAAAAGGTGGCTGACGCGTTCATCGAGTCGGGCGTTCTGGTGTCCATGGTCGGCGTGGGCGGGGCCCAGCGCAAAGACGAGCACGCCTCGCGCGACGGCGACACCAAGGTGCCGCTGGCCGTCCTGGTCAGCCAGACGTCGGCCAGCGCCTCGGAGATCGTGGCGGGGGCGATCAAGAACCTGGACCGCGGCGTGGTGATCGGCGAGACCACCTTCGGCAAGGGCTCGGTGCAAATGCTGTTCGACATCACCTCGCCCGTGCCTTTCGGCGGCAAGCCCGAGGACGATAAGCTGGGCCTCAAGCTCACCACCGCGCAGTACCTGACCCCGGGTGACCTGTCCATCCAAGGCGTGGGCGTGACGCCCGACGTGGAGTTGGTGCGCATGCGCGTGGACAAGAAGAACGACGAGTCGTGGATCACCTTGCAGAACTCCACGCGCCGCCGCCAGGAATCGGACTACGAATGGCACCTCAACAACCCCAACGCGCGCAAGCCGGCCAAGCCGGAAGAGGTGGTCCCGTTCCTGTTCGTGCCGCCACCCGGCCAGGCCCGTCAGGTTGATCCCGAAGACGAGCTGGAGCCCAACGGCGAAGACGAAGCGGAACCAGATGAGCCGGACGAGAACCGCATCGACTTCCCCATCGAGATGGCGCGCGATCTGCTCTCGCAGGCCAAGTCTTCCCGTCGTCAGGACCTCATCGCCCAGGGCAAGGCCTTCTTCGACAAGGTTCGCAGCGATGAGGACAAGCGGCTCACGGCGGCGCTGGAGAAGCTGGGCGTGGACTGGAGCGCGGGCCCGGCCAATCAGGCGCCCGGACAGATCCAGGTGACGCTGGCCCCCGTGTCGGGCGAGGCCAAGGTCAGCGCCGGCAATCCCATCAAGATCCGCGGCACGGTGAAGAACGTGGGATCCACGACGGTGTACCGTGCGCGCGCGGTCCTGCGCAGCGACAACCTGCTCTTCGACGAAAACGAGATGGTGTTCGGCAAGATCGCGCCGGGCGCCTCGCGCACCTATGACATGACGGTGAAGGTGCCGAAGAGCAGCTACACCCGCACCGACGTCCTGCGCGCCGAGATGTCAGCGCAGGGCCCGCTGAAGGCCAACACCCCCGAGATGGCCCTCAACATCGAGGGCAAGGCGCACCCGCTCTTCGCGTACACCTATCAGACCATCGATGACGTGCAGGGCAACCGCGACGGCCAGGTCCAACGCGGCGAACGGGTCCGCACCCTGGTGCGCGTGAAGAACATCGGCCAGGGCGCAGCGCTGCGCACCGAGGCCATCTTGCGCAATGGAACGGGCCAGGAGGGCATCCTCATCAGCGCCGGCCGCTTCGAGGCCAAGGATCTGGCACCCGGGGCCAGCAAGACGTTCTCGTTCGTGTACGACGTCGGCCAGGACTACCGCGGCGACGACTACCAACTGGAGCTGGTGGTGGCCGACACCATCCTGGGCGAGTCGGTGACCGACAAGATTCGGGTCAAGATCGCGCCCCCCGGTCCGGCCCCCTCGGCGGCAGACGGCACGGTCACGGTTCCGCGTCACGAGGCGGTCCTGCGTGAGGCCCCCTCGGATAGCGCGCAGATCGTGGGCTATGCGCCGAAGGGCACGGTGTTCAAAGACACGGGCAAGCTGGGCGCCTTCCACCGCGTGGAGATCGAGCCCGGTCACCCCGCCTTCATCGCCAGCACCGACGTGACGGCAGGCGGAAAGATCGCCGGGACGTTCCGGCCCCAGTGGCAGGTCACGCCGCCCCTGCTCTCGGTGGCCGCCCCGACCATGGTTCCGGGCAACACCGTGCACATCTCGGGCGTGGCCACGGACAACACGCAGGTCAAGGACGTCTACGTGCGCGTGTGGAACCGCGACTCCAAGCTGCCGCCCAAGAAGGTCTTCTATCTGCCCAACAAGGGCAACAAGGCGCGTCTGCCTTTCGAGGCGGATGTGCCCTTGTGGCCGGGCAGCAACCTGGTGCAGGTCTTCGCGCGCCAGACCAACGACGTGCAATCGGTCCAGACGCTGGTGGTCCTGGATCGCCGACCGCCCGATGTGGCCCGGCAGGGCGGAACCGCCCCCGCGACCAAGTAGCGGCCCCGCCACGCTCCGGCCCGCGCCGAGCGGTGCACGGCGCATGCGAACCTGTGTTCCGAGCGCCGGTCTTCTGTATAAGAACGGATCGTGGACACGCAAAGCATGGCCGGCACGCGTACCCTCGCGCCGGCGCTGGCCCGCGAGCTGAACCCGCGACAGGCGGAGGCGGTGATTCATCCGCCCAAGCCGCTGCTGGTCGTGGCGGGCGCGGGCTCGGGCAAGACCAAGGTCATCACCTACCGCCTGGCCGGTTTCCTAGCCGCGGGGGCCGATCCGCGCCGTATCCTGGCTGTCACCTTCACCAACAAGGCGGCACGCGAGCTGAAGGAACGCGTGGCGCGCCTGCTGGGCAGCGAGGACAGCGGCGTGCATGGGCTGTGGCTGGGCACGTTTCACGGCATCTCGGCGCGCTTGCTGCGGCGCTGGGGCGAGGCCGTGGGCGTGCGCAAGGACTTCGTCATTTACGACGACGACGATCAGCGCCGCCTCATGTCGCGCGTGCTGGCCGACCTCAAGGTCTCCGACAAGACGTTTCCGGTGCGCCAGGTCCTTTCAGCCATCGATCGCGCCAAGAACCAGGGCATCAGCGCCAATGATTTCTCGTCGGGCAACTACTTCGATGATGTGGTGGCCAAGGCCTATCGCGCCTACGAGGAGCGCCTGAGCGCGGCGCACGCCGTGGACTTTGGCGGCCTGCTGCTGTGGGCCCTGCGCCTGTGCCAGGGAGAGAGCTCGGCTGCCGCCGAACTGGCGGGGCGCTTCGATCACGTGTTGGTCGACGAGTTCCAGGACACCAACAGCGTGCAGTACCGCCTGGTGCGCTTCCTGGCCAAGCGCTCGGGCAGCATCACCGTGGTAGGCGACGAGGACCAGTCGATCTACCGCTGGCGCGGCGCCGACATTCGCAACATCCTGGACTTCGAACGTGACCATCCCGACGCGGCGGTGGTCAAGCTGGAGCAGAACTACCGCTCGACCGGCAACATCCTGCGCGCCGCCAACGCGGTCATCGCGCGCAACACCGAGCGCCGCCCCAAGCGGCTCTTCACCGAGGCCAGCGCGGGTGAGAGCGTGATCGTCTTCGAGGGCGAGACCGAGCGCGAAGAGGCCGACTACGTGGCCGCGCGCGTGCAGGCGAAGCTGGAAGAAGGCGCCGCCCCACGCGACTTCGCGGTCTTCTATCGAACCAACGGCCAATCACGCGTCATCGAGGAAGCCCTGCGCACGCGCAACCTGCCCTACACCGTGGTGGGCGGCACGCGCTTTTACGATCGCGCCGAGGTCAAAGACATCATCGCCTACCTGCGCGTGCTGCAGAACCCGGACGACAGCGTGGGCCTGGGCCGCATCATCAACGTCCCCGCGCGCGGCATCGGCAACACCACCGTCGAGCGACTCAGCGAGCTGGCAGGGACGCGAGGCGTGAGCCTGAGCGC
Organism: Pseudomonadota bacterium; assembly: GCA_023438785.1. Lineage (GTDB taxonomy): Bacteria > Myxococcota_A > Polyangia > Fen-1088 > Fen-1088 > Fen-1137. The sequence goes on from JAEXQJ010000177.1 coordinate 4,713, forward strand.
CGCCCTCAAGATCGCCACCAGCACGCCAGACTTCCTGGCGCAGGCCGCGCGCAAGAAGGTCGCCGCCTTTTGCGACCTGATGGACAGCCTGCGCGCCGCCGCCGCCTCTCTGCCCCCGGCCGCCCTGGCGGAGAAGGTCCTCGATGAAACCGGCTACCGCGCCCAACTCGCCGCGGATCCCTCGCTGGAGGCCGAGGGACGCATGGAGAACCTGCTCGAATTCGTGGAGCAGTTGCGCGAGTACGAGCGCGAGGCCGAGGAGCCCAGCCTGAGTGGCTTCCTCGAACGCATCACCTTGGCCTCAGACGTGGACGGCTTCGATCCCGAGAAGGGCGCGGTGGCCTTGATGACCGTGCACACCGCCAAGGGTCTGGAGTTTCCCGAGGTCTTCGTGACGGGCCTGGAGGAGGGCGTGTTCCCACACCAGCGCAGCATCGACGATGACTCGGAGGTCGAGGAGGAGCGGCGCCTTTGCTACGTGGCCGTCACGCGCGCCATGAAGCGCCTGCACCTGTGCCGCGTGCGCCGACGCCGCCTCTCGGGTCAGCAATTGGGCGGCGTGCCCAGCCGTTTCTTGCAGGATCTACCCGGCGACGTCGTCAAACACGTGATCACGCCGCGACCGTCGTACATGGATCTGGATGCGGAGTCGGGCGGCCCCTGGCAGCAGGGGCGCTGGAGCCGTTCCGCGCCGCCCTCCCCCACACGCCGGCCCGCCCCCGTCGTCGCGGCCGCGCCCACCGGCGAGATCACGCGCCACTATGACGATGGTATGGCGCCGGGCGAGGGCGAGCTGGGGCTCCGCATTGGCGGCAAGGTCCGCCACGCGCAGTTCGGCGTGGGCGAAGTGCGAAGCTGGCAGACCACGGGCGCTGATCTCAAGGTGACCGTGCGCTTCTCCAGCGCCGGCATGAAGACGGTCCTCGCCCGCTTTCTCAAGAAGCCGTAGCGGGAACTCGCAATGAGAGCGCTCTAGCGCAGGACGCTCAGCTTGCTGCTGCGTTTGGCGAGGCCCGGGTCGGGCAGGTTACGAACCGAGAGGGCGCAAGCCACCTGGCGGGCGATGTCGACGAACACACGGGACACGGGCGAGTCGGGATCGGCCAGCACCACGGGCTTGCCCGCGTCACCCCCGCCCCGCACGGCGGGCTGCAGCGGCACCTCGCCCAGGAACGGCAACCCCTCGCGCTCGGCCAACTTTCGCCCGCCGCCGCGCGAGAAGATCTCCTCGTGATGCCCGCACGACGGACACACGTAGTAGCTCATGTTCTCCACGACGCCGAGCACGGGCACCTCGACCTTCTTCCACATCCCGAGGGCCTTCTCCACGTCCAGGACCGAAACCTCCTGTGGCGTGGTCACCATCACCGCCCCGGTCACCGGTATGAGCTGCGACAACGAGAGCTGGGTGTCGCCCGTACCAGGCGGCAGGTCGACCACCAGGTAATCCAGCTCGCCCCAGTCCACGTCCTCGGTGAACTGCTGCAGCAGCTTGTGGATCATGGGGCCGCGCCAAATGATGGGCGCGCCGCGCTCCACGAAGAAGGCGATCGAGACCACGCTGATGCCGTGGTGAACCGAGGGTTGGATCTTGTCGCCCGCTTGCAGGCCCGGGGGCTGGTCCGGCGTGCCCATCATCTGCGGGATGGAGGGCCCGAAGACGTCCGCGTCCAGGATACCCACGCGCGCACCCAACACATGCAGCGCCGCCGCCAGGTTGGTGGTGACGGTGGACTTGCCCACGCCGCCCTTGCCCGCCGCCACGGCGATCACGTTACGTACGCCGGGCAGCCTCTCCGACTGCTGCGCCGTCTGGCGCCGCGCCACCTCGGCAGAGAAGGTCACGTCCACCTGGGCCGCCGCGTCCAGCTTGCCCACGGCCTCGCGCACCGAGCGCTCGATGACGTCGCGCGAGGGACAGGCCGGCGTGGTCAACCGAATGGCCACGCGCACGCGCTGTCCTTCGACGGCCACCTCGCGCAGCATGCCCGCGGAAACCAGGCTGCGGTTCAACGCGGGGTCGTTGACCCGGGCCAACGCCGATTGCACTTGCTCGAGGGTGAGAATGGGATTTCCTTTCGCGCCTTGGGCGCTCGGCTCGGTCAGATCGTCTTCAGATCTTCGTCAGATCCTTGTCTTCGGGGGCACCACGCGCAGGCTGAGGGTCGGTCGCTCCTTGGCCGCCGGCGGCTCGGGGTGATGCCCCATCTTCCGTCGCTTGACGGACAGGTAGCTGGCGTTGTGTTGGTTCTCGCCCACCCAGTGCGGCAGGCGCTCGGCGACCTTTAGCCCGGCCTTTTCGATGCCAGCCACCTTGAGAGGGTTGTTGGTCATGAGCCGCACGGAGCGCACACCCAGGTCGCGCAGGATCTCCCCCGCCACGTCGTAGCTGCGCGCGTCCGCCTCGAAGCCCAAGGCCAGGTTGGCCTCGACCGTATCCGCACCGATGTTCTGCAAGGCATAGGCGCGCACCTTGTTGCCCAGCCCGATGCCACGTCCCTCCTGGCGCAGATAGACCAGAACGCCCACGCCTTCCGCGGCGATCTTGTCGAGAGCGGCATTGAGCTGCTCGCGGCAGTCGCATTTCATTGAGCCCATGACCTCGGAGGTCCAGCACTCGGAGTGAATGCGACACAGCACCGCGCTCTTGTTGTCCACGTGCCCACGCACGATGGCCATGTGCTCGAGCGCGCCGCTGCCGGCCGACTCGGGACCGCTCTCGTGATACACGAACAGACGAAACGGACCGTGCACCGTCGGGAGATCGGCTTCAGCGTAGCGGGTGATGCTCATGGGACCACAGACGCGGTAAACGTACGAACGCGATCTCAGATTGTCAACGCGCGCTGCTGACCGCGTCGGCGCGGTGGCTTGATCCCGTCGCTGTCGAATGTCATTCTCTCGACCAGTCATGGCGGCGCTCCCCATTGTCCGTTTCCCGGATCCGCGCTTGCGCGAGGTTTCGCGGGAGATCACCGAGTTCGATGACAAGCTCCGCCAGTTGGTCGCAGACATGACCGAGACGCTGTACAAGGCCGAGGGAGCGGGCTTGGCAGCGATTCAAGTGGGCGTCCCGCTGCGGCTCTTTATCGTGGACGCCGAGGCCGCCGGCCAGCAACCCACCGATCCGCCGCTGGTCTTCATTAACGCCGAGATCGTGTCTCTGTCCGAGGAGACGCAGACCGGCGACGAGGGCTGCCTCTCCTTTCCCGGCATCTTCGTGCCCATCAAGCGCGCCATGCGCGCCAAGGTCAAGGCGCTGGACATCAAGGGCAAGCCCTTCGAAATGGAGGGCGCGGGCCTCTTCGCGCGGGCTCTCCAGCACGAGGGCAACCACATCAACGGCAAGCTGATCATCGATCTGGTTGGACCGGTCAAACGCCAGATCATCCGCCGCAAGATGCGGAAGGAATCCGGCGAGAGCGAGGCCTGAGCGGGCGCGGAGAGCCGCACCGTCCTCCCTGATGCTCACCCTGGTTCTCTCGCGAATCGGTTTCGACGCGCGCCACGGGGCCACCGCGGTCGAACAACGCAGCTCGCGCCGCTTCGAGGTGGACGTTGAGATCGAGGCGCCGCTCGAACGTCCTCAGTCGAGCGACCGCCTGGAAGACACCATCGACTACCGCACGGTGGCTGACGTCATCGTGCAGGTGGGGACGGCTGCCGAGCCATGCCACCTCATCGAGGCGCTGGCGCGCCAGATGCTGGACGCGCTGGCCGAGCGCATTCCCCACGCCGCGTTTCACCTCGAATTGCGCAAGTTGAACCCGCCGGACTGCCCCGGCGCGCCCGAGTACGCGGCCGTGCGCCTATCCCGCCCCGCGACGCCACGGGGACGAGGCGCCAAGGGCACGCCGGCAAGCGAGGCCCCTCAGACGCCCTCCGAGATCCGCTAGTCGTCGTGCTTGACTGACCCTCGCAGGGCCTTGGTGGTGGCGCGGGCGTGCTTGTCCGCCAGCATGCGATTGCGCGCGCGGCGGGAGCGGCGGCGCTTCTGTCGCCGGATACGCTCGGCCTCTTGTTCCTGCCGGCTGCGCTCGCCCAGCAGCGCCGCCTCCAGCTTGTCGGCCAGCAGCTTGCGGGCCAGGTAGCGATTGAGCCCCTGGGAGCGCTCTTGCTGGCACTTGATCTGGGTACCGGTGGGCCGATGGACCAAGAGCACACAGGTGGAGACCTTGTTCACGTGCTGGCCGCCCTTGCCGCCGGAGCAGACGAAGCTCTCCTCCAGGTCCTCTTCGCGAATGCCCAAGCGGTCGAGGCGGGCCTGCAGGGCCTGCGCCTTGTCCGCTGACACGGGAAAAATCGGCCCGCTCACGGCAAATCGGACCCGCTGTCCGCTCCCCCCTCGTCCTCGCTGGCATTCACGTCATCCCAGAAGTGATCCCACGCCTCGCTGGTCGAGGTCAGGGCGATGGCCATGCCGGGCGACGTGCTGCCCTCGGTGCTGCCCTCCAGATCGGCGAAACAACGCACCACCACGCCCACCGCGAACACCGCGTCGCTGTGCGGCCCGCGCACGCGTATGCGCAGGAGCGTGCCCACGGGCCGCACCGCCGCCGAGGCGACGAACAAGCCGCCGCGGCTCACATCGACGCTGCGGCCCGCGAACGTGGCGCGCATGTCCGAAAGCTGCAACCGGACCTGCACCGGGTTGCGCCGGGAAGCCCGCCGGTCACGCTGCGGAGCCGGGGTGCCGTCTTTCGGACTCATGGTGGGTGTCAGCCGGCCTGATCGGCCTCACCCTCGGACGTCTTGTCGAGCAACGCGCCCAGAAAGGCCCTGGCCTCGTCGTCCCAGGTGTCGCCGTAGGTCTGGACATAGCCGTAGGCCTCCTCGCGGCTACCCGGTGTGGCGGCGCCCAGGTTGGCGGGTCGCTTGGGCACACGTCCGAGCAGCACCTTGGCCAGGTGGGGATTGGCCTCCATGGCCTGCTTGGCCTCGGCCTCCGCGGCGGCGCGATCGCCGGCGGTCAGACTCGCCAGGGCCAGGCTGAGGTGGGCTCGCCCCGCGCCCGTGGCGCTCTTGGCCGCCGGCTCTAGAACGGCGCGCGCGTCCGCGGCCCGCTTCAGCTTCAGCAACGCGGTGCCGGCGATGAGGCGCGCCTCGGTGCCCACCGGTCCCTCGTCGATGGCGTAGACACGCTCCAAGTCGGTCAGGGCCGTCTCGTACTCTTGGTTGTCGAAGGCCATGCAGCCCAGCGCGTGGCTGGCCCGAACGTAGGCCTGCGCCTCTCGGCGCGTGAACGCATCCTTGGCGCCCGAGCTGCGCAGATCCGCGGCGACCTTGTCCGAGACCCGCTGCACATCGCCGAATTCCTTGCGAGCGCCATCGTTGTCTCCGGTCTGCAGGCGCGCCAGGCCGATGCCCACCATGGCGTCGGGCCACTCGGGCCGCAGGGCCAGGGCGGCGCGGAACTCCTTCTCGGCCGCGCCCGGCCGACGCTGCTCGAAGAGCTGCCAGCCGTGGGCCAGCATCTCGTCGGGATCAGGCGCCTTCACCGGCGCTGCCGTCGCGGCTTCGTCCTCCGCCAGATGGCACTTCTTGTACTTCTTGCCCGAACCACAGGGACAGGCGTCGTTGCGTCCGGTCGCGCTCAGGCGGGCGCGCGCCAGCTCGGCCTTGTCATCCTGCTTCGTCTTGTCTTGCTTACCAGCCACGTCGGTAGTCTACCGATCCGCGCCGCCGCCGGGAACCGGAACCCGCAACAATCGCGGGACCTCTAGCGGACGCCCATGGGGCCGAGCCGGGCGATCTCGGCCTGTAGGCGGGCCAATACGGCCTTGTCCGCCTCGGTCAGGCGGATGCCCAGGCGGTGCTCCTGCTTGGCCACCACCTTGCCCCTGCCGCCGAACAGCGACTGACCGTCCAGGCTCTCGATGGCCACCTCGAAGACGGCGCCCAGGGAGACGTTCTCCTCGCACGGCACCACGAAGCCACCCAGGCGGACGTTGAGCAAGGGGTTGTTCACGAAATAGCCTACCGTGGCCGGGCTCAACCTGATGCGCATTTCCCGCCCGTCGATCGCCAGCCCGGCCTGCACGTTGGTTGCGCCACGCAGCGGATTGGCGGGAGCCCCGGCGGAGAAATCCAAAGGCACGACCGAACGGCGGCCCTCCTGCTCGTTCACCTGCACCACGCGATCGATGAAACCGCGCGCTTCTTCGTCGAGCTCGCGAAAACGCACGCCCATGCCGGTCACCGGCGCGGAGGTCACGCGCACCACCTCACCCTTGCCCTTGAGCAGGGTCAGGCCGTCGGTGAGCGCGAACTCGAAATCCACGAGCGTCCCCACCGGGCGCGGGTCGGAGCAGGCGATGAAGACCCCCGACCGGCTCAGGTTCACGGACTGCATCTCGTGAAAGTCCAGGATGCTCTCGTAGCGAATGCGCATGGGCACGGCCACCGCCACGCGCGCGTCGCGCGGGATGATGTTCGAGCCGGTGGCACCCTGGACAGCGAACGAGCCCGTGGTCCGAAGGGCCGCTGGCTCGCTGAAGGTGATGGCCGTGGCGCGGGGCCCTTTGTCGTCCGCCATGAGGGAGTGCTACTTCTGGGTTGGAACGAAGTCGGGCGGCTCCTGGGCGCCTGCACCGAAGAAAAACGACTCTGCCTGTTCCAGCAGAAGCTTCTGTCCAGTCGGAGAGGTGAGGTCGAGTCGGAACTCGTTCACGATGCGCTTGGAGTATTCGACCCACTCCATCCAGGCCTCTTGCGAGACGTGATCGTAGATGCGCTGACCCAGCTCGTTGTTGAAGGGCTTGTACACGACGCCGGGAAGCTCACGACCCAGCTTTGCGCATTTGACCATGCGGGGCATTTCTGACTCCGGAAGCGGAATTGTAGCACCGAACCCAAGCCTCTTCCCGCCGGGGGCGTCGCACCCGCGCTCCCCGAAACGCCGAGGTCGGGCTGCCCCAAGCAGCCGTCCGCCTCAGGCGAAAAGTAATGGTCCCGAGCACCCGGTCGACAAGCTACCGTTGCTCCCTTCCGGGCCTGGCGGGGTTCGCAAGTGTTCCGTCACCCGGGACCGACCCCTTTTTGGCACAGCCCAGCCGCCGGCGCCAGTGGGTAGTTAACTCGTGATGCCTTGCTGGCGCAGAAAGTCCACGTAGTAATCCACGCCCTGCCGCTCCTGGAGCTCACCGCGCTCGATGGCGTCCTCGAGAACCTTGCGCAGCTCGCCCACCCGGCGCGAGGGCGGAATGCCGAAAGCCTCCATGATGGCGTTGCCCACGCCGGGCGGCAGGGGCGGCACACGGGCGTCGAGCTCGCGAATCACGGCAATGCGCTGAAGCAGAGCATCGAGATTGCGGCCGGCCTCCTGACGGCGCCCGGGCCGCGCCGAGGTCACATCCGCGCGAGACAGGGCCACCAAGTCGGCCAGCGCATCGGCCATTTCGTGATCGAAGCGACGAACCGCCGCGTCGGTCCAGCCGGGCTCATAGGCGTTGGCGCGCAGGTGATGGAGGATCAGAAAACGAACGCGGTGTCGGTCGGCGCGCGTGAAGCCGAGCCGGCGCGCCACGCTGTCGAACATGCGGGCGCCCACCTCGGCGTGCCGGTGGAACGTCACCTTGCCGTCGGGGAGCATGGCGCGCGTGCGCACCTTGCCCACGTCGTGCAGCAGCGCCGCCCAGCGCACGATGGGCTCGGCAGGAGACTGGGCCACCACCTGCTTGGTGTGCTCCCAGACGTCCTTGTGCCGGCGCCCCGCCTCCTGCGAGAAGTCCACCGTGGCGTCCAGCTCGGGCAGCAGGACACCCAGGACGCCCGCATCGTGCAGCCACTGCAGGCCCAAGGGAGCGTGCTCGCCCAGAAGGACGCGCTCCACGGCAGCGCGCGCCCGGGCCGGATCGAGCGTGGCCAGCGCGGGCGCGGCCAAGCGGGCCACCTGGGTCACCTCAGGCGACACCATCTGGCCGGTTCGGGCGATGTGGCACGCGACGTCCAGTGCCGCATCGGGCCCGGCGCCGAACGGCGGCGCCGACTCGGAGCTCGGAGCCATCAGTGCTGGGGGATCTTCTTCTTGTCCTGTTCCCACTTGCGCTGCAGGTGATCCAGGACCGGCTGAACCTGCTTGAGACGCCCCGCCAGGCTCTTTTCCGTGATGGGATAATTGGTCCCGAACTTCAGGCCCTCGTCGTAAAGGAAAGTGCCGATCTCCTGATCGTCCACGAACATGGAGATCTTCTTGCGCGCGTAGACCGCCTTGCGCAGGCTGGCCCACTTGCTGTCCAGCCAGGCCAGCAGGTCCTTGCCACAGACGCGCTCGATCAAATCCAGATCGCTCGCGAAGCGGCTGAGATCCTCGGAGAAGCGATCCTGGAAGGCCGGTGCACCCTCGCCGCCTTCGGCCATGACCTTGCGCAGGGCCAGACGAAGGATCATCAGGTCCTCGCTGTAGCGGATATAGGGCTCCACGCCGCCCTCGCGTGGCGAGATGATGTACACCGTCGCCGCGGCGGCCACCTCGCGCGCGTCGTGCTCCAGGTCCGGGTCGGAGACAGCCTCGAGCAGGACCTTGAGATCAAAGGGCAGCGCGACCAAGCCCCGCGCAAGTGTTTCGAGGAAACTGCGCTCTAGGTCCTTCTCCATTGTCTGTCGTTCGGGGCGAGAGTTCTTGGTTTGGGCTCGACCGACCCAACCTGGGCCGGTCACGAAGTCGCCATACTACCCGACTTCGCGCGGATTGACAGTGCTTTGGCAAATCGCGGCCTGGGCTTTCTTGCCTCCTCCGCCGCGTTGGCCGACTCTAGTTGTCATGCCGGTTACGTTGCGACAGGCCAAAAGCCGGGCGCGTTCCCTGCGCCAGCAAGGGGATTTTCCGCGGGCCCTGCGGCTGTACCAGCGGATTCTGCAGAGCCTGCCCCTGGACGACGAGTCGCGCTTCGCGGTGGCCGACGTGCTCGGCGAAGCCGGTGCGCTGGAGGCCGCCAGCCAGGTCTATCGAACCGTGGCCATTCACGACATTCGGGCCGGGCATCCCCTGCCCGCCATCGTGGCCAGCCGCCAGCTGGTTCGCCTGGGGCAGCCGGTCGACGACATCCGGGAGCTGCTGGTGCAGACCTACGCCGCAGGCTCGCCGGCCCTGGCCCGCTTCGCCGTCAAGCCGGCCCCCGTGGATCCGGAGACTGAGCTCGATGTGCCCGAGGGCGAGCCGCCGGGCGACCTGGCCCAAGCCAGCGAGCAGGCGCGCAGGGCGGCCATGGACCTGTCCGTCTTCGTGGGCTACCAGGAGCAGTACTATCCGCTGCCCTTCCTCTCCGAGCTGACGCGCGAATCGTTCCTGGCGGTGCTGCACTCGCTGAGCGTCCTGCGCCTGCAGGACCAGGCCCTGGTCGTCAGGCAGGGCGAGCTGGGCGATTCGCTGTTCCTGGTCGCCAGCGGTGAGCTGCGCGTCTTCACGGGCTCGCCCGGCGATGAGCGAGAGCTCGCGCACCTACACGAGAGCACCGTGTTTGGCGAGATGGCGCTGATCACGGGCCAGCCGCGCACCGCCTCCGTGGCCGTGGTGGGCGCGGCGGACGTCATCGAGATCAGCCAGGCCGCGCTCACGCCGGTCATGACCGCGCTCCCCTCCGTGCGCGAGGGCCTGGACCGCTTCTCGCGCGAGCGGTTGATCAAAAACCTGCTGCGAACCTCGCCCCTCTTTGTTCCCTTCACCAAGACCCAGCAGGGCGAACTTCTGCGCCGCTTCCAGGGACACGAGATCGCCGCGGGCGTGGACATCGTCGCCGAAGGCCAGCGCGGCCAGGGCCTTTTCCTCATCCTGTCTGGCGAGGTCGAGGTTATCGCCCACGCCCAAAGTGCGGAGCCGGCCCGACTGGCGCGCCTGGGACCGGGCGACATTTTTGGCGAGATGTCGCTGGTCACCGACCAGCCAACCACCGCCACGGTGCGGGCCGCGACCGCGACCACCGTGCTCTTCTTGGCCCGGGAATACGTGGAGCGCCTGGCAGCGGCCATTCCCGAGGTGCAGGCGTACTTCGAGAAGGTGGCCCTGGATCGAGCCCGGGACAACACGCTGCGCAGCGCCCAGCCCCAGCGCGAGTTCGAACTCGATGTGTCAGACGTGATCCCCGTGTGAATGAGCCAACGGCGGAAGCCTGAGCGGATCCTCGCCCGCTCAAAAAGTGCGCCCTTTGCCTACATGTAGTAGTCTAGGCGACATGCGTGGTCGTGCTTCCTTGTGTTTGGTCGCCCTGTTGGCCGTGACCCTGGGCTGCGGCTCCTCGGCG
>JAEXQJ010000291.1 GCA_023438785.1 Pseudomonadota bacterium
TCTACAACCTGGCCTGTGACATGGGTGGGATGGGCTTCATCGAGACGCACAAGGCGGAGTGCATGATCAGCGTTCTGATCAACACGCACTTGCTCATGGCCGCGCGGGAGAACCCGGTCAGGCGGTACTTCTACTCGTCTTCTGCCTGCGTCTACAACGCTGACAAGCAGCGCGACCCGAACGTAACGGCACTCAAAGAGGAAGACGCATATCCCGGTATGCCGGAAGACGGCTACGGCTGGGAGAAGCTGTTCAGCGAGCGGATGTGCCGCCACTTTCGAGAGGACTTCGGCCTCGCCACGCGCGTGGCGAGATTTCACAATGTCTACGGTCCGCACGGGACGTGGGATGGGGGCAGGGAGAAGGCCCCAGCAGCGATCTGCCGCAAGGTCATCATGGCGAAGCAGGCCGGAAGGCATGAGATCGAGATCTGGGGCAGTGGCGAGCAGACGCGATCCTTCACGTACATCTCCGATTGCCTCAAGGGCATTCAGATGATCACCCAGAGTGACTGGCACGAGCCGATCAATCTCGGCTCGAGCGAACTGGTGAGCATCAATCAGCTCGTCGACATCGTCGAAGAGATCGCGGGCATCAAGCTGAAGCGGACCTACAACTTGGGTGCCCCCAAGGGCGTCAACGGCCGCAATTCGGACAATACTCTTATCCAGAAGGTGTTCGGCTGGGCCCCCAATACCCAATTGCACGACGGCATGGAGGAGACCTACCGCTGGATCTACGACGAGATCCAAGCTGGTCGGTCGGGTCAGTGACCGGGAAGAGGCTTTCCACGTCCGCGGCAGTCCACGCCCATGGAGGAACCGGACGAAGGCGCATCCTCGTCGTGAGTCAAACCTTCGTCCCTGACCCTGCCAGCGTCGGGCAGCACATGGCGGACGTGGCCAAGGGACTGGCGCGCACGGGATACGAGGTCGTCGTCTACACGTCCGAGCGAGGGTACGAGAACCCTAGCCTCAGGTACACCCGACGCGAGTTCATCCCGGTCGGCGACGGCCATGGTGTCGACGTTCGCCGCATCCCGTTTGCGAGTCTCGGTAAGAGCAACCTACCGATCCGGGTTCTCGCTGCCGCAAGCTTCCAACTGCAGGTGCTTTGGCACCAGCTTACCACCCCGCGGCTTGCCGGCATCTTCTTCTCCACTTCGCCGCCGCTGGTGGGAGTCACGGCCTGCGTTGCCAGGATTGTGCGCGGAATCCCGATTGCCTACTGGGCCATGGACCTGAACCCGGACCAGTTGATCGCGATGGGCAAGACCAAGGAGACCAGCTTGGTGGCCCGTTTCCTCGAGGCAGCCAACCGCTTCGTCCTGCGCAGAAGCTCGCTCATCATCGCCCTCGATCGCTTCATGCGAGATCGACTGGTCACGCGCGGCGACTTCGCCGACAAGACCCTCCTTCTGCCGCCCTGGCCGCACGAAGAGGCTATCGAGGACGTGGAGGAGTCGAAGAACCCGTTCCGAGAGCGGCACGGGCTGGTCGGCAAGTACGTCGTGATGTACAGCGGGAATCACAGCCCGGCTAACCCGCTCGCGACTCTCCTGCAGGCGGCGGTCGCATTCAAAGACGACGATCGGGTCAGGTTCGTCTTCGTGGGTGGCGGTCTGGGGAAGCAGGAGGTGGAGGCCTGTATTCGCGAGCACGACCTCAAGAACATGCTCTCTCTTCCGTATCAGCCGTTGGCCGACCTCAGATACTCGCTGTCCGCGGCTGACGTCCACGTCGTCTCGATGGGGCACGAGATGGTTGGAATCATTCACCCATGCAAGATCTACGGGGCCATGGCAGTGGGGCGGCCTGTGCTCTATCTGGGGCCGATCCCGTCGCACGTCTCCGACATCCTCGAGGCACACCGCTTCGGCTGGCAGGTCGCCCACGGCGATGTTCAGGAGATGCGCCGGAGAATCGAGGCCATCCTGGCGACGCCCAAGGCCGAGTTGAGGCGCCTGGGGCAGGAGGCTCGGAGTGTGCTGTCCGCCAGCTACAGCCAGGACCTGTTGCTTGGCCGCATGGTGCACCGCCTGGAGCAGACATTTGGCCCAGCCGCGGCGTCGGCAGGACCGAGTCCGAAGTCTGGCATTGCGACGTAGAGGGGGCCCCGCGACTTCCAGGTTTCTGAGGAGCTGACGTGGCCGAGCAATCAGGGTGGAAGAACCCCACCCGCAGCAACGCCAAGCTGTCCTTTCGATCGAATGCCGCCCGGGACCAGGCGTGCACACGGAGGCCCAACTGGACCTTCGCGGATCGCGCTACACGAGCGGATGGAGGAAGTCCGGATGCGGCTCGGCCAGGTAGCGAGCTGCACAACCCGTGCATCGCAACTCGGGCCCAGTCCGTTCCAGGCGATTTCTGCAGGTTGGACAGGCCAGAATCGAGAGCCAGTCCAACGGCATGCGGCGCCGGTGCGCGTAGTAGCTGCGCAAGAGCTTGAGACCCCAGGTTCGCCACCCGCTGCCCTGATAGGTCTGCAACACGTCGCAGTCATTGTTGTCCGCGGCGTCCTCGACCCAGTCACTGCTCTGTTCAGGGTTGTCGATCTCGTAGTGGATCTCGTCCTGCCAGAAATAGCGCACGTGGAAATTCTGTGGGGTGCCCTGGAAGATCCGCTTCCAGTTCACGTGGCGATCCGTCAACCGTTGGCGGGCCAAGAAGTCATCGCTCCCGGAGGCGGACTTCTTGTGGATGATGAGCGTCCCATCCCGCTGAATGAGTTCCAGGACGTGCACGGGATAGGGGCAGAATCGCTCAAGAAGGAGGTTAGGGGTTTCAATGTAGCCGGCTCTCGCCACCCGCATCAGCTCCTTCAGCATCACCTCAGGCGTCTTGATGTGCTCAAGGACGTGGGACGCAACCACGAAGTCGAACGCCTTGTCTCGGAAGGGCATGCAGAGGGCATCGCCCAACACGAGCGGCCGATCGGCCATGGCGCTGGCTCCGCACCTGTGGTTGCCCCGCGTGTATCTTTCTAGGAGGACGTCTGAGCGCGGATAGGGGCAGTTGCCGGAGCCAACGTCCAACACGAGCCCGTCCGCGGATACGGGCAACCGCACCTTCCTCAACGCCCACAGGATCCGATTTAGCGTCTCCATGAGCTTCCTCGACGGGAAAACATAGGTCTCGGCATATTAGCAGAGGTGCGCCCGTCAGCAGCCCATCTGCTCTGCGCACGCGGACGTGCGACTCGTGGTGCCGTGCGAAGCTTGCGCCGGAACACACGCCACAAAACGTCGGGTTGATTCAGCACGCCTTCGAGCGCGCGGCTGCTGCGGTCGAGCCCGGGACGGGCACGGGTGATCAGCACCCAGGCCCAGAACAGAGGAGCACGGCCGATCCCCAGCGTGCGCAGTTGGCTCGCACAGGCCCGACACCGTCGGCGGGACGCTGGCGCTGATGCGCAACGGGACGTGAGGGGGCATGGAGAGGCGAGGTCGTGACATCCTGGGCTCGACGGACACGAGGATTTGGCAGCTCTTCGGGGACGATTGTAATGGGAATGGCTACCGCAGATCTGGGCGATGGAGGTGCGGAGGGACCACGGCCTCGACCACCAAACTTCCACCCGCGACGCACTCGTGCGAAGCTTCTGGGGTGGCTATGGCTGATCGCCGCATGGAGCCCCGGGTGCATGTGGAGGTCCAGGTGGACTTCGCCACGGAGCACAACTTCTACACGGGGCTGACGCAGGACCTTTCGGGGGGCGGGCTGTTCGTGGCGACGCACCAGATTCGGCGGCTGGGCGAGTTGGTCAGCGTCAGGCTGCATCTGCCGGGGAGTGGGCGCGCGTTCGAGATACTGACCGAGGTGCGCTGGGTGCGGGAGCGAGACTTGAGCCCGGGTATGGGTATGGGCATGGGGCTGCGCTTTTTGCAGATGTCTCCCGAGGCCAAGGCGGCCATTCGCGCGTTTTTGGGCAAGCGCGAGTCGCTGTTTTTCGAGGAGTGAGTCAGGCCTGGCGGCGCAGCCAGGCCCACAGCAGGCCGACCCATTCGTGCAGGGAGCGCGTGCTGGCGTTGAGGGCGCGGGCGTCCCAGGTCACGAGGTCGGACCAGGTCCACTCATCCAGCATGAAATCGGCGGGGGCGGGGTAGGCGTGCAGGCCGGCGCGTTGGCACATGGCCATGGCGCGCGGCAGGTGGGCGGCGGAGGTCACCAGCACGAAGGGCTTATCGCCCAGGCGGCGGCGCAGCTCGGCCACTTCGTCGTGGGTGTCGCGGGGGTCGTCCAGGCGCACGATGCGGGACGGTTCGACGCCCAGGGACAGGGCCGCCGTTTCGGAGACCCGCGCGTGCGAAAGGCGCGACAGGCCCGGCGCGCCCGACACGATGAGCTGGGCCTGGGGCAGGTGGCGCAGCAGGCGCACGCCCTCCATCAGCCGTGACAGCCCCACGGGATAGAGCTGGTTGATGGCCGAGAGGCCGGGATCGTCCAGATGCCCGCTGCCCAGCACGGCCACGGCCTGGGCATTCGCCAGGGCCGCGGGCACCTCGCCGTGCAGCTCGGGGACGGGGGCGTAGCGGCGCTCCAGCGGGTCGGTCAGCAGGTGGGCCACGCTGCCGTTGGTGACGGTCACGACGAGGACGGCGGCCAGCACGATCGCGATGCGGCCCAGGCGGCGGCGCTTGGTGCGCAGCAGAATGGCGCCCGCGACCATCAGGATCACGGCGGTCGGCAGGGGCAAGGCGGGGAAGGAAAGGATCCTCTTGAGCCAGTAGAGCATCTACCGCCCCACGCGCAGAAGCTCGATGAGGGGGGCGTTCTCCTGACCCGCGGGCAGGGGCGCGCTCAGGTCGATGCGCACGAGGATGCCGAAATCCTCGTCGCCCTCGGGGTCGACGATGCGCTGTTGGGCCTCCCACTGGCGCGGGCCGGCGCTGGTCAGGATGGTGTTGTGCGAGGCGCGCGCGGCGGGGGTGACGATGATCTGCGCGTGTTCTTCGAAATAGGGGGCCAGATCGGCGGCCAGGCGCTCGGTGGTCCATTCGGGCGTGTCGCTGTCGGGGTTCTGGCGAAGCGCGGCCAGGGCGTCTTCCCAGTTCTTGCGCGCCAGGGCGCCCAGCAGGCGGTGCAGCTCGGCGCGCACGCGGGCGGCGAAGGCGCGCGGGTCGGCGGCGGGATCGCGCACCGGGCGGCGGGGCACGACCTCGGCG
>JAEXQJ010000162.1 GCA_023438785.1 Pseudomonadota bacterium
CGCCGACGTAGGGAGACTGGACGCGATCAGGAATCTTCGCGCGGGGCGTGGCGAAAGCCAGGTTGGACGGCGCGACGAGAACAGCACCAAGGGCAATCGGAGCAAGCAACTGACGCAACAATTGAGACCTCTCTTTTCACAGGAGTGACAATGCGCGAGTACAGCTCTGCGCACAAAAGCCGACGCGAAAGTCACCGGCCGCCAAGCAGCGATCGCTTCGCACCGATGAACCTGAGGATTGCGCTCTGGTATTGGGCCAACTCGCCCATTGTCAACCCGAATTCGCGACGATCGAGGTCGCTCGGAACGCCGTGCGCTTCGCCCGCGACGTGCTCGAACAAAGCGGCGCGCGTTGGCTCATCATCCTGGCCGGCCTGCACGACATCGCCGCGGCCCAGGGCGACGCCTCGGCCTCGATCATCGCCGCCTATCAGGCCCTCATCGCCCGCGCCCCCGCGCGCGACATGCTCGTGTACGGCGTCCCCAACCTTCCCTTCGGCGGCTCCACCCACGACACGCCCGCGCACCAGACAGCCCGCCAGCGGGTCAACGCCTGGCTCCGCGAGCACGCCACCGTGGATGCGGTGATCGATCTTCCGGCCGCCGTACACGCGCCCGCGGGTCCCACGCGACTCGCCCCGGACCTCGCCAGCGGCGATCACGCGCAGCCCAATCCCGCCGGTCAGCGAAGAATGGCGGAAGCCGTGCCCCTGTCGCTGTTCCAGCGCTGATCAGGGTGCCGTCAGGAGCGCAGATCGTCTGCAGCCCATAGGCCTCGCACGTGTACCGCTCGACAACCGTGCCTGCGGCAGAGGATCGTTTCCATGCAGCGGGCCGACTCTACCGGCAAACGCTACGTGCCGGCATCGCTCACGGGCGTAGGAAAGGCCTGGACTCGGTCGATAACGTTCTGCTCAAGGCGGTGGCCAAGATCCCCCATTCCCGTCGTTGGCGCGTGTCCCTGCCTGGGCGCCGGACCATGACTACGGCGATCAAGCTGGAACAATCTCCTTGACGAATTCGCTCCCGCGCCAATACTTGCATTGTCGTGCAAGCGAACAAGCGATCGAAACCGTGCTGCGCTGGCCTCAAGGGGCTACTCGAGCCCAAGCTCTTCAAGGCGCTGTCCGATCCCAAGAGGTTGTCCCTGCTGGTTCGCCTGACTGAGCTACGTGAGCCCTGCACGGTCAGCGTGATTGCCGAGGGAAGCGGCATCGACCTGTCGGTCGTTTCTCGGCACCTCGGAATCCTTCGAGATGCCGGCGTGATCAGTTGCCAGAAGCGCGGCAAGGAGGTCTGGTGTGTCGTCCAGACCGGACTCATCGCGAAGGTCCTTCGCGACCTAGCCGACGCCCTGGACGCGTGCTGTCCCTCCGGTGTCTGCCCCTCGATGCCTGCCGCCGAGAATCGGATTCCAGCGAAGAAAGGCACGTAGTTCTGGCAAGCGGGGCACCGGGTCCATTCCTATGCCTTTTCACTTGCACCGCTGTGCAACCAAACAAGGAGGAAGAGCCATGACCGATCGAGCGAACGATATCCGACGTGAAGTATCCAAGAACTACGCCGAGGCTGTAAGCAGGCCCGCCCAAGGCGGCTGCTGTGGCGGAGGCGCGCCGGTGCAGAAAGGTGCCGTCGTAGTTCTGGGCGGCTATTCCCAATCCGAGCTGTCCAAGCTTCCCGAAGAAGCCGTCGTCAACTCGTTCGGCTGCGGAAATCCGGTCGCCTTGGCCGGGCTCGCAGAGGGCGAGGTCGTGCTCGACTTAGGCTCGGGCGCCGGGATTGACCTCTTTCTTGCCGCCAAGAAGGTCGGCCCCACCGGGCGCGTGATCGGCGTGGACATGACCGACGCCATGATCGCAAAAGCCAACCAGAACATTCGGAAGGGCAACTACACCAACGTCGAGGTCCGCAAGGGCATTATCGAAGAGCTGCCGGTCGACAGCTCCTCCGTCGATTGGGTGATCTCAAACTGTGTGATCAACCTATCCCCGGAAAAGCCACGTGTCTTCCGCGAGATCGCTCGTGTTCTCAAGCCCGGGGGCCAGATGCTGGTATCGGACATTGTCGCCACGGATCTCCCCAAACAGATTCGCGAATCCAGCGCCCTCTACTCCTCATGCGTTAGCGGCGCCATCGGCGAGGACGAATACCTGGCGGGTCTGCGCGCCGTAGGCCTAGTCGACGTCGAGGTCCGCGGACGTCTGGTCTACGACGCCGCTCAGCTGGAGGCGATGGCCAGCTCGGAAAGCGAGAGCGCCTGCGGGTGCGGAGCGGGCCACCGAGAGCTGGCCGCCGCCGCGCGAATCCTGGCCGGGAAGGTGTGGAGCGCCAAGATCTACGCTCGTAAGCCGCGGTGAGCCCGTCCGATCGGCGTTGGGGTGACGGTCCGAACGTCCATCGTGTCGCCAGCGGCTTGTTCCATGGCACGATGCCGTGCCCAACATGCCAGACGAACAGACACCAGGGGGCTTCGAACCGTTGCTTCGAAAAACCTCGAGGCTGACGCCCTGGAGCAGATGGGCTACCAGGCGGAGAATGGGCCCTGGCGCAACTTCTACCTGACCGGCGCCAAGGAGCTGCGAGAGGGCGTCGCCAAGCTGCCCGCGCCGAACACCGCGAGCCCGGACATGGTGCGGGCACCTTCGAGTTCTGTTTTCCCATCGTCACCCCATAGTGACCGACCGTGATGCGGCGACAGCCGATCGCGGCGAGGGCTGTAATCGTAGGGGCTGCATTGGGAGGTCCTGCGCCGCAAGGCGCGCGGGCGGACGCCCAGCGAAGCCTGGCTGGGATGCGCCGGTCGGGCGGCGGGCCAACAGGTCGCCCCAGCGGGTCGCAGATTCGAGGTAGTCGACCCGGTGGTTGCGGAGCAGCCGGTGGAAGCGGTCGAGGACACGGGCCTCGCCCCTTGACCGCCGGGCGCTTCTCAACGAGCGTGCCCTGCGCAGCCCTGCTGTTCTTGTTGTTTGGCTGTGTTCTGGATGGAGACAGGAGGAAGAAGCATGGCAACGCGTATTCCCGAGGTAGCAACGATCAAGACCGTGGTGG
>JAEXQJ010000182.1 GCA_023438785.1 Pseudomonadota bacterium
CGCCCGGGGCGGCTGGGATGGCCGGCCGGGGAGTCAATGCGGCGACGGGCGCCGAGGCTACAGGGCGAGGTACGAGCGAAAGTGGGCTGGCGCTCGGCCGGGTCCAGAAGCTCCGGGCGATCCAAACCCCGCCCGCCAGCGACGCCAGCACGCCCGCGGCCAGGAGGACGCGAAGCACCGATCGGCCGGCCGAGATGCGCTTGAGCAGGGCCTCGGCGCCGGCGTGGTTGGGCACGTAGGCCGTGGCGCGTCCGAGCTCGGCCAGGGCCCGCGCCAGCTCTCCCCGGCGCATGTGCCGTCGGGCTTGCTCCACCGCCGAATCAGCCACCCGCGGCCGCAGCTTTGTCTCGAAGTCCGCCGGGTCATCGAGGAAGCAGCGCAGAGTGCACATGTCGGGCTGCAGTCCCGCGGCGGCTAGGTGCTGGCGCAGGTCAGCGGCCAGGGTCGCCGCGCTGGCGTAGCGATCGCCCGGGTTGGCGCGCAGGCAGCGCATGATGATGGCCTCGAAGCCCGGCCCCACCGCCGCCACGAGCTGAGAGGGACGCCGAAAGCTGCCGCGCGCGATGGCCGTGATCACCGAGATGGGATCCTTGCCCGGAAAGGGCAGGCAACCCGTGGCCATCTCGTAGAGCAAGGCGCCCAGTGCCCAGATGTCGGCCGCCGGTCCCACGTCGTGGGCGCGCGCCTGCTCAGGGGACATGTACGCCGGCGAGCCCACCAACGCGCCCGACGCGGTCATGGTCTCCATGCCCCGGATGTGTGCGACCCCGAAGTCCGTGATCACCACGCGCGCCGAGCTGCCGGGCTTCTCGATCATCACGTTGTCGGGCTTCACGTCCCGGTGAACGATGCCGCGTTCATGAGCCACGGCCAGGGCCTCGGCCAGGGGCAACGCGATGAGGGCCGCCACCTCGGGCAGGAGGCGCGCGCGCCGCTCGTCGAGCAGCTTGCGCAGGGTGGGGCCCTCGATGAGCTCGGCCACGATGTAACTGGGCGCTTCATCCGTGGCCTCGACGAAGTCGAAGATCTCCACGATGCCCCCGTGCTTGAGCGCGGCTACGGCCTGGGCTTCGCGCCGGAAGCGCTCGGCCGAGCCATCCCGCGACGCCACGGCCATGCCCATGACCTTGATGGCCACGTCGCGTCCCAACTGCGGGTCCCGGGCTCGGAACACGGCCGCCATGGCACCATGGCCGAGCAGTTCCACGATTTCGTAACGTCCTAGCTTCTCTCCCTGGCGGGGCGTGCCCAGGTGGGCCGCTGGGCCGCGCGTGGCCTCCGACGGGGGCGTGTCGGCCGGCGTGCTCAATGCACCTTGGGCGGAACCTTGCCCCCTCCACCGCCGCCGAGCCCGGCCTGCGCCTCGGCCAGCTTCTGATTGATGAGCGCCGCGGGCTCGAAGCTGCGCGCGAAGTTGAAGTTCATCACCGCGCCCTTCCAGTCCTTGCGATTGAGGCAGATCATGCCCAGGCGGAAGAACTTCTTGGCTTCGGGGTGCTTGAGCGCGTCCTCGGGATTGTGCGGCCCGCGCACCTCGCGCTCCGTGCTGGTCAGGCGCTTCTGGCCTTGGGCGAGCAGTCGGTCGTAGGTGGCGCGCTTCTCGGGCGCGGTGAGCACGCGGTAACCCTCGCACATGCGCGCGTAGATCACCTCCAGCCGTTCCTTCAGATCGCGGTCGGCGAGCGTGTGGTAGCGATCCGGGTGCAGGCCGGCGGCCCGTGCGTAAAAGGCGGCGCGCACCTCGGCCTGCGAGGCTGCCGCGGACACGCCCAAAAGCTCGTAGTACGAGAGCTGATCGAGCCGCGGGAAGGCGCTGTGAACGAAGGCGGCCAGTTGCTCTGGGCTCAAGCTCGCCATGGGCTACTCCGGTTCGGCGGCTTGGGGCAGGTTGGCCGCTTCCTCGAATCTCTGGCGTTCGGCGGCCTCCATGACCTCACTTTGCGACATGGCGCCGCGGACATTGACCGCTGCCTCGCGCACCGTGCCGGTCACGACGTCGCGCGCCCGCACGCGCAGGATGCCGTTGGTGTCCACCTTGAAGGTGACCTCGATGTTGACCTCGCCGCGCCGGGCCTGGGGCAAATCGGTCAACTCCAACTCGCCCAGGGGCACGTTCTCGTCGAAGCGGCGCGATTCGCCCTGGCAGACCTGGATGCGCACCGTGGTTTGGTTGTCGGCGGACGTACTGAAGATGCGCGTCTGTTCAATCGGCACGGGCACATTGCGGTCCACGATGCGCTCGGCGAATCCGCCCGTGACCGCGATGCCCAGAGCGCGTGGTGTGACGTCCAGGAGGATCGCCTGGTTGGGTAGACTCTGGCCGGCGTTGGCCAGGTTCTCGGCCTGGATAGCGGCTCCCCAGGCCACCACCTCGTCGGGGTTGAGGTCCGTGCGGGCCGGGCGGCCGAAGTAGCGTTCCACCTCGGCGCGCACCAGCGGAACGCGCGTGCTGCCGCCGACCAGAATCACCTCGTCGATCTGCGACGGCGCCAGTTGGGCGGCCGTGAGCACGTCCTGGCAGGTCTGGATGGTGCGGCCGACCAGATCACGGATGCGCCCCTCGAACACCGAGCGGGCGATGTGAAAGCGCAGGGCCAGGAGCTCCTCCTTGGGGCCGGCAATGATGTTGCGCAGATCGCCGCGTGCCTCGGGGTAGTCGGAGAGGTGCCGCTTGACCTGCTCGGCCGCGATGAGCAGCCGCGAGCGTGCGGCCTGATCGTCGCGCGGGTCGATGCCATGCTCGGCCTTGAAGAGCTCGGCCAGGATGGTCAGCACGGCGTTGTCCATGTCGTCGCCACCCAGGAAGGTGTCGCCGCCCGTGGCCAGGACCTCGAACACGTCGCCCTCGACCTGCAGGATGGTGATGTCGAAGGTCCCGCCGCCGAAGTCGAACACGGCGATCCGCTGCGACATGTTCTGCCCGAGGCCGTAGGCCAGGGCGGCCGCCGTGGGCTCGTTGAGCACGCGCAGGACATCGAGGCCCGCGATGCGGCCCGCGTCCATGGTGGCCCGCCGCTGAGAATCGTTGAAGTTGGCTGGCACCGTGATCACCGCGCCGGTCACCGCCTCGCCCAGGAACATCTCCGCGCACTGGCGCAGATAGCCGAGCAGCAGGCCTGAGATCTCCGGGATGGTGTACATCCGATCCGGACCCACGAAGACCGCCTGCTCGTTGTGCCCCTCGCGCAGCTCGTAGGGCAGGCGGGCCAGGGCCTTCTGCACATCATCGGAGCGGAAGGGTAGGCCGATGAGCCGCTTGGCCGAGTAGACCGTGTTGCGCGGATCCACGATCCGCCGCGCCACCGCCTCGCGCGAGAAGAACTTCAGTCCGTCGGGCGAGAACGACACCACCGAGGGGTGCAGATAATCGCCCTGGGCCGTGGGCACCACCACCACCTGCCCGTCCCGAACGGTGGCCACCACGGAGTTTGTGGTTCCGAGGTCTATGCCAACGACAGCCATGAAACGAAGGTCATCTTACCCCAGGCACGGTGCTTCGCTCCACATCAGCGGGATGCCGCAATTCCGAGGACGAGGCAGCTCAGCGCGGCCACCCCCACGGCCGTCACGAGGGGCCAACGCAGGCGCAGCCAGGCCTGTGGATCGTCAGCCAGGGTGGGCCGGTTTGGGGTCACCGGGGGCGGGGGCGCGCTGGCCAGAGGTGGGAGTCCGGCCGTGCCCGGCTCGATGGCGCTGCGCCGCTGCAGGTCTTTCCTGCGCGCCTCCTCGTCGAGGCGCGTGAGGGCGGCCAGCATCTCGCCCCGATCCCCGGTGGTGTCGAAGGGCAGGAGCGTGGCATCGATTCGCTGGCCGGTCTGCGCGTTGACCAAGCGCAACTCGACCTCGGGCCCGGCATCCATGTGTAGCTGGCCCAGCAGGGCGAAGGAGGCGCCCATGCGCCGCGCGTGGGCGGCCGCCTCCTGGTCATCGTAGGAAAGCGCCGCCACCGGCGGGCGGTCGATGACCAAACTCGACTGGGTCAAGCCCACGAAGGCGCCCCAGGGGGCGAAGCCCACCTCTTCCACGCGCACGAAGTACTCGCCGTAGGGCACATCCTTGAGGCTGGCCGGCGAGGTCTGGGCGGCGCCGCCGTCGAGAAAGATCTGCGCCCGGTCGGGGGCTCGCACGGTCAGGGTCCCGCGCGGTCGGCTGCTGACCTCGGTGGTGGCCAGCCGCCACGAGGCGATGGCCAGGGGTGGAAAGCGACGCGGTGACAGGACCCGGTCGGAGGCGAAGACGGCGGCCCGCACATAGGCCTGGCGCGCCTCGGGCGGCGTGATCTGGGTCAGCGGCGCGGGCAGGTCCTTCCAGTCCGCGTGCTGGATGGCCATGCCCTGGAAGAGGAAGAGATCGGCCAGTTGCTCCACGTTCAAACCCGCGGCGCCGGTGGCGATGGCCTCGGCCACGGCGGCGTCCAGAACCTCCCGGGCCTTATCGAACTGGACCTTCTCCAGGGCCGCCTGGCCCTCGCGCAGCAGGGCGGGAGCGCGTGGTGCGGGTGGACGCGGCAGATCGACCGTCTCCGCCGGGCCCAGGTTCAGCTTGCGCAGGTTGGTCTGGAAGCGCGCCCCCGCCTCGGCGTCCCAGGGCGCATCAGGCATGCTGGCCCACAGGGCGTGGGTCAGAGGTGAAGGGCTCTCGGCCCGCGCCAGCGAGCCCTGGAGAACCACGGACAACAACGCGCCTTGCAAGAGGAGCCGATTCGCCACGCGCCGATTCTGGCCCCGGACGGCGGACCGACCAAGGAATTCAGCGTGCCTTTACCCCTGCACGACGGCGCGCGCGATGTACGCAATTTCCTCGTCGGGCATCCACTTCTTGCGGTCGCACTCGGCGATGACCCGGTGGTACACCAGGTCCAGCTGCTGCGGCGTCAGCTCGAAACCCAGGTGTCTGCAGCGATCGGCCACCGCGTGACGGCCGCTGTGCTTGCCCACCACCAGTTGACTGGAGGGCACGCCCACCGAGCGCGGGTCCATGATTTCGTAGGTGGTGCGCTCCTTGAGAAACCCGTCTTGGTGGATGCCGGCCTCGTGGGCAAAGGCGTTTCTGCCCACGATGGCCTTGTTGGGCTGCACGCCCACCCCGATGATTTCGGTCAGGAGCTGGCTGGCCGGGAAGAGCTGCTGCGTGACCACGCCGGTGTCGAAGGGCAGGATGTCCTGGCGCACCTTGAGGGCCATGACGATCTCCTCCAGGGAGCAGTTGCCCGCGCGCTCGCCGATGCCGTTGATGGTGCATTCGACCTGGCGCACGCCGGCCTGGATCGCGGCGATGGAGTTGGCCACCGACAGGCCGAGATCGTTGTGGCAGTGCACGCTCACGATGGCCTTGCCCTGCAGGGCCTTCACCACGCGGCCGACCAGTTGGCCGTACTCGGCCGGAATCGAATAGCCGACGGTGTCGGGCAGATTCACCACGCTCGCGCCCGCGTTGACCACGGCCTGAGAGAAGCGAACCAGGCTTTCGGGAGACGTGCGGGTCGCGTCTTCGGCGGAGAACTCGACCTCGTCGACGTGTTTGCGCGCCAGCTCCACGGATTTGACGGCGATCTCCAGCGCTTGCTCCTCGGTCTTCTTCAGCTTGTGCTGGAGGTGGATGGGGCTGGTCGCGATGAAGGTGTGGATGCGCGGCCTTTTGGCCTTTTCCAGAGCCTTGGCGGCGCGCTCGATGTCCAGGGCGTGGGCCCGCGCCAGGGCGGCCACCGTGATGTCTCCCACCTCTTCGCCCACCTTCTGCACGGCTTCGAAGTCACCCTCGGAGGCGATGGGGAAGCCCGCCTCCATCACGTCCACGTTCATCTCGACCAGCTTGCGTGCCACGCGCAGCTTCTCGGGCACGGTCATGCTGCAGCCACAGGACTGCTCCCCGTCTCGCATCGTGGTGTCGAAGATGAACACGCGATCGCTCATGGTCTGCCCGGCTCCTTTCAAATGTGCGTCGCACTGTAGTCGCTCTGGTGCAATCTGACGAATTTATTCTTTTGAGAGCACGCATCAGAATGTCTTATGCTGCTGTGACGACGTCACATGGACCTGCACACGCTGGAAATCTTCCGTTCGGTGGCCACCGAGGGCAGCTTCTCGCGCGCGGCCGTCAAGCTGTCGCGCACCCAGCCGGCCGTCTCCATGGCGGTGCAACGGCTCGAATCGGAGGTGGGCGAGTCACTCATCGATCGGGCGGGCAAGCAGCTGCGCCTGACTGACGCCGGGCAGGTGGTCCTCGACTACGCGCGCCGCTTCGATAACCTGCGCGTCGAGCTGAACCTGGCGATCTCCGAGCTACGCGACCACACCACGGGGCGCCTGTCCATCGGCGCCAATGAATCGACCACGCTGTACCTGTTGCCGCACATCGCGCGCTACCGGCAGAGCTACCCGCGCATGAGGGTTCAGATACGCCGGACCCAGTCGAGCAAGATTCCGGCGGAGATCCTCGACGGCGATCTGGAGCTCGGCGTGATCAGCTACGAACCGCAGGACGATCGGCTGGAGACGCGGATCATCTACACCGACCACCTGGCTTGCGTGGTGTCGCCCCGCCATCGCTTGGCCCGACGAAGATCCGTCTCGATCAGCGATCTGGGCGAGGAGATCTTCATCGCCCACAGCGTGGTGTCGCCGTACAAGGAGGTGGTGTTGCGCGAGTTCGAGCGCCTCAAGGTGCCCCTGCGCCGCGAGGTGGAGATGCCCACCGTGGAGGCCATTCGCAAGATGGTGCAGGCCAACCAGGGCATCGCCTTCTTGCCCCGCATGTGCGTGGAGGAGGAGATCGCGCAAGGCTCGCTGCGCGAGGTCGAGGTCAAGGAGCTGCAAGCCGAGCGGAAGATTCGCCTCGTGTATCCGGCGGGCCGAACCCTGAGCCATGCCGCTCGCGCGTTTCTCGCGCTGCTGTGAACGAGAGTCGGCCGGCATGAAGAGGCCGGCCTGGCAGGCCGCAGCCGTCGGCCGACGTGCACGGGGCCGCGGCTCGTCTCCTTAGCCCTGCCGTTTACGGGTCCTCGCCCTCGTCCTCGGTCCCAGTCACCACGTCCGCGCGTTCGAGGGCGCGATAGAGCGTGCGCCGGTCAATGCCGAGGCGCTCGGCGGCCTTCTTCTTGTTCCCGTCGCACTCACCGAGCACCAAGGCAATGTAGCGTTTCTCCAACTCCGCCAGGGTGGGGCGATCGTCGAGGAGCCCGGCGGGCACGGCGGGCGATCCCCCGTAGACCTCGGCCGGCAGGTCGGAGGGCAGGACCACATTGCCTTTGGCCACGGCGACGGCCCGCTCCATGGCGTTCTCCAACTCGCGCACGTTGCCCGGCCAGGCGTGGCGACACAGGACGTCCAGCGCCTCGGGCGACATGCTGGCCTCGCCGCGGCCCTCGCGACGGGCGATCTTGGCCAGGAAGTGGCGCACCAGGATGGGGATGTCGGCCGCGCGATCGCGCAGCGGCGGCATGCGCACGGTGACCACGTTGATGCGGAAGTAGAGGTCTTCGCGGAAGCGACCGGCCTTTACGTCGGCTTCCAGATCGCGGTTCGTGGCGCACACCAGACGGACGTCCACCTTGATGGCCTCGCTGCTGCCCACGGGGCGCACCTCACCGTCCTGCAACACGCGCAGCAACTGGGCCTGCATCTTGGCGCCCATGTCGCCGATCTCGTCGAGGAACAGGGTCCCGCCGCTGGCCATTTCGAACAGCCCGCGCTTGGCCCCCACGGCTCCCGTGAAGGCGCCCCGCGCGTGACCGAACAGCTCGGATTCGAGCAACGACTCGGAGAGCGCCGTGCAGTTCACGGGCACGAAGGGCTTGGCGGCGCGCAGGGAGCGGCTGTGGATGGCGCGGGCGACCAACTCCTTGCCGGTGCCCGATTCCCCGACCACCAGGACGGTGGCCGTGCTGGAGGCCACGCGCGCGACGAGCTTGTAGACCTCGAGCATGCGCGGGCTCTTGCCCTCGATCTCCGCCACCTGCGTCTTCTCGCTGTTGCCGTTGGTCGAACTCACCGCCTCGGCGGACAGCCGCCGCCGCTCCAGGGCGCGGGCCACCGTCTGGCGCAGCTCCTCCACGTTGAAGGGCTTGGAGACGTAGTCGTAGGCCCCCTGGCCGATGGCCTCCATGGCGCCCGTCACATCCCCGAAGGCGGTGATGAGGATGACCGGTGTGCCCGGTGCCTTTTCCGAGAAGGCGCGCAGGACCTCCAGGCCACCCACGCGCTCCATGCGGATGTCGGACACCACGAGGTCGTAGCGGCAAGCCGCCGCGCGCTCCACCGCGGGCGCACCGTCGTCGACCGCATCCACCTCGAAGCCCTCGGCGCCCAGGATTTCGCACAGCAGGGCGCGGGCCACGGCGTCGTCTTCCGCGACTAGGACGCGGGTCATGCCACACCTCCGGTCACGGAGCGCGGCGCGGACAAGTCAGAGGCGGGGAAGGCGCCCAGGGGCAGACGAATGGTGAACGTGGAGCCCTTGCCTGGCTCGCTCTGCACCGAAATGCTGCCGCCCAGCGCCTTGCTCAGCTCGCGACAGATGGCCAGGCCCAGGCCCGTGCCCTTGCCCCGACCTTTGGTCGTGTAAAACGGTTCGAAGATTCGGCGAACATCCTCGGCCGAAATCCCTGGTCCCGTATCGCTCACCTCGATGAGCACGTTGCTGTCCTCCAGGCGGGCGCTCAGCCTCACCTGGCCGCCGCGCTCCACGGCGTCCAAGGCGTTGCTGAGCAGGTTGATGAGAATCTGGCGCAGCAGACCCGGATCGGTCACGAAGTCCGGGGGATCCTCGCCCACGTCCAGGCTGACGGGGGCACGGTTGGGATCCACGCCTCGCGAAACCTCGATGGCCTCGCGGAGCACCTGGTTGAGCGAGGTGGGCGTGCGGTCCGGCTCCAGCGAGCGGGTCGAATCCAAGTAGTCGCGCACGATGCGGCCGATGCGTGCGATCTCGCGTGTGGACACGTCCAGGCGTTCGCGCAGCGCGGGGCTGAGATCGCGCTGCAACATGGCGAGTTGCAGGTGTCCGGACACGGAGGACAGCGGGGTGCCGATTTCGTGCGCCAGTTGCGCCGCCAACTGTCCCAGGGTCGCCAGGCGCACCTTGGAGGCGTTCTCGCGGCGCAGATCGTTGAGCAAGCGGTTGAGCTGTTCCAGCACCGCGTTCTTGCGCGAAAGGTCCTGGGTGGCCCTCTCGATCTCGTGGCCCAGGCGCTGATTGAAGGCGCGGATCTCCCGGTTGGCGTTGGACAGCTCGTCGAGCATGCGGTTGAAACCCTGCGAGAGGCGGCCCACCTCATCGGCGGCGCCCACGACCACGCGGCGATCCAGGTTGCCGCCCTCCACGTCGCGCATGGCGCGCGCGAGGATCTCCAGGCGACGCAGCACGATCCGGTCGATGAGGAAGCCGGAGAGCAGCATGAGCATGACCAGCTGGACCACCCCGAGAGTCAGCGACCAGCGCTCGGTCACCCGGATGGTTGACTCGACCGGACCCAGGCTCCAGTTCATGCGCAGGGTGCCGCGCCAGGGGCCCTTGAGATCCAGGCTGCGCTGGACCAGGCGCAGATCGACCTCGGTGGCCTTGCGGGAGTACACGATGGGTTCGCGCGGAACGGAGCCCAGGCGGGTGATCTCCGTTGCCTCGCCACGTGGCGCCACGATGCGCACGGCGGAGGCCGCATCTGCCTCTCGCTCGATGTTGAGCTGCAGCCGCTGTATACGCGGGTGGCGGTTGATGTAGTTGGACAGGGTGATGGCCAGATCGCGGTCGTCCGTGTCCTCGTCGAGACGCTCCAGCGATTGCTTGATGTCGTCGGCGATCTCATCACCCGCGGTCAGGGCCTGTCGGATCAGCTCGCGGCGCATGGCATAGATGCGCAGCCAGAACGTGGCCCCCGCGGTCAGCAGCACGCTGACCACGACGAGCAGCCACACCTTTGTCCGGATGGTCACGGGCTCATCCTAGCAGCCCGTGCTGGAAGGCGGACCGAGCCGTTCGGAGGGCGGCGGTGCCAGGCGGCCTCTTGGCCCGGGGACCGCGGGGCAGCGAACGCTTCGGAGGCCGAGCCAAAACGCGGGTCGGCCTTGATCCCTTCGGGGCTGCGACGGCATCGGACAGCGGCAAAGAAAAAGCCCCCGCCAGGCTTCCCTGTGAGGGGGCTCTTCCACCGGTCGAAGCCGCGCGAACGGCTTCTCCCGTGATGTTACTGGGCCTCGCCTTCGGCGGGCTTGGCCTGCTCCTCTTCGGCGGCCTTCTTGGCCTTCTTGGCCTTCTTGGCCTTCTTGGTGGCCTTCTTCGGAGCGGCCTCCTCGGCGGCGGGCTTCTCGTCCTCCGCGGCGCTGGCCAGGGTGGTGCTGACAGTGGGGACGACGAAGGCGAGAGCGAGGAAGAGAACGCGGGTCAACTTCATTGGGAGTCTCCTTAGTTTCCGTTGCCTGGGGCTTGGTGCCCCTGAGCACCCGACCTTTGCAGCGCTCATGCCAGCGCTTCACCAAGGAGAGATGGCGCGTCCGTGCGGTCGCGACCCCTGACTCACACGGGCGTGTGGGGCGATTTTGTCGAGACTGGCGTGCGCCCTGTGGCGATGTGGTGTGGCGGCTATTTCTGGTCCGTTTGGGTCAGGATGGCGATGTTTTTTGCGCCCGCCCGCTTGGCCACGGCCATCAGGTCCACGGCCTCGCCCAGGAAGACGTTCTTGTCGCCCCGGAGAAGCAGGGTCTCCGAACCCACGTCCGTGAGCGCCTTGCGAATCTCTTCCTCCAGATGGGCCGCGTCGATCTTCTTCGAGAACAGGAAGATTTCCTTGTTCTTGGTGACCGTCAAAATGGGATCGGTGCGCTTCTTGGTGACCGAACCGGCGGCGTTGGCCTTGGGCAGGGCGACCTTCACGCCGGTGCGCGAGGTGATCTCCGACTCCACGATGGCCGTGGAGGTGACCATGAAGATGATGAGCAGAACCAGGAAGACGTCGGTGAGCGGCGTGATGTTGATCTCGGCCACCACGCTTTCGCTCACATCGGCCTCGCCCTCGCCCTGGCTTGCGTCTTCGAGCTGAACGCTCATTCCCACGGCGGCGTCTCCTAAGGGGATGCGGCGTTCTTGCCCGCGGCACTCTTGCCGGGGGCCTCGCCGGCCGTACGCGTGCGGGCGTATTCGCCCAGGACCAGCAGGAACTCTTCGCAGAACACCTTGTATTGGACGGCGATGGCCCCGACTCGGGCCACGAAGTAGTTGTAGGCGATGACGGCGTAGATGGCGACCAGCAGGCCGGCCGCCGTGGCGACCAGGGCGGCCGCGATGCCTTGGGAAACGACCTTGAAACCGCCCGTACCCGCCACCGACATGGACTGGAAGGCCTTGAGGATGCCGACCACGGTGCCGAACAGACCCACGAAGGGGGCCGATGACCCCACCGTGCCCAGGGCCCACAGCCGGCTCTTGAATGAGCTGATGGCCACCAGGCGCGCCGACATGATCGTCTCGGTGGTCTTGTGTGGCGTCTTCTCGAATACCTTCAGACCGCGGGAGAAGACCTGGGCCAGGGGATCGTTCGAGCTTTCGCAAAAGGCGCTGGCCTTGGACAGGTCACCGCTCTCCACGGCGGCGACCACGCGCTCCTTGAACGCCTCCGACTTGGGCAGGACGTTCCACAGGGCATAGACGCGTTCACAGATGATGGTCACGCCGGCGATGGACCAGGCCAGGAGCAGCGTGAGAATCATCCACTCGTCGCGGATGAGGTTGGCGATTGTTTCCCAGGTCATTGCGGCGACACAAGGGTGCAAGCTCGGGCCGGCTTTGTCCAGCGCTCGTCGGAAAAGGGCCCCTCGCGCCGCGGGGCCTTCCCGCTACAATGCCCCGCATGTCTCCCGGCACCCAAGGCGCACCGCAGATCCGGCTGGGGCGTGGCCTGGCGCGGGCGGAAGCTCTCCTCTTGGCGGTGGAGGCGCTCCTGTGCGGCGTGCCCTGCTGGCTGCTGCTTTCCGTCCTGCCCCAGGCCGCGTCGTGGGCCAGGGTCCTCACGCCGCTTACGGCCGCTCTGCTGGCCGCGGCGACGGTGTATGGGGTCGACCGGCTGGGGCCGGTGCGCGCGGCGTTGGCGGCGCACGCGGCGGGGGCGCGGACCCTCACGCTAGACGGCGAAAGGGCGGGCCGCGTGCTCCAGCGAGCGCCTCGCGAGAGCGCGCTCATCCACTTCCTCCTCTGGGTGCTTCTTGGTCTGGGGCTGACGGTGGCCGCCGGCCGGGCCCACGCCTGTCCCGCGTGGACCTGCAGCGGTCTCATGCAGCTGCTCGTCGTGTCGGCCGGCGCGGCGGCGGCTCTGCGTCTGCTGGCCTTCGAACGCCTCCTGGCCGACGTGCGACCCGTTGTTCTGCCCAACCTGCAGCCCATGCAGGTGTTCAGCATTCGCTACCGGGGCTGGTTGGGGGCGGCGGCGTTGGTCGGGTTTGGGATGACCACGGGCGTGCTGGCCCTGGGCGCGTCGGCGCTGCTGCACTGGCCGGGCACGGCGGTTCACCTGGCGGGGGCGGTCCTGCTGGGGGCAGGCGTGCTGGGCGGCGTGGTGTGGTGGCGCGCGCTGCAGGCCTGGGGGCATCCCCTGGAGCAGTACTTCGACGTGACCGTGCGCGCCCCAGGGACCAAGGGTCCGGCCCGCGACGAGCCCAAGGCGGTGGGCGCCTTTGCCGCTGCCCAGCGTTTGCCCTATCGCCTGGCGGCGCTGCAGGTCTCAGTGTTCGCCGTAGGGGCCTTGGCAGGGCTTCTGCTGGCCGCCCGGGCCGGTTACGAGGCGGCGCGCCTGCTGGCGGTCTTGGGGCCGGCCGTGCTGGCGACGCTGCTTTACCAAACCATCCTGGCGCAGCAGATCATGCGCGCCCTGATCCGCCACCTGGGCTCGCGCCATGCCTTGCCGCCTGCCGAGGTGCGCTCGCCCCTGGGGCTCGGCCGCAAGCTGCGTATCAGCATGCTGGCGTTGGTGGTCATGGGGGCGGGCACGCTCCTGCTCTTTGCGGTGGCTCCGGGGCGTGGTCCGGGAGCTTGGGCGTGGCTGGTCCTCAACCTGCTGGCGGTGCTGGGGTTGGTGATCCTGCTGGTGCGTGACGTGGTGGCGCCGCTGCACGCCCTGGAGGAACGGTCCAGCGAGATGGGCTCGGGGCAACTGGCGCGGCCCGTTCCCACCTGGGGCGAGGCCGACGAAATTGGGCGCCTGGCCATGGTCTTCGAGCAAATGCGTCGTTCGTTACGCGATCGTTTGCGGTCCACCGAGTCCATCAACGTGGACTTGGAGCGCGAGGTGCGGCGGCGCACCGAGGCCCTGGAGCAGCGCAACGCCGAGCTGCGCGAGGCGCTGGACAAGTTGCGACGCGCTCAGGACAACCTGGTGCGCAGCGAGAAGCTGGCGTCCATGGGCCGGCTGGTGGCGGGGATTGCCCACGAGATCAACAACCCGGTGAACGCCGTCATCAACTCGCTGGGGCCGCTGGAGGACACGATCAGGCAAATGGCCGCGACCTGCAGCGGTGGGGAGTTGGCCAAGACGGTGGACGAGGCGCAGGAGATCCTGGCCGTTGTGCACCGGGGCGCGGCGCGCACCAAGGCCATCGTGCAGGCTCTGCACGGCTATGCCCGCGGCGACGAGACGGTGGAACGCGACGTGAGCCTGGCCCGCAGCGTGGACGAGACGCTGGGCTTGCTGGCCCACCGCCTGCGCCAGGTCAAGGTGGAGAAGGACGTGGACCCGGGCGCGCGTATCCGCGGCTTCCCGGGACAGATCGATCAGGTGCTCATGAACCTGCTGACCAACGCCGCCCAGGCCATGGGCAGCGGCGGCGGCATCATCCGCATCGCCACGGCCAAACGGGATCAGCAGATCGTCCTCTCGGTCAGCGACACGGGGCCGGGGATTCCGGCCGATGTTCTGCCGCGCATCTTCGATCCCTTCTTCACCACCAA
>JAEXQJ010000191.1 GCA_023438785.1 Pseudomonadota bacterium
GCTGTATTACGTGACCCAGGCCAGCGTCCGCCCGCCTTCGTTCTTCGTGAGCTCCAACTACCCGGCGGCGGTGGGTTTCCCTTACCGGCGTTACCTGGCCAACCAACTCCGCGCCATCTACGGCTTCGAGGGCTCGCCGATGCGTTTGGTGCTGCGCGCCCACCGGGGCAAGAAGCCCGTGCCGGCACGCTCGGGTCGGGGGTAGATTGGGCGCCATGGGACGAAATCTCGTTGCGCCCTCGTTGCGCGGACAGGTTTACGGCTTCCAATTCGGCAACACGCTTTTCGCCGTGGACGCGGCCTGCGGAGGCCGCATCGTTGCCTGTTCTTTGGATGGGCAGGACATCCTTCTGCCGGCGGGGTCGGGCAACAACTATGGCTCAACCTTCTGGCCCAGCCCCCAGGCGGATTGGGGCTGGCCACCGCCCGTCGAAATCGACTCGCAACCCTACCAGCCGGCCCTCGACGGCCCTGTGCTGTCTCTGGTGGGCGCACCGGCGCCCGGGCTGGGCTTGGCGGCGAGCAAGCGCTTCTCTGCCGACGCGACGACTCGGTCGGTCACCGTCCAGTACAGCCTGACCAACCTGGGCCCGCATCCGCGAAGGGCGGCCCCCTGGGAGATCACGCGCGTCGCAGCCGGCGGCTTGACCTTCTTCCCGATGGGCCAGGGCGAGCCGCGCCAGGGGCCGCAGGATCTTCTGCCTCTGCAGATCCAGGACGGGGTGGCCTGGTTCCCCTACGACGGGGCGCGGATCAACTCGGACCAGAAGGTCTTCGCCGACGGCAGCGAGGGCTGGATCGCGCACGCGCAAGGGGACCTGTTGCTGGTCAAGAGCTTCGCCGATACCAGCCCCGCCCAGGCCGCCCCTGGCGAGGCCGAGATTGAGCTCTATGCCAATGCGGATCGCACGTACGTCGAGGTGGAGAACCAGGGGGCATTTGGCGAGATCGCGTGCGGCGGCAGCATCTCGTGGACGGTTCGCTGGTTCTTGCGCCGGCTGGATACGGCCGCGCAACCCGGCCCGGCCCTGGTGGACACGGTGCGCGCGCTGCTGCGCTGACGAGAGACGGCTGGACACTCGGAACGGACCCAAGCGCGGGCCTGATGCTCCCGGTGGTCGGCCTCGAAGGGGCCTTCGCTAGAAGATCCAGCCGAGCCGCACCCCGGCGATGACGAGCCAGGGCTGCGGCTCGCTGGCACCCCCGAGGCGCAGGCCGAGGTACTCCGCACGGGCGAGCGCGGCCACGGCCCAGCGCCGAGAAAGCAGGTACTCCAGGCCCAATCCGCCCTGCGGGCCAAGCCGTTGACGGGAGTCGGCGCCGCCCGTCCGCACATCGGCCACGGTGAGGCCGAGGTCCACGAACGGGACGAGGCGCAGGACATCGAAGGCGTAGGTGAACCCCAACGTCAAGGCGCTGAATTGCCGATGTGGCTGCGAACCGCTCGCTGGGTGTAGCGACACGCTGAACGTGGCCCGCGCGGCCCAGGCCTCCGAGAGCCCCAGGGCGCCCTCCACCGCCCCCTGCACACCCGGGCGGGCCGCTCCGTCTTCCGCCAGCGCGAAGCCCACGAGCCCCGAGAGCTGCCGCTCGCCTTCGCCCACCGCGCCAGCTTTGCGCGCGCCCAGGACCGCCATTGCGCCCGTCAGCACGACCGCCAAGAGAGCCTTTGACATGTAGTGTTCAAGGTGCCGCCCGAGGTCGGCGTTCACAAGGAGAAAACCCACCCGCGGTTCGCTTGCGCGCCGGGCCCCACGGGCGTTTGCCGCGTCAGCTCAGTTGACCATGGGGAGCCCCTCTGTTATCTCCTGCATCCGTGGCACACCCGATTGATAAGGAACTGAAGCGGCCCGACGAGTTCGTCAGTTTCTGGACGAAGCTGGGCGGTCAGATCGCGGCGCATCGGCGCGTGGTGATCGGCGCTTGCGTCGTGCTGGTGGTGGGCGGCGCTGCCGCTTGGGGAATGACGAGTTGGAGCGCCGGAAGGGCGGCGCGCGAGACGCAGGATTTCGCCCGCATCGAAAAGATTGCCTCCGCCGAGATCGCGGCCGACGACGCGAAGGCCAAGGCGGATGACCCCGCGGCCGCTCCGGCGGACGGCAAGGGCGAGCCCCGGTTCAAGTCCGAGCAGGAGCGAATCGAGGCCACCATCAAAGAAGCTGACGCCTTCCTGGCGGCGCACGGGACCAAAGGACTGGGTCGTCGTGTGCTCCTCATCAAGGCGAGCCGCCTGATGGCCTTGGGCAAGGCTGCGGACGCGGCGACCATCTACCAGGACCTCCTCGCCGGCGAGAGCGAGCCGGGTTTGCGCCTGGTGGAGCAGGAGGGCCTGGCGCTTACCCTCGAGGCCACGGGCAAGGATGGCGAGGCCCTGACCATGTACGACGCTTTGGCAGCAGAGGCCCAGAAGGTTGGCCTGTATGCGGACCGCGTGCTCTTCGCCAAGGCGCGCCTCCTGGAAAAGCAGGGCAAGGCCGCCGACGCGGAGAAAGTTCTGCGTGAGATCCTGGACCGCGTTCCCAACACGCTCCTGCGTCGAGAGATCGACGATCGACTGGCCGTTCTGAGCGGCAAGTAAGCAGCACGGTCGGACATGCTGACCGCGCCGACCCGAGGCTCTTGGCGTCGCGCGGCTGGAGCCGCCGCCTTTCTTGCGGCGCTCGGCTGCGGTACGGGGGCGATCCGTTCGGCCACCGAGCCCCACGTGTACCCCGCGGGCGTGGCCCAGATGCGCTGGCGCACGGTGGTGCACGCCCAGGATATTGGGCAGTCGCGTCCCGAGGAATGTGCGTCAGGCGCGCTGGTGGGATCGCACCTCGTCCTGGGCTCACGGGCAGGGCGCGTCTTGGCCGTGGACACGGCGGACGGCCACACGGTCTGGTCGACTCCCGTATCGGGTTCCGTGGACGGCGAGGCGCGTTTCGATGCCGGCCGCAAGCAGGTCTACGTCGGCACCGACGATGGCTATCTGTACGCCATGAGCCCGGACGACGGCGCTGTCCGGTGGTCATACAAGGCCCGTGGTGCCATCGAGCAGGCTCCCGCCGTGGGGCCGAGCACGCTGTACCTGGCCACCGCCGCGAATCGCCTCGTCGCCTTGGATTCGGCCACGGGCAAGTCCCTCTGGCAGTACGACCGAGAGAGGCCAGAGGGCTTCACCATTCATGGCTACGCGGGCCCGCGCCTGCTTGGCGACATGGTGTACGCGGGATTCGCTGATGGGTTCCTCGTGGCGCTGCGGGGTGATTCCGGGGAGATCGTCTGGTCTCGTTCGCTGGCCGCCGCCTCGGAGCAGTTCGTGGATGTGGACGCCACGCCTGGCGTTCACGATGGCCAGCTCATTGCCGCGTCCTACTCGGGCGGCCTGTACGCCCTGCGCCTGGCCGACGGCGAGGTCGCCTGGCGCACCGGCGTCGAGGGCACCAGCTCCATCGAGGTCGGCAAAGATCGCATTTACGTGGGTGCGCCCCTTGAAGGGCTGGTGGCGTTGAACCTGCAGGGCCAGGTCCTCTGGCGCCAGGGGCTATCTCAGGCCGGCGATTTGTCCGCGCCGCAGGAGGTGGGGCCCTACCTGATCTTCACCGGGAGCCGCGCCGGACTCTTCATCGTGGATCGCGCCAGCGGACAGTTGCTCCAAGTGTTCGACCCGGGCCGGGGCATGTGCGCCGCTCCGACCATCGATCCGGTGCGGCGCGAGCTCTACGTCCTGGCCAACAGCGGGACGCTCTACGCGTTGTCGCTCATCTGGTAGGGCGGGGCCGACAGGCCCGTGAGGCGCCGGACCAGCTCCTTAATGCGTCTGCCTCCGCCAGCGTCGCGAGCACGCCACTCGATGCCGAAGACGCTCTCCGTGCCGGTCTTGCCGATCCACGCCACGCGGCCGATGAAGGCCATGGGCACCTCGGCCCCGGGCGGCGCGATCTCGAGCACCACTTGAGTCTGGAGGGCCACCTTGGCGTCGGACAGCACGAAGGCACCTCCCTGGCCCACGTCGCGCAGCTTGCCGGGGAGGCTTTGCAGGGCCCCGACAGGCCGCCACGTGATGGGCAGGTCGACCGGAATTCGTTCATGACGGCGGCGCGAGCGTGCGCTGGTTCCGGAGCGCACCAGGCCCAGCAGGTAGTCGCACTTGGCCCGCTCCGACTCCAGAAACTCTGCCCCAATGCCTGCCCTGATCTTGAGGATGTGTCGCCCTGGCCGCCGCCAGGCGACGCGGCCGTAGAGCACCATGGGCGGCTGGCGCCGGCCCAGTCGAACCTTGACGACCACCGGCCCGCCAACCGGGACCTTCTGGCGCGTCGGGCAGAAGACGCCGCCGTTGCCCCCCGATGGCTGGTAGCCGGCCTGGAATTCTCGCGGGCTGCGCAACACGAACTCGGGCATGTCGGGCGCAGACAGCGAGCTGGCGGCACTCTTGCGGTCTCTTGCCGTTGCTTTTGTTGTCCCGACAGGCATGCTGCGCATCCGAGGAGTGGATAGTACCTGCGAATCGAAAATTTCGACTACGAACTGCCGCCTGAGTTGATCGCCACGCGTCCCGCCGCCAGTCGGGACCAATCGCGGTTGATGATTCTTAGCCGAGAGTCCGGCCAGCGCAATCACGCCGTTTTTCGTGATATCGGGGCCTTTCTGCGCCCGCGATCGCTGCTGGTCCTCAACGACACCCGGGTCATTCCGGCCCGCCTGCACGGACGAAAGCCCAGCGGGGGACACGTGGAGGTCCTGCTGGTGGAACGCCTGAGCGCGACGGCAGCCCCGGAAGGCGCGTGGTGCGAGGAGTGGTCGGCTCTGGGGCGCGGACTGGGCGCGCTGCCCGTGGGCACCGTTCTGCGTTTTGTGGGCGAGCTGCAGGCGGAGATCCGGGCGCGCGGAGAGCGGGGACAGGTGCAGTTGCGTTTTAGCGGGCGGGCCGCCGGCGGGCTGCTGCCCCAAATCGAGCAGGTGGGGACGATCCCGCTTCCGCCCTATATCGAGGCCGCGCGCAAACAGGCCGGGATGAGCGGGCCCGATCTGGCGGCAGATGACCGGCTCCGCTACCAGACGGTGTATGCCCGCGAGCCCGGTGCAGTGGCCGCGCCCACCGCGGGGCTCCATTTCACCGACGAGCTTTTGTCTGACCTGCAGGCCGCGGGGCACGAGATCGCCCGCGTCACTCTGCACGTGGGGCCGGGCACGTTCCGCCCGGTGACCGTCGACGATCCCAGACAGCATCAGATGGACGCCGAGCGGTACCACATCTCCGAAGGCGCGTCCGAGAGCGTGCGCCGCGCTCAGGCCGAGGGTCGCCCCATCGTGGCCGTGGGCACGACCGTGGTGCGCACGCTGGAGACGGTGGCGAGAGCCGGCGAAATGCGGGCCGGCAGCGGGAGCACGCGGCTCTACATCCTGCCCGGCGAGCCTTTCCGCGTGGTGACCGACCTCATCACCAATTTTCATCTGCCCCGTTCGTCGCTGCTCATGCTGGTGGCGGCCTTCGCGGGGCAATCCTCGGTGCTGCGGGCCTACGCCGAAGCGGTCCGCCTCGGCTACCGCTTCTACAGCTACGGAGACGCTATGTTCATCAGGCCCGGGACGGTGACCGCTTGAGTTGCTTCGAAGTCGTTGCTCGCTGCGGGACCGCCCGCGCTGGCCTGCTGCACACCGCCCACGGCGTGGTGGAAACACCGGTCTTTATGCCCGTGGGCACGCAAGCCAGCGTCAAGTCGCTCTCCTCGGGCGATCTGGAAGCGCTCGGCGCGCGCATCATTCTCGGCAACACCTACCACCTGGCCATGCGGCCCGGGTCGGCGTTGGTGCGGGACCTCGGGGGCCTGCACGGCTTCATGTCCTGGCCGCGCGCCATCCTGACCGACTCGGGAGGCTTCCAGGTCTTCAGCCACCAAGGCCGACGCAAGATCGACGAGGACGGGGTCACGTTCCAATCGCACATCGACGGCAGCCCGCAGCGACTCACGCCCGAGTCGGCCATGGGCATTCAGGCCGAGCTGGGCAGCGACATCGCCATGGCCTTCGACGAGTGTCCGCCCTCTGATGCGCCAGCCGAGGCGGTGCGGGCGGCGATGGAGCGCACCACGCGGTGGGCGCGGCGCTGTGTGGAGACGCGCCCCGCACCTGGCCAGCTGCGTTTCGGGATCGTGCAAGGGGGGACCAATCTGGAGCTCCGCCGCGCGCACCTAACCGAAATCGCCGCCTTGCCCTTCGACGGCGTGGCGCTGGGCGGCCTCAGCGTGGGCGAGCCGCCCGAGGTCATGCACGCCGTGGTGGAGGGCATAGCCCCGCTCATGCCGGCGGACCGACCGCGCTACCTGATGGGAGTGGGCACGCCCGTGGATCTCCTGAGCTGCATCAGCTCGGGCATCGACATGTTCGATTGCGTGATGCCGACCCGAAACGCGCGAAACGGGCAGCTCTTCGTGCGCGGCGGGCGCCTGAACATCGCGAACGCCGTTCACTGCGGCGATCGCCGCCCGGTGGAAGAAGGCTGTCCGTGTGAGTGCTGCCAGCGCTACAGCCGCGCCTATCTGGCTCACCTCTTTCGTGCCAAGGAAATCCTCTATCACCGCCTGGCCAGCCTGCATAACCTGCAGCACTACCTGGACCTGGTGCGCGGGGCGCGCCAGGCCATCATCGAGGGGCGCTTGCCTGAATACGTGGCGGGCCGACGCGCGTGGGAGGCGAGGGTGGAATGATTGGCGTCGACGGGAAATTCTGGTAGCCGTTCGGCATGGCTAAACGCGTGGGTGTCGTCCTGTCGGGCTGCGGGTCCGAGGACGGAAGTGAGATCCGGGAAGCCGTCTTCTGTCTGCTTTCGCTCGAGCGGGCGGGCGCGGAGGCGGTGTGTGTGGCGCCGGACACGACCCAGGGTCGAATCGTGGACCACCTCACGGGGCAGCCTGAGGCCGGTGCCTCTCCCCGGCGCGTGCTGGTGGAGGCCGCGCGCATCGCCCGCTCCCGCATCCGCGACATCGCGACGGTGCGAGACAACGAATTCGACGCTTTGGTCTTCCCGGGCGGATTGGGAGCGACCTGCGTCCTGTCGAACTACGCCGACAAGGGTGTCGTGTGCGACGTCCACCCTGACGTGGTTCGCCTCATCAAGGCCATGCTGGCGCGACGCTATCCCATGGGGTTCGTCTGCCTGTCGCCCATCCTGGCCGCGCGCGTGCTGGGCCCCATCACGGGGGTCCGCCTGACCTTTGGGCATCGGGCTTGCGAGCCCGCCAAGCACGCGGCCGTCATGGGCGCGGATGTCCGTCCGTGTCCCGTGCGCGAGATCCTGGTGGACCAGAAGTCTCGCGTGATCACCACGCCGGCCTATATGTACGACGACGCGCGCATCACTGACGTGGCCGTGGCCATCGACAAGCTGATCCGCACTCTCCTGTCGCTGGCGCGCGACCGGCGCCCGCGTCCCCAGCCTGAGCCCGCCCAACCTCGCGACAAGGCGGCTGGCGGCGCTGTCGCCTCAGACGACCAGTCAGGCGTAAGAAGGCGACGGCCCGACCAGGCCGGATCGCGAGGCCAGCCCGCTACTCGTCGAGGCGACGGTTCTTCTTAATCTGCTCGAGGGCCTTCTGGTACTCGACCTCCCAGGTCGCGGTGCCCTCTTCGAGGTTCTTGATGCGGCGGCGGACCTCGGCGTCGATCTCATCGTCGACGGCCATGTGCCGCTTCAGGATTTCGACCATCCGCTTCCGCATGGTCGAATCGTCGGAATAGACCTCCTCGACGTGAGGCGACTGCATGAATGACTCAATCATCTGGTTGGTCATCCATTCCAAGCCCTCGTCGCCCAGTCCAAACCCCTTCTCGTTGGCCAGCGAGCGCTTCAGCTTGCCGAACTGCTCATAGGGCATGTTGCGCTTCTGCAGCAGCTCTTTGGCCTTGTCCGTGATCTCGCGATCCAGGCGCAGGTACTCTTTCAAGACGGCCTGCGCGTCCAGCTCGGCCTCGGCTTGATTGGTGACCGCGATGTCGCCCGCGTCCACCAGCGCCTTCACGATCTCGGCACTGATCACAGGTATTTTTCCGGCGTAAAGACGCATTGTCCTGGGGCTTCTATCGGAGCGCCGGGGTCCTCGTCAAGGAATCCCGCCGTCTCCCATTTCTTGTCTCATGAAGCTTGACAGGAGAGCCTGGGCAAGCAAGATCCCGCGGCGTCATTCGCGACGGTGTCCCTCGCGGACACGCAAGACAACTGAATAATCTGGCGGGTTAGCTCAGCTGGTTAGAGCAGGCGTTTCATACGCGCCGGGTCCTCGGTTCGAGTCCGAGACCCGCCACAAAGTCCAGTCCACGAGAGGGCGGGGGAACCGATCCCGGGCGCCCTGGGTCGTTCGAATCAGCCCTTCGCCGCCCGCTCCAGGCCGGCCAGATGCTCGCAGAGCGCCACCCAGTCCGGGCCGGTTTCCGTCAGGAAGATGCCGGCGCGCGCCGTGAAGCGGGGATCGACACTTTCCATGGCCGCGACGTGGACAATGATCCCCACGACGCTGATCTCGCGCGGCGGATCCTCGATCTGCACCGTGACGCGGATCCGTGTGCCGAGGGGCCGGCTGTCGGGCATGACCAGCAGCATGCCCTTCCGACTCGCGTTCAGGATGCGCGAGTGAATTGCCGGGCTCAGCACGTCGAGGCGAATGATGGCCGCCGCGTCCAACTCCACGCGGGGGCCGTTACAGCGCCGCTCCACGGGTCCAGGAATACTCCTCCCGAGCCCCGTCGACATTACTTGGTCTTTTTCCCGGCGGGTGCGGCGGGCGGGGCAGGAGGGGGCGGGGCGGCGGCCGGCGCCCCGCTCGAGGCGCTCGCCACCGACGCGCCAGGAGCGGGGGCGGCCTCGGTCGGGGTGGAGTCTATGCTCTCTGGATTGCGATCCCATTTGTCGACGCGCCCGGAGCCCGTGCTGTCATAGCCGATGCGATCCAGGTGGCCGTTCTCGAAGTACTGCCACTCGTCGGGCTTGCCATCGCCGTTGGTGTCGCGCTCCACACGGGTGAGCTTGCCGCCTTCGATGATCTCCAGATAATCGGGCTTGCCGTCACCATCCATGTCGCGCTCCACACGCACGCGCTTGCCGTCCTGGTAGTAGGCGCGTTCGTCGAACTTCCCGTCGAAGTCCAGATCGAACTCTTCCACGGCGAGGCTGCCGGTCGGGCCGTACTGGTAGACGATGTCCATGCGGGCGTCGTGATTGAGGTCCACCTGCCGGCAAGAGAGCTGCTGCACCTGCTGACCGTTATGGTCGACCGCGACGAAGAGCCTCACCACGTCGGGCTTGCCGTCGCCGTTGGTGTCCGCGGTAATGGCCTGCTTGCCCTTGTCATCGCAACGCGTTCGGTCGAACTTGGCGCCGAACTCGTCTCGGGAGACCTGCAGTCCGCCCGCGGTGGTGGTCCCGCCGCTGGCCCCGCCCGAGCTGCTGCACCCCGTCGCCAGGCTGGCGAGACCGAAGAAGCCGGGAATGAAAACCCTGTGAAGTGCGTTGCCTAGAACACCGCGAGAGGACGCTCGAAGACCCAGCATGGCCGTTAGGCTAGGCCCAAAAAAAACCAGCAGCAAGTCCCATCAGGGCCGACCGCGACATGCGAGATCTGCCATTTGACTCTGCAGGTATGGTCATGCATGGTCCTGTCATGCCACGGAAGAAGGTCTCCACCACCGTGTACATCACGCCCGAGCAGAACGAGCTGCTCAAGCAGCTCCACGAGAAGACGAAGGTCCCGGTCGCGGAATACATCCGACAGGGAATCGATCTGGTGCTCGACAGGGAGAAGCGGCATCTTCCCGGCCAACTCACCCTCGACGTGGTTAGCAGGTAGCCAGAAGGTTCCAATCCGTGCCCAGTCCCACACAACTGATCCGCAATTTCTCCATCATCGCGCACATCGATCACGGCAAATCGACCCTCGCGGATCGACTGCTCGACGCCACGGGAGCGCTGACCGCGCGCGAGCAGAAGGCGCAGTTCCTCGACAGCATGGAGCTGGAGCGCGAGCGCGGCATCACCATCAAAGCCGCCACGGTTCGCCTCACCTACAAGGCACGGGACGGCCAGACCTACGAGCTGAACCTGATCGACACCCCTGGCCACGTCGACTTCCACTACGAGGTGTCGCGCTCGCTGGCGGCTTGCGAGGGCGCCCTGCTGGTGGTCGACGCCTCCCAGGGCGTGGAGGCCCAGACGCTGGCCAACGTGTATTTGGCCACCGGCCTCAACTTGGCCGTGTTCCCGGTGATCAACAAGATCGATCTGCCCTCGGCCGATCCGGAGGGCGCCAAGCGCCAGATCGAGGAGGTCATCGGCATCGATGCCTCGGGCGCGATCCTGGCGTCCGCGAAGACCGGCGAAGGGATCGAGGACATTTTGGAGGCGGTGGTCAAGCTGGTGCCGCCGCCCGTCGGGGATGCCAACCGGCCGCTCAAGGTTCTGCTGCTCGATAGCTGGTACGACAGCTACCGGGGCGTGGTCCTCCTGGTGCGCGTGGTGGATGGCACCTTGCGCTCCAAGCAGAAGATTCGCCTGCTGGCCGCCGGGCGCGATTACGAGACCGTCACCCTGGGGGTCTTCGCCCCATTCCCCACCGATGTCTCCGAACTGGGGCCGGGAGAGGTGGGGTTCATCACCGCGGCCATCAAGGAGGTGGCCGACGCGCGCGTGGGTGACACGATCACCGAGGCCGGCAAGCCGTGCGCCGAGCCGTTGCCCGGTTTCCAGCCGGCCAAGCCCATGGTGTTCGCCGGCATCTTCCCGACCGATCCGGCACGCTACGAGGATCTGCGGGACGCGCTCGACAAGCTGCGCCTCAACGACGCTTCGTTCAGCCGCGAGCCTGAGGTCTCATCCGCCTTGGGCTTCGGTTTTCGCTGCGGGTTTCTGGGCCTGCTCCACATGGAAATCATCCAGGAGCGCCTGGAACGCGAGTACAACCTCGACCTGGTGACCACCGCTCCGACGGTGCGTTTCCGTCTGGTGTTGCGCGACGGCGAGGTGGTGGAGTTGGACAACCCGGCCAAGTTCCCCTCCGAGGGCGAGATCGAGCGCATCGAAGAGCCCATGATCGCGGCCACGATCCACACCCCGCCGGAATTCGTGGGGCCGCTGCTCAAGCTGTGTCAGGAGCGTCGCGGGACGCAGACGGGGCTGACCTACGCCGGCGAGCGACGGGTGATCATCCGCTACGACCTGCCGCTCACCGAGGTCGTCTTCGGCTTTTACGACCGAATGAAGTCGGTGTCGCGGGGCTACGCCTCGCTCGACTACGAGCCCAAGGGCTATCAGCACGCCGAATTGGTGCGCTTGGACCTGCTCGTCAACGGCGACCGGGTGGATTCGCTGTCGGCCATCGTCCACCGCGAAACCTCGTACACCAAGGGACGCGATCTCTGCATCAAGATGAAAGAGCTGATCCCCATGCAGCAGTTCGAGGTCGCCGTGCAGGCGGCCATCGGCTCGCGCGTGATCGCGAAGACCGTGGTGAAGGCTCTGCGCAAGAACGTGACCGCCAAGTGCTACGGCGGCGACATCACGCGCAAGCGCAAGCTCTTGGAGCGGCAAAAGGAAGGCAAGAAGCGAATGAAGCAGGTCGGTAACGTGGAGATCCCGCAAGAGGCATTCCTGGCCATCCTGAAGGTGGACTAGACATGGCGAACCTCCTGGAAGCCTGGCGCAACTACCGAACCCTGCGGCAGGCCCGCGCCGAGGCCAAGCATTTGGTCGTTGAGGCGCGGCGTATCCTGAAGAAGAAGCGCTATCGCATCCCCGCCGGACCATCGGCCGAGATCCGAGAGGCAACCGACAAGGCAGAGCAGGCAGCGCGCGGGCGTGATTTGGAGCCGCTGCGCGACGCCATCACGGCGCTCGATCAGGCGATGGACAAGCACCTCGCGTTCGCGCGCAAGTCCACCGCGCGTGAGTATGCCGAGTCTATCGGGGTGGCCTTGGCCGTGGCGCTGCTGTTGCGGGCCTTTGTCGTGGAGGCCTTCCAGATCCCATCCGGGTCCATGATTCCCACGCTGGAGATCGGCGACCACATCTTCGTGTCCAAGTTTGCCTACAGCGTCGGCATCCCGTTCACGAACAAGAAGCTCGTCGAGTTCAAGCCGCCGGCGCGCGGCGACGTGAT
Organism: Pseudomonadota bacterium; assembly: GCA_023438785.1. Classification (GTDB taxonomy): domain Bacteria; phylum Myxococcota_A; class Polyangia; order Fen-1088; family Fen-1088; genus Fen-1137. The sequence continues at coordinate 12,126 of JAEXQJ010000191.1, forward strand.
CGTCTTCAAGTACCCGAAGGGCGAGGAGACGGACTACATCAAGCGGGTGATTGGCCTGCCGGGCGACCGGATCGAGGTGCGCAAGAACCAGATCTTCGTCAACGGCGAGCCGATGGCGCGCCAGGAAATCGATCAGGCTTGCCGCTACGACGAGCACTCCGCGAGCGGCGAATTCGAGGGCACGCGCGACTGCACCTTGTGGAGCGAGCAACTCGACCACAAGTCGCACCGCCTGATTCAGATCCCGCAGCAGATGCCGAGTCAATTCGGTCCATTCACCGTGCCGCCGCGGAGTGTCTTCGTGATGGGCGACAACCGCGACAACTCCAACGACTCGCGGGTGTGGGGCACGGTCCCCTTCGAATTGATCAAAGGGCGCGCCCTCATCGTGTGGTGGTCGCGAGATCCATCGCGGGGGGGACTGTCACCCGCCGGCGCAGCCGACTGGGTCAAGTCGATCCGCTGGGGCCGCTTCTTCAGAACCGTCGAGTAGCTCAGCTCAGCGGGCCAGGAGCACGACCGCGCCCGTGATGGCGCCGACCGCGAGGGCGAGGACGCCAGCCAGCAGGGCCAGGCGCGCGGTCCGGCGGCGCTTCGGCGTGGCGTCCAGGGCGGCTAACGCCTCCGCGATGTGGCGCCGCAGATCGGTGGCATGCGCGTGGCGCTCATCGCGGGCCTTGGCCACCATCTTCAGGACGACCTCATCCACCGAGTCCGGGATGCGCAAGTCCGCCCTCAGGCTCGAGGGCGCGGGAGGCACATCCTGGAGATGGAACTGGATCACCTCGGTGGTGTTTTTCGCGTCCTTGAACGGAAGCTGTCCGGTCAGCATCTCGTACGCCACCATGCCCAGCGCGTAGATGTCCGAACGTCCATCGAGCGACTTGCCGCGAAGCTGCTCGGGCGACATGAACTCCAGCGTACCCACTGTCTGACCGAAGGCGGTGAGCGCCGGCGCGCCCTTGGCCCCGTCGCCCGAGATGATCTTGGCGATGCCAAAATCGAGGACCTTGACGAAATCCTCCTCGCCCCGAGCTTCCACCATGATGTTCTCGGGCTTCATGTCGCGGTGGACGATGCCCTTGTCGTGCGCCTCGCCCAGCGCCTCCGCCACCTGATCCAGGATGCGGAGCGCGCGGCCTGGCTCCACGACCCCGTTGCGGCGTTGAACCTCCTGCAGGCTCTCGCCGCGCACCAGCTCCATGGCCAGGTAAAGGACGCCGTCGTCGGTCTGATCGAAGTCGTAGATCGTGACCGTGTGCGGGTTGCGCAGCTGGGAGCAGGCCTCCGCCTCTCGGCGGAAGCGCGCC
>JAEXQJ010000205.1 GCA_023438785.1 Pseudomonadota bacterium
CCCCCCCGCGGGCGGGCCGCGGCCCCCCCCCCCCCCCGCGCCGAGGTGATCTGTTTGGCGATGCCGAAGTCGACGATCTTGACGAAGTTGGCGTGGTCCTCGTCGTGGATCAGGAAGACGTTGTCGGGTTTGAGGTCGCGGTGAACGATGCCGCTCTTGTGCGCCGCGGAGAGGCCGCCCAACACCTGCGAGATGATGTCCACGGCCATCGGGAGGGGGAGCTGACGGCGCTCTGCCAGGACCTGACCCAGGGCCTGGCCGTCCAGGAATTCCATGACCATGAACAGCAGGCCCTCGGGGGTGCGGCCCAGGTCGAACACGTCGATGATGTGAGGGTGCCCGATGGCGCTGGCCGCACGCGCCTCGCGTTCGAAGCGGCTGGCCAACTCGGCGTCGCTGCTGAGCTCCTGACGCAGGGTTTTGATGGCCACGCGGCGGTCCAGGGCCACGTGCAGGCCTCGATAGACGACGCCCATGGCACCCCGGCCCAACTCGCCGATGACCTTGTACTTCCCGTCCAGGATCTGGCCGGTGTGGAGTCCGGCTGACGCACCATCCGCGCACCCGTGCGCGCCCAAGCAATCTGTTTCCGGAGGATGTGCGCGGCCACAGTTCGGACAACCCACCGGCTCAGGATATCAGGGGCAGCAGGGGTGTCGCGAGCCGGGCGACGCAGCACTGGGAACCGCCGTTCAAGTCCCAACACCAAACATGGTGGATTCTCACCACATGGAAGGGCGTTCGGGCGGTCGAGGCAGTCTTTCCGAGCACTTAGGAGGTCTGGTGCCCCTGGCTCGGTGCTTGCTCCACGCCCTGTTCGCCATGGAAGGCTCAATCGCCGCAGCGTCTCGTCAGAGCACCCGAGTCACCCCTGTGCAGATGCGCCGTCAGCCGGCGTTGCCACTGCCCAGGGTTCTGCTTTGCGATCTGGACGGCACGCTCATCGACACCATGCCGGTCCTCGCGGACCTGGCCACCGACGTCATGGTGGGGCGATATGGTATCCCGCGGTCGTTGGCGCGCGAGCTGTATCTGGCGACCTGTGGGTTGCCCTTCGTTCACCAGCTAGAGGACATCTTCCCGGGCGATCCGCGCAACGCGGAGGCCTCGGACGCGTTCGAGGCGAGCAAACCGGCTCGCTGCAGCGCGGCACGCATGCCCGCCGATACGCGGGCTGCCGTGGCCGAGCTGAAGTCACGCGGCGTGCGCATCGTGGTTTCGTCCAACAACGGGACTGACAACGTGGAGACCTTCGCCCGTTTGTCCGAGTTCCCGTTCGACTTGGCCTTGGGCTTCGGCAACGGCCTGGCCAAGGGGCGCCCGCACATCGAGCTGGCCGAGCGGACCTTTGGCGTGGGCCGGCGCGAGATGCTTTTCGTCGGCGACTCGTTGCACGACGGTGAGATCGCTTCTGCGGCCGATATTCCCTTCGTGGGGCTGGCCGGGACGTTCTCCAAGGAGCGTTTCTCCCTGCGCTTCCCGGGGCAGCAGGTGGTTTCACGCTTCTCGGAACTGCTCGACCTCTTCCCCGAGCCGCTCGCCGCCGTGGGTTGACCGAGACGCGCCGTCGCGACCGGCCGCTCGACGGGGCGCGCCGCTGATCGACGATGCGTGCCCCCTGATTGCACTGCCCGACGGCGATCGCCAGGATTTCGGCGAAGCATGTATCTGGGTTATGTAGTGGAACGAGGATACTGACGTGCAAATCGTTCTTCTTGCTGCTGGGCTTGGCAGTCGGTTGGGGGTGCTGACGCGGGATATTCCGAAGGCCCTGGTTGAAGTGGCGGGCAAACCGCTGGTGATTCACGCCCTCGAGTTCGCGGCGCGCTTGCGACCGACGCGCATCGTGGTGGTTGGCGGATATGGCTTTCCGCTGGTCGCGGACGTGCTGCGCCAGGGACAGAAGCGCGCCGTCGAATCGGTGCCGCTGGAACTGGTGGAGAACACCAACTTTCGCGACGGCAATCTGGTGTCGCTTATGACGGCGCGGTCGCACATCGCCGAGGGCTTCTTGCTGCTCAACGTGGACCACATCTTCCGTCCGGCCATCGCCCAGGTCGTGGCGCCGGAGGTGGAGAACGTGACGGCATTCATCGACACGGATCGCAAGCTCGGTGCGGACGACATGAAGGTCGAGCGCCGGCCCGACGGCAGCGTGCGCCGCATCGCCAAGACCTTGAGCACCTTCGACTGCGGCTACGTCGGGATGACCCGCGTGCCCACTTCGGCTTTGCCGCGCTACTTCCGCGAGGCCGAGGCGGCCCTGGCCGAAGAGGGCCGGGCCATCCACGTGGAGCGCATCCTGGCCCGTCTGGCCGAAGGTGAGCAGCCGCCCGTGTGCCGCGACATCAGCGGCCACGGCTGGCTGGAAATCGACACGCCCGACGAGCGTGCGGCCGCCGAGCAGACCTTCCGCACCTGGTAGCGCGACGAGCGACTCGAATTAGGGCTGGGCCACACGCAAAGGCATGGGGGTCACCGTGTCTTTGCTAAGCACCTTTTGGAAGTAATCGATGGTGTCGCGCAGCCCTTGCTCGAGCGGCACCGTCGGGCCCAGCCGCCGAGAAGACGTCTGGCGCGGGAAATATCGGGGTTGCGCCGGCCAGGGAATATTGCTGCTCTGACGGGTGCGTCGGACCGCGCTCCGTCAGGGCCCGGCGGTGCGGTGCTGCTGCGAAGGTGCTAGAAGGGCCGCCGCCTCATGCGCTTCGAGAACGTTTCCATCGTCGGAGTCACGCACGTCGATGCCCCCCACCGCATCTCCTCCGAGGAGGTGGATGGTCGCATGGCGGAGACCTACCGACGCCTGGGCATGCCGGCCCGCCTGCTGCAAAGCCTGACGGGCGTGAAGGCGCGTCGCTTCTGGGACCCGCAGACGCGGCCCAGCGACGCGGCGACCCTGGCGGCGCGCCAGTTGCTCGCCACGTGTGGCCTGGAGCCGGGGCGGGTGGGCGCGCTCATCAACACGTCCGTGTGCCGCGACTACGTGGAGCCGTCGGTGGCCTGCTTCGTTCACCACAACCTGGGCCTGGGCCATGGGTGCCTGAACTTCGACATTGCCAACGCCTGCCTGGGTTTCGTGGACGGCATGCACGTCATCGGCAACATGATCGAGCGCGGGCAGATCGACTACGGCCTGGTGGTGGACGGAGAGAGCAGCCGCCACGTGGTGGAGTGTACGCTCGACCGCCTCTCGGGGCCGGCGTGCGACGGACAGATGCTGCGCGAGCAGCTGGCCACGCTCACCGTGGGCTCGGGCGCCGCGGCCATGTTGCTGGCCCACACGCGGCTGTGCCCGAGCGGCCATCGCTTCCACGGCAGCGTTTCCCTGGCGGCCACCGAGAACAACAGCCTTTGTCGTGGCCAACTCGACCAGGGCATCACCGACACGGGGCGCTTGCTGGCGGCCGGCGTGGGCCTGGCCAGTCGCACCTGGGCGCGGGCCCAGCAGGAACTGGGGTGGAGCGCCGACCATGTCGACCTCTTCGCCCTCCACCAGGTGAGCGAGTTGCACACCCAGGAGCTGGCGCGGACCATCGGCTTCGATCTGAACAAGGCCTTCCTCATCTACCCCGAGCTGGGCAACGTGGGGCCGGCCTCCATTCCCATCGTGCTGTCGAAGGCCGTGGAGGCAGAGCGCCTGAGCGCCGGCGATCGCGTAGTGCTGGGCGGGATCGGCAGCGGGCTCAACTGCACCGTGGCCGCCGTGACCTGGTGATGCGCCTCCCTGCCGGCCTGTATCCATTTCGCAGCCACTTCTTCGCGCGCCATGGCTTGCGCCTGCACTTTGTCGACGAGGGGGCCGGGCCGCCCGTGGTCCTCTTGCACGGCAACCCCACCTGGTCGTTTCACTTTCGCCACCTGATCACGGCCCTGCGCGACGGGGCGCGTGTGGTCGCCCCGGACCACATGGGCATGGGCTGGTCGGACAAGCCGGGCGACGATCGGTACGCGTACCACCTGCAGAGCCGCATCGACGATTTGGAGGCGCTGCTGGATCATCTGGGCCTGACGCGCGGTCTGACGTTGGTCATGCAGGACTGGGGCGGGATGGTGGGGATGGGCTATGCCAGCCGCCATCCCGAGCGCGTGGCGCGGCTGGTGGTGCTCAATGCGGCGGCCTTCCGTGTGCCCCCCGGTATGCGCGTGCCGCTCGCCTTGCGTCTGGTGCGCGACACGGCCCTGGGGGCGTTGCTGGTGCGCGGAAGCAATGTCTTCGTGCGCGCCGCCGCGCGTGTGTGTTGCCAGCGTCGCCGCATGCCGCGGCCGGTGCGCGCGGCCTACCTGGCGCCGTACGACTGCTGGGCCCACCGCATCGCTGTCCTGCGTTTTCCTCAGGATGTGCCGTTGACGCCCAAGGACCGCTCGTATGCCTTGGTCAGCCGGATCGAAGACGATCTGGCCCGCTTCGCGTCGCTGCCCACCCTCATCTGCTGGGGCGAGCGTGACTACGTCTTCCCACCGCCGGTGCTCGACTTGTGGCTGCGGCACTGGCCGCGCGCCCAGGTGCTACGTCTGCCCGACTGCGGCCACTGGGTCTTGGAGGACGCGCCGGACGAGATCGCGGCGACCGTGCGTCAGTTCCTCAGCGATCACCCGGTTTGAGCCTCAGGCCACGAGCTCCAGGCGATTGCCCTCGGGATCGAGGACCACGCTTTCGTAGTAACCGTCGCCCGTCACCCGCGGAGGCGAGACCACGCGCACCCCAGCCTGGGCCAGCCGTTCGGTGAGCGCGTCCACCGCCTGGCGGCCGTCCACTTGAATGGCGAGGTGAGCCAGGCCGATGGCCGGCGTGCCGGGCGCGGCCGAGTCGTTGCCGCTCTTCATGAGTTCGAGACGCGCGCCGGAATCGAAACGGAGGAAGTACGACGCGAATCCCGGGCGGGCGTATGGGGCGCCCGCGCGCGCGCCGAAGTGCTGCTCGTAGAAAGACCGCTGGGCCTCTAGGTCCTCGACCCACATGGCCACGTGTTCGATGCGCATGTCTCACCATAGCGCCTCTGGTGTCCATGGACAGCGAGAGCCGCGCTTCTTGGCGGGACCCCCGGCCCGAGCGCACAATGAGCCCATGCGCGCAGGTGCGTGGATTCGCCCTCTGGTGTTTGCGGTTGCCGTGGGTTGTTCGGCCGATGGGGACAAGACGCCGAACACGAGCAGCGGGACGGGCACGGACACCGGGACGGCCACGGGTTCGGAGACGCGTGCGGACACGGAGGTCGGTGCGGGCACGCGTACGGACACGGGCACCGCGACGGGTACGCGCACGGGCAATGGGACCGGCACGGCGAGCCGCACGGACACCGGCACGGGCACGGCCTCGGGAGACGGGGCGGATTACGTGGACGCCCACAATGCCGTGCGCGCGGCGGTGGTGAAGCCGACCAACTATCCGGCGGGTCAGACCTGGGAGCCCATCCCGCCTGTCACGTGGTCAGCCAGCGTGGCGGCCACGGCTCAGGCCTGGGCCGACCACCTGGTGGCCAGCGGTTGCGTGCTTGAGCACGACACCAAGTCGGGCTATGGCGAGAATCTGGCCATGGGCACCAATTTGGCGGCCCAGGGCGCCGTGAACCTGTGGGCCGGAGAGAAGACCGCCTACACGTACAATGCGCGCTACCAGTTCGAGTCGTCGACGGGGCACTACACGCAGCTCGTGTGGCGCAAGAGCACCCAGATCGGATGCGGCAGCGCCACGTGCGACCGCGCGGTGATCGTCTGTTGCCGCTACTCGCCGCCCGGCAACACCATCGGACAGCAGCCCTACTGATTCCGCAGAACCCTCACAGGGGCATTCGGTAGATCGTGGGAAGCACCTGGGTCGCGGGCAGATCCATGCCGTGAATGGTCTCCGAGTGACCCAGGAAGAGATACCCGCCGGGGCGCAGGCAGCGACACAGGCGGGTGCAGACTTCCGTCTGGGTGTCGTGGCGAAAATAGATGAGCACGTTGCGACAGAAGATGACGTCCATGGGCTCGCCCATGGCGTAGTCCCTATCCAGCAGGTTGAGCCGGCGTAGCGTCAGGGTGGAGCGCAGGGCCGGCATCACGCGGACCAAAGGCGAATCGCGATCTCGGCTGCGCATGAAGTACTTGCTGCGCAGGGCCGGGGGCACGGGCGCGAGGCGCTCCTCGCCGTAGACCGCGCGCCCGGCTACGGCCAAGACTTCGTTGCAGATGTCCGTGCCGAGGATGCGAAAGCGAAAACCCGGGCGCCTCTCGCCGGCCTCAGCCAGGACCATGGCCAGGGTGTAGGGCTCCTCGCCGGTGGAACAGGCCGCGCTCCACACCTTGAGCGGACGCTGTGTGCCCGCGCCCTGCTTCTCCAACTCGGGCAGGGCTTGGTTCACCAGAAACTCGAAGTGCGATTCCTCGCGAAAGAAGTCGGTCTTGTTGGTCGTGATCTCGTCGATCATGAAGGGGACCTCCAGGGGGCCCTGGCTCGACGAGAGCACATGGTCGCAGTACTCGGAGAAGCTGCTCATGCGCAGGGCGCGCAGGCGATGGCGAAGGCGCACCTCCACCATCACCTGCTTGCCCTCGGAGATGCGAATGCCGCACGCCTCCTCAATGAACGAGCTGAGGCGACGGAAGTCTCGGGTGCTCAATTGCGCGTCGACCCAGGACTCTGGTGTGGCGTCCGTGGATTCCATCACCTCCCTCGCGCCCCCTCCGCCTCAGGCGGCTTCGGTTGCCGCGCTCTGCTCGGACAATGTGCGGATTTCGTCGCCGCTGAATACGCGATCGATGTCCAGCATGATGAGGAACTGGTCATCCCGTTTGCCCATGGCCAGGATGGCGTCGCTCTTGATGCGCGTTCCGAGGCGGGGTGGGGGCGCGATGTGCGCCGAATCCAACTCCACGACCTCCTGCACCGAATCGGCCAGCGCGCCCAGCACCATGCTTTCGCCATCCACTTCCACCTCCGTGATCACCACGCACGTGTGAACGGTTTTATCGGTGGCCGTCATCCCCAGGCGAAGACGCAGGTCCACCACCGGGACCACGGCGCCGCGCAGATTGATGGCGCCGCGCATGTAACCCGGCATGCGCGGCAGTTTGGTCACCGTGGTGAATTCCAGGATCTCGCGCACCTTGGCGATGTCCATGGCGAAGAGCTCCTCCGCCAGCTTGAACGTGAGGTACTGGCCCGACAGCGTTTTCGGCATCATTTGCGAGCTCACTTTCCGTCGTAGTTTTCGAACGCGGCGTCCTCGGCATCCGGTCCGAGTGCCAGACCGAACCCGTTGGTCTGCTTGTGACCCTTGCTGCCGTCGTGAGCCGCGCCCCCGTTGCCCTTGCCGGCTCGGCCGGCCGAGGCCACCTTGGCGGTCTTTTTGGGCGCTGGCGCGGGCGCCGGCGCGGGCAGGGCCGGGCGCGTCCGATCGCGCGACTCGACCTTGAAGAAGCCGATGGCCGTCTGCAACTGCACCGCCGGCCGGGCCAGCTCCTCCGCGGTGGCGCTCAGCTCCTCCGCCGACGAAGCGTTGGACTGGATCACCTGATCGAGTTGCTGCAAGGCCTGGTTGATTTGTGTGGATCCCTTGTCCTGCTCTCGACTGGCGGCGCTGATCTCCTGGACCAACTCGGCGGTCTTCTGCACGTCGGGCAGAATGCGCGACAGCAGACGGCCGGCCTTCTCCGCCACCTCCACGCTGGAGCCCGACAGGCCGGTGATTTCGCTGGCTGCCCTCTGGCTACGTTCAGCCAGCTTGCGCACTTCCGAGGCGACGACGGCGAAGCCCTTGCCGTGCTCCCCGGCGCGCGCTGCCTCGATGGCGGCGTTGAGGGCGAGCAGATTGGTCTGTCGCGCGATCTCCTCGATGATGGTGATCTTGCTGGCAATCTGCTTCATGGCGTCCACGGTCTGACTGACCGCCTCGCCGCCCTCGCGCGCATCGGCCGCGGCCTTGAGCGCGATCTTCTCCGTCTGTGCCGCGTTGTCGGCGTTTTGCTTGATGTTGGAGCTCATCTGCTCCATCGACGACGACACCTGCTGGATGGACGAGGCCTGCTCGGTGGCACCCTGGCTCAACTGTTCCGAGGAGGCGCTCATCTGCTGCGCGCCGCTGGCCACGTTGTCCGACGAGCCCTTGACGTCCACCACCACGTCCGAGAGACGGCGCACCATGCTGGCCAGGGCCCGCATCAGCTCGTCCTTGTCGGAGCGCTCGCGCACCTCGATCTGCAAGTTGCCGCCCGCGATCTCCTGCGCGGCGTGGGTCACCCTCTCCATGGCCTCGATGAGCACATTGAGGTTGTTCTTGATGGCGTTGAAGTCACCGTTGTAGTTGTCGGTGATGAGCGACGGGTTGTCGCCCTTGGAGATTCGGTCGACGTAGTCGGCCGCCACGTTGAGCGGGCCGATGACCGCGTCGAGGGTGTTGTTCACGCCCTGGACGATCCTGCGGAAGTCGCCGTGGTGCTTGCTGGCATCGGCGCGCACGTTCAGCCTGCCCTCCACCGCGGCGGTGGCCAGGGTGTTGGCGTCGACGATGAGCGCCTTCAAGTTGGCGCGTACCTGCTCGATGGTGTCGTTGATGAAGGCCTTCTTGCCCGGGAATCGCTCCAAGGGCGCCTCGAAGTTGCCGCGGCCGAACTCGGCGATGCACGCCATGGCCTTCTTCTTCACCGCGATGTGACCGCTGACCATACCGTTCACGCCCTTGGCCATGACCTGGAAGGCGCCATGGAACTTCTCGGCCGGGATGGTCACGTCGATGTCGCCGGCATCGTGCTCGTGGCTCATGTGGTTCATGTCGACGATGAACGTCTGCAGGTTGGCGCGTAGCTGTTCGATGGTGTCGTTGATGAAGGCCTTCTTGCCCGGGAACTTTTCCAGTGCCGCATCCAAGTTGCCGCGGCCGAACTCGGCGATGCACGCCATGGCCTTCTTCTTGACCGCGATGTGTCCCGTCACCATGCCGTTCACGCCCTTGGCCATGACCTGATAGGCGCCCTCGAACTTGTCGGCCGGAATGGTCACGTCGATGTCGCCGGCGTCGTGCTCGCGGCTCATGCGGTTCATCTCCGCGATGAGCGACGACAGGTTCTCCACGCAGCGGTTGAGGTTGGTCTTGATGACGTTGAACTCGCCGTTGTAGTTGTCGGTAATCTTGGGCGGCAGATCGCCCCTGCTGATCTGGTCCACGTACTTGGCCGAGATGCGCAGCGGCTCGATGATGGCATTCAGCGTGTGGTTCACCCCTTCCACGATGGGGCGAAACTCCAGATCCACGCTGTCCAGGTCGCCGCGCGTGCCCAACTCGCCGGCCATCGCGGCCTTGGTCAGGTGGTCCATCTCGTCGCGCACGCGATCGATGGAGCGGTTGGTGCCGCGGAACAGAAGGATGCCGATGAGCGCGGCCAACAGCGCGGCCAGCACGACGATCATGATCGAGGTGCGAATGGCACCATGGGCCTGCTTGGCGTTCTCATCCGCGCGTTCATTGGCCGCCGCCTCGATGTCCTTGTTCGTCTCTTCCAGCGCCTGGTTCAGCGCGAGCCGCTTCTTGTCCATCTCCGCGACATGCTTACCGACCGTCGTCGCCCCCTCGCCCCGTCGCAGCTCGGAGGCCAAGGCCACCATGTCCTGCCGCAGACTGTGGTACTGGCCGACGCTCTCCTCGGCGGCCTTGTGGTGCGCGCTGTTCGCCATGGACTTGAGCAGCCCGGCGCCCAGCTTGTCGGCTTCCTGCAGCCGCGTTTCCATCCTGGCGAGCAGGGCTTCTCGCTCGGCGGGAGTGTTCTGTTGCGTGGCTTGCACCATGTTCAGATAGGCGCGCGCGAAGCCGGCCCGCAGCTCGCCCATCTGGGCCACCGGACGGACGCCGTGTTCGAACAGCATCTGGTCCGATTCGCTCAGCCGCGAGAGCCAAGATGACAAGTACACGCCCAAGCCGATGACCGCGGCCATCATCACGCCCAGGGCTGCCATCGTGCGCGTCCCGATCCGCACGTTACTCAGATACCCCGATCGCCTGCTGCTCATGTCCTCTCTCCTTCTTGTTTCGTCCTCGCCATCACGTTCGGGGCGCCAGTCCGGCAACCCACCGTGCGGGAGTATCGACGGCTCGGAGGCTGGATTGAGTCGTTGTGCAGGCACCCCTGCGCTAGCGCGAGGAGTAAAAGAAACGTCGCGCGGGGCTCAGCGCGACGGTGGCATCAACGGGCGCTGCCCGCGATGAGATCAGGATTGGATCACGCGGGGACCGCGCGAACCGTAGAGTCGGCGGGCCAACTCGGCCAGCCAGTGACCGGCTGGCGTGGCGGGGACGCGCAGGCTGCCGGTCGCCTCGACCAGCGCCGCCATCTCGGGCGAAAGATCGGACAGTTGTTCGAGGATGCGGAACACGGTGGCGTGGCCTCGACTGGCCCCGGTGCGCGCGACCCAGGACGCGACGGCGGTCTCGAATTCAGCGTCACCGGGCAACGGCTCCTCGACGGCGTTGGCGGGCCCCAAACCATTGATGGCCTCGAGCACGCGTGCTCGGCGCTCACGGTAGTCGAGGGCGCGCAATTCGTCGGCCGAGAGCGGCGCGCCCAAGTAGACCTCCTGCTGGCCCATGCCGACGGGAAAGTCGATCTCGTCGGGCACGGGCTCGACGGGCAGGCCCCCCACGAAGCGCACCGGCACGATGGGCCGCTCGAGCTCCAGGGCCATGTCGATGAAGGTGCTGGAGAGCTTTTGCACCGGCGCACGGCAGGTCTTGGCCATGGCGCCCTCCACGTGGACCATGATGCTGCGGCCGGTGGCGCGCATCTCGGCGGACATCTCGGCGATGTGGCCGGGCAACGAGGCGGGCTCGTCGCGATCGAAGTACTGCGACATTCGCGGGCTACGCAGCCCCGGGAAGGCGAAGGTGTGCACCATGAGGCGGTCCAGCCACTGGGCCTGGTTCTCGGCGCGCGCCAGGGTCAGCACGGGCGCGCCGAGCAGCGCCGAGGCCACGATGGCGAACAACGTGGACTCCACCATGACCTGGTGGTTGCCCAGAAGAATCACGCCGCCCTGACCGGCCTGCGCCAGGCTGGTCTCGTCTTGGATGTGCACCTGGCGCAGAAAGCGCAGGATGAGGCCCCGGCACACGTCCTCGACGGGAGGACAGGGGGCGCCCAAGAACCGGCGCCACGCCTCGCGCGCCGTGGGGATGAGCTGGCTGGCGGTGAGCGTGCGCGTCGGGGGATGTGGCGTGCGCGCCTCGGGCGCGGGCCCGTCTACGATGCGCATGCCCAGGCCCGCTATTTCGTAGATGCGCTTGCCGTCCACCCACAGCGAGGCATCGGCCACGGCGAAGGCCCCCTTCTTGTCGCGGCCTTGCTCGACGATGTCCATGGTCACGCTGATGACGTGATTCTTGGGCACCACCTGGCCACGATATTTCCAGGTGTGGGCGCGGCCCGTTTCGATGGGCTGAAAGCGCGGCTGGCGCAGTCCCTCGCCCAACCCGGCGTGCAGCATGTGGAACTGCAGGAGCTGGATCATGGCCTCCAGCCCCAGCGAGCCGGGCTGCACCGGATCCTGGAAGAAGTGCGCCTTGAAGAACCACTCGGCGGGATTGACGTCCTTCTCGGCGCGCAACCAGCCCAGGCCGGCGCGGCCGCCATCGGGCGCCCACTCCGTGATGCGGTCGAGCATGAGCAGCATGGGACCGGGCAGTCTCAGCGAGCCCGCGAAGTAACGCTCCGGGCGCGCCTTGAGGTCCACGCGGACAGCACCGCCTGCCTGCAGCAGGGCGCGGGCCTCTGGCGTGGCCGGCAGCCCGGCCTGATTCTCGAAGGCTGCCGCCGGGAAAAAACCGAAGCCGGTGTCCAGTTCGTACACCGGCGTGTCGCCGAGAAAGCAGCGGACCCGGAAGCTCTCCAGGATCATGCCGCCCGAGCGCGAGATGCTCTTCAGCGTGGTCACCGTACGCAGCGGGCCGGCGCCCGGATTCACCTCGGCGAGAACCCGGCCCGTGCCGTCGAGGTTCCGGAACGCGAGATCCTCCTGGGTACCCAGGGCGCTGCCCACGTAGGTGGCCAGCCAGCCGCAGGGCTGCAGGGCCGCCTCCAGCAGCACGCAGTAGGGCATGACGGGGTGGCCATTCTCGTCGAAGTACCAGGCCCGCTCGGGCACGTCGTATTCGCACTCGATGGTGACGCCCGGCTGGCGCGCTCCCATGTCGCCCTCGATGCGCACCACGCGGCTCATGAAGTGGTAGGGCGGACCGGGCAAACGGGCCAGCTTGCGTGGGCCGTCGTATTCCGCGTACAGCGGCCCGAACGCTTCGGATGGCTTGCCCCACGCGCAGGCGAGTAGCGAGCGATAGCCGAGCTCGAACCCGTTCACCGAGGCCACCGGCTTGGGCTCCACGTGGCCACGAAGCACCTCGGACACCGGGTCTTTCGTCGAGATGAGCCAATCCGGCACCAGGCGCAAGCCCACGCGCCGGGCGTGGAACGCCTTCAGGCCATCGACCGTGCCCAAAAGGTCGGCGTACACCGTGGGAAGGGGGCCGTCGTGGACCTCCTCGACGAACATTTCGCAGATCAACTCTTTCGAGGTGGGCAAGACCTGACCGCGGCACTGCAGGCGGAAGTTTTCCTCGGGCACCGGTTCGAAGCGCCAGCCGTCGCGGTCTAGCGTGTAGCCCAGGCCGGCCAAGAAGATGGCCATCATCTGCAAGCAGCCCTCGAACATGAGCGTGCCGGGCATGCAGGGATCGTTCTTGAAGTGCCCCTGGAAGAACCAGTCGTCCGCATGGATGGGCGTGACGGCCTTGAGGTAACCGCGCTTCCACGGCCCGCCCGCCGGATCGAATTCGAGCACGCGGTCCACCAGCAGCATCTGGCCGTTCTGGATGGCGGGCGTGCGCACGTGGGCCTGGCCTGCCTCGAAGCCCGGGCCGAAGCAGGCGAAGAGATCGCCGTCGGAGAAGGCGCGCACCTGGGCCGCGGAGAATCGCCGACGCGTACACGTCACGGTGGGTCGATCCAGGCGCGCATCGGCGCAGATCTTCTGTTGTTCGGGTGACCACAGCACGCCGGCCGACTCGGCCAGTTCCTCGGCGGTGAAGAAACCCGCCTGCCCCTGGCGGACGGTGAGGGCGCGCCGCTCGCCGATCAGGCAATCGTAGTGGAAGAAGAACAGGCGCACGTCGCCCTGGCGGGCGTGGCCGTCCACATGAATGTCGTAGCGGAGCGTGTCGCCGGGCTGGGGCAAGCTGCCGTGATAGGTCAGCTCGCAGCCGAGCAAGCGGTAGGCGCGGCGCCCCTGATTGAGCTTGTCGATGCCCAGATAGGAGATGAGGAAGAGGTCGGCCTGGCCCGACTCGATCATGATGCCTGCAGGCATGAAGCCGCGGTTGAGGAACCACGAGTCGTGGCGTACGTCGGTCTCGGTCCACACCGTGCCCAGACCCATGGATCCGAGTTCGCCCACGATGCCGGTCACGCGATCGGCGAGCAGGAGCGGCGGCTTGGGCATGCGCACCTGGATGGCGTAGTCATCCTGGTCGGCAAAAGACGAACCGAAGATCTGCGAGATCCTGCCCGCGGCGTGCACCTCCAGCTCGGCGCGCGAGAAGGCACGACCGCGCGGCCCGGTGGAGGGGGCTTCGCGCACCGGAGTCGCGGCGGGGGCGGGCGGCGTGTTCGGTGTGGGCTCGACCAGGGGCACGGGAGCCACGAGCCCGTCTGGCGTGCGCCCCAACAGCACGCGCGTGGCGTGGGCGCGGGCGCTCAGAAACTGCTGATGCAGGGTCGCCTGTTGCAGGAGGAAGTCGCGGTGCAACTCGGCCACTTGCCGTCGCTGTGCCAGGCCGCGCGCGACCACGTCACTCAGCGGGCCGGCGGGCGGCGAGTCGGGCAACGCCCTCGGGACCGGCGCAACATCATCCGAGACCCGCGGCAGGTCCGGGGCGGGTTCCATGCGCTGCACGCCAGGCGCTACCTCGTGTGCCGGCCCAAACCCGGCGGGTGCTTCCGCTCCAGTCGGCAGCGGCGGCAGCATGGGCTGGCCCCGGTGGGCGGGAAAGCTCAGCAGGGGCGGCTCGGGAGCGTGTACGGCCGCGTGCAGTCCGGCGATGAGGTCACCGCCCTCCCGATCGAGCTGCGGCCATCGCGCCACATCGCCGGGCGGCTCCTCCACCCACACCCCGGCGCTCTGCGCGCCAAGGGCTTCGATCCACACCAGGGCGCTGCGGGGCGCACGGCCCTTCCACGGCTTTGCGGCGGGAACCGGCGTGGTGGCTGGCCAGGCCCGGCAGCCGCAGCACAGGGCAGCTGCCGCCACATGCAGAAGGCCCGAGGCCGCATGGGCATGGCCGAACACGCCGTGCAGGCTGGTGGCCTCGCCATCGCCCAGGCGTAGATCGGGTGTCTTCTCGCGCTCCGAACCCACCAGGGCCAGCACCCTGTCGCCGTCGCGGCGGGCGTCGTCCAGGCGCTTGAGTACCAGCACCACCGCCGCATCGCCGCCTCGGTGGCGGCTGGCGGGCAACACCGACGCCGCCGCACTCTCGTGCACCGGCTCCGCGC
>JAEXQJ010000252.1 GCA_023438785.1 Pseudomonadota bacterium
GATCTGAAGCCGCTCGGGCCCTGGCGCAGTAAGACGGTGGTCGAGGGCTTTTTCGATCTGCGCTACTCGGAGAACACGGGCGTGGCTTTCGGCATGCTGCAGAAGCTGCCCGGCGGCCGCTTCGTGCTGGCCCTGGTGGCCTTGGCGGCCCTGGGCCTGGTCATCTACTACCTGCGCCGCAGCGAACCCGGCCAGAACCGGTTGCACATCGCGCTCGGCCTAGTCGGGGGCGGTGCTATCGGCAACCTCATCGATCGCATCGCCATCGGACGCGTGACCGACTTCATCGTGTGGCACTACCGCGGTCATGAGTGGCCGGCCTTCAACGTGGCGGACGCGGCCCTCGTCGTGGGCGTGTGCCTCATGGCGCTGGACATGCTGCTCGAACGACGGCGGACCGCGGCCCCTGAACGGGCGGCCTAGGCCTTGCGCGCGTCGGCGGGAGGCGGCTGACGATGCATCCGATTCTCGTCGATTTCGGGTTCGACATCCCCCTGCTCGGCCGCCTCGACGTGCCGTCGTACTTCGCCATGCTCACGCTGAGCTTCGTCGTGGGCATGTGGATGACCCGCCGCGAGGCACCCCGCCTGGGCATGGATCGCGAGCGACTGCTGGACCTGCAGATCTACGTGGTCGTGTGGGCCATCATCGGCGCACGCATCCTGCACGTCTTCGCGGACGGCCATCTGCACGACTACGTCAACCTGTGCGTGGACAACTTCAAGGTGGCGGCCACGGAGGCCAAGGTCGCCTTCTGTCGCGTCGACAGCGAGTGTGGCTGGGACTACGTGTGCAACCGGGCCGCGCACACCTGCCATCCACCGCGCGATTGCCTGGCCGTGCTCAAGGTCTGGCGCGGCGGATTGGCGTATTACGGCGGCTTCATCGCGGCCTCGCTCTTCGGGCTGTGGTACGCGCGCAAGTACCGCATGGGCACCTGGAAGGTGGCTGACCTGTGTGCGCCGTGGATCGCCTTCGGCCTGGCCCTGACCCGCCTGGGCTGCTTCCTCAACGGCTGCTGCTACGGCAAGCTCTCGCACGCGCCGTGGGCCGTGCAATTCCCGGATGGCAGCCCGGCCCACCAGGCGCAACGGGCGGCGAACCTCATCGGTCCCGGCCAACACGCGCTGCCCGTGCACCCAACGCAGACGTACCTGAGCCTGCTCGATTTCGCGGTCTTCCTGGTGCTCTACTTCGTGGTTCGGAGGCGCAAGCGCGTGGAGGGCCAGGTGTTCGCCTGGCTGCTCATCGGCAAGGCCGTGGTGCGCTCTTTCGTCGAGGTCTTCCGCGACGATGACCGTGGCGTCCTGTTCGGCTGGCTGTCGACCTCGCAGATGCTGTCCGTGCCGCTGGCCGGCCTCGGCATCTACCTGCTGGTGCGGGGACTGAAGGCGGCCCCAGAGCAGCAAAGCGCCGCCTCGGCACAAAGCGCGTGAGGGAGCATCACGAGGACGACTGGGGATCGCCCTTGGCACCGCCCACGGCCCGCGCGAAGCCCCACACGTACTCGGCGCCCGAGATGAGTGAAACGGCCAGCGACACGTAAAGCAGCACGAGCCCGGTGACGTGATAGTCGACGCGCACGCCGAGTCCCAGCACGGGATACCGGAAATGGACCAACAGCATGGTGATGCCCACGAGCTGCAGGGCTGTCTTGATCTTGCCGCCCGGGCTGGCCGCGATGATGATGCCCTCGGTGGAGGCAATGCTGCGCAGGCCGGTGATGGCCAGATCACGCGCGATGAGCACGACCACCAGCCAGGCCGGCACGCGCCCCAGGCCCACCAGGAAAATCAGCACCGCCGTCACCATCAGCTTGTCGGCCAGGGGATCGAGGAACTTGCCCAGCACGCTCACCTGGCCGCGGCTGCGCGCCAAGTAGCCGTCGAGACCATCTCCCGCCGAGGCGATGAGATACAGGAGCGCGGCGATGAAGCTGCGGACCGGGCTGAAGTTATCGATGAAGTACAGGACCCCGGGAACGAACAGAACCCGCCCCATCGTCACCAGATTGGGAGCGTTGGTCAGCTGGCTGCGGAGATTCGCCATGCCTGGATAGCAATAGCACCCCTTCGCCCTCGCAGGCGACATAAGGCGCGCCCGAACCCGCTGCCGCGCCGGGAGCCGCCTGAGCCACCACCCGTCCCACCCAGCCGATCAGGCGGGCGGACGGCACCGAGAGATGCTCCCCTTCGGCCAGACGCAATGCGAGCAACTCGCCGGAGTCGGCCGCAGCCACCACGCGTCCCGTGCCGCGAAACTGCAACAGAAACGGACCATCCCCGGGCACCCGTCCCCACTCCCAGACGATCTCGTCGGCCCAGGCCACCACGCGTTCCTCGCGCAGGTACAGGACGTCGCTGTCGAGCGAGAGGGCATACAGCGCCGCGTACGGTCGGGGAGGTACGAGCCACAAGTCCCCGCTCCCGGTCGCGCGCAGGAAGCGGTCACCCCGGGTCGCGAGGGGAGCGGCCGTGACCTGGCCGCGGGCTCGCCGCTGGCCCGGGCAGAGCCCCACGCCACCCAGCGCAGCGAGCAGCGCAGACTCGCGCACGTGGGTCTCAGGCGTGGCACCGAAGCGCAGAATCTCGTCGCGCAGCCAGCCCACCATGGCCGGATCGGACGCGGGCGGCAGCAGACGCGCCATGACGAAGCTCGACAGGGCCGCGATCTCCCCGTTCCGTTGCCCATCGGCCCGCGTCTGGGCAGGAGCCGGAACGTGCTCGTCCTGCAGCTCAGGGCGCGGAGTCGCCTCGGCGGGCAGAGCGACGCCCGACACGGGATCCGCGGGCGCGGGCACGGTCAGGACCTCGCTCGTCGCGTCCAGGCCGGGCGTGTTCGACGCCCCTCGCTCCATCTCAGCCGCCAGCTCGTGCTGGCCCGCGCGGCGAAACGCGGCGGCCGCCTGGGCCCGCGCCCCGGTGCGCGCACAAGCGTAGCCCAGATAGCTCCAAGCCCGGCGATCGTCGGGCCGCAGACGGACCGTGGTCTCCAGCTCGGTCACCGCCTCCTCGAACCAGTCGAGCTTGAGCGCGATGAGCCCCAAGTTGAGACGAATGGCCGCGTCCTCGGGGGCGATGTCCACGGCCTGGCGGTAGATTTGGCGCGCCTCGGCCAGACGGCCCAGCTTGAAGCGCACCAAGGCCAGCAGCTTGAGGACGCGCAAGTCGTGAGGGGCGGCGGCCTGAGCACGCAGCAACTCCAACTCGGCCTCGGGCAAGCGTTGGGCGGCCACCAACTCGCTCGTGCGCCGCAGCTGCCCGAGCAGGGTGTCCTCGGCCCGTGCCGCTGCGGCAGGCGGCGCCCCGACCTGGGAGACGTCCGCGTGCACCTCGTCCTCAGGAGTCACGGCTCACCGAACCGCCACCTGCGCCGGCCCTGTCCAGGAAGACAAGGCCGCCTCACGCCGGCGGTACTCTTCAAAACGCCGCAGCACCATGGTCACGTAGGCTCGGGTTGTCTCGTAGGGCGGCATGCCACCGTACTTTTCTACCGCACCCGGCCCCGCGTGATAACCGGCAAGAACTTTGATCTGCTCGTCCAGGGAACACACGATTCCGCCCGCCCCCGCCCGGCCCCCCGCGGCCGGCGTCCGGCAAAAACGCTTGGCCAAGACCTGCAGATAGCGGGCGCCCCCCATGATGTTCTGGCGCGGATCCCACACGTTCGTGACGCCCATGTCGCGGGCCGTGCCGGGCATGAGCTGCATCAGACCCTGCGCACCAACGCTGGACACCACGCGGGGATCGAAGTCCGACTCGGTCTTGATGACGGCGCGCACCAGGGCCTGCGGGATGCCGAAGTACGCCTGTTGGTCACGGATGTGGTCGTCGTAGCGCTGATAGCGCGCCAGCGAGAGGTCGCGCGGCGGGACGAGATCGGAGCCGCCCCGCACCGCGGCCGCTTTGCCCGGTCCCGTGCGGAAGAGGACCTTCCAGCGCTTGCCCACCGGCTGCAGGTTGGTGAACTCGACCACGCCGTCGGATCGCTCGCGCGTCCACACCACGCTCGCGGGCGAGGACTGCGTGCCCTCGCTGCTTCGCCGCGCTGGCAGCGCACGCCGTGCTTTCGATTCGGGCAGAGCCTGCCACTCCTTGTTGCCACGCGGAGCGTTGGTGAACTCCGTGGTGCCGTCGGGCCGCTCATGTTTCCAGACGGTGGCGTGCCCGGGCGCGGCCATCGCTGGCAGCAACAGACAGGCAAGAGCGAGCCGAAAATGCATCCGAAGCTCGATCGTAACACAAGCTCCAAGGCCGGGCCGCCGAGCCCCTTGTGCGCGCCCGAGCGCCGCTCTGATACAGTGCCCGAGTCGTGGAAGCAGACTATCTGGTCCTCGGTTCCGGCCTAGCCGGGTGGTATTTCGCGCTACGCGCCGCGGAGCACGGCAAGGTCATCCTGGACTCCAAGCGCGGCCTGGACGAGGCCAACACGCACCACGCGCAGGGCGGCGTAGCGGGCGTGGTGGGAGCGGGCGACACCCCGGAACAACACATCGCGGACACCCTGCGCGTAGGCGCTGGCCTGTGTAATCGCGATGCCGTCGAGCTGTGCGTCCGCCAGGGCCCCGAGCACATCCTTCACCTGGCCAACGAGTTGGGTGTGAACTTCGACCGCGAGCCCAACGGCGAATTCCAGTTGGGCCGCGAGGGTGGCCACAGCGCGCGGCGCGTGGTGCACGCCAGCGATATGACCGGCGCGGCCATTCACAACACCCTGCTCGCCCGCGCGGCCGAGCGCCCGGATCGCATCACCCTGCTGGCCAACCACATGGCCGTCGATCTGTTGACCACGGCCAAGTACGGCGGACCGAACGCGGTGTTCGGGGCCTACGTCTTCGACCACAGCACGGGCGAGGTGAAGACCGTGTTGGCGCGCGCGGTAATCGTGGCCACGGGTGGCGCGGGCAAGGTCTACCTGTACACGTCCAATCCGGATGTGGCCACGGGCGACGGCGTGGCCATGGCCTATCGCGTGGGGGCCCGCGTGGCCAACATGGAATTTTTCCAATTCCATCCCACCTGCCTCTATCACCCGGCCGCCAAGTCCTTCCTCATCAGCGAGGCCTTGCGCGGCGAGGGCGGCGTGTTGCGCCTGATGGACGGCAGCGCCTTCATGGGCCGCTACCACGAGATGAAGGATCTGGCCCCGCGTGATGTGGTGTCGCGGGCCATCGACTCCGAGTTGAAACGCACGGGCGACGACTACGTCACGCTCGACATGACGCATTTGCCGTCCCAGTTCTTGGTGGAGCGGTTTCCCAACATCCACCGCCGCTGCCTCGAATTGGGCATCGACATGCGCACCATGCCCATTCCCGTGGTGCCGGCCGCGCACTATAGCTGCGGGGGAATCTTGGTGGACGAGCATGGTCGCACCAACGTCCGCAACCTGTACGCCATCGGCGAGGCATCCATGACCGGCCTGCATGGCGCCTGCCGGTTGGCCTCCAACTCGCTGCTCGAAGCCCTGGTCTACGCGGCGCGAGCGGCGGACGACGTTCGCGAGGCACGCGTGGACCGGCCGCGCGAGGTGGCGCCATGGTACTCGGGCGACGCAACGGTGGCCGATGAAGCCGTCGTGGTCAGCCACACCTGGGACGAGATTCGGCGTCTCATGTGGAACTACGTGGGCATCGTCCGCTCGGACAAGCGGCTCGAACGCGCGGCCCGTCGCATGCAGCTCATCCGCGAGGAGATTCGGGAGTACTACTGGAACTTCCTGGTCAACCGCGATCTCCTTGAGCTGCGCAACATCGCCCTGCTGGCCGAGCTCATCATCCAGAGCGCCCGCCGCCGTCCCGAGAGCCGCGGCCTGCACTTCAACCTCGACCACCCCGAGCACGATCCCCGCCTGGTCAAGGACACGGTGCTTGCCCGCGGTGACGGGCCGGCCGTCTAGAGCACCGAGCGGTTTGAAGACCGAGCGAAAACGCGGAGATGCGAGCAGCCCGAGGCGCGAGGAGGGAGAATACTCGACGTATTTGACCGACGAGCAACGAAGGGATGCGACGCAGATCCG
>JAEXQJ010000266.1 GCA_023438785.1 Pseudomonadota bacterium
GGCCGACGCCGGCGCAGCTCACCTCAACCTAAGCCTTTGCCGGGTACGTGGCGTGGACCACCGGCGTGTCGTCCTTCCCGCTGGCCGACGTCCTGGCGACCAACGTCTTCGATTGCGGCGGCAGATACCTTCGCCCCAGGACCTCCGCGGATGTCTCCACCCGGCTGGCGGCCGGCGCCGCGGCGGCTCACCCGGACTATGCCGCGGTCACGGCGCCGAGTCTCGCCATCTATACGGTTCCGGAAGCGCCCGCCGACATGTTCCCCTGGCTCGCCCCCGAGTCCGCACAGTGGACGGCAGCCGAGGCCTTCTTCCCGTTCGCGCGCGACGTCCTGGCGAGCCAGCGAAGGGCGTTCGCGGCCGCCCGGCCCGACGCGCTTCTGGTCGAGATGCCGCGCGTGCCGCACTTCCTGTTCCTCGCAAGCCCGGAGGCGGTGGCCGCACACACGCGAGCCTTCCTCGCCACGCCTTGAGCCGTGCCCTTCAAAGCGCGGTGCTGTCGCCGCGGGGCGGAGCAGCCGTCGCCGCACCGCTATCGCGCATGAATCGCCATTGGGCAGGGCAGATGAAAGTTGCGGGTCCATGCTGGCCGGTGTCCGCGGCGCCATATTGGGTTCATGTTTGCCCTTGCCGACAACCTGGTAGCGACCGTCGCGGAACGGGTGCCCGGGCTGGCGGCGGTGTATCTGTTCGGCTCGCGGGCGAGGGAAGACGCGGGACCGGACTCGGACATCGATCTGGCCGTGCTGACCCTCGACAACCTGGATCCCGTGGATCGCTGGAAGCTGCAGGAGGATCTCGCGGCGCAAGCCCACCAGAACGTCGACCTCGTCGACCTGCGACGGGCCTCCACCGTCATGCGCGTGCAGGTCTTGCGAGATGGCCGCTTGCTCGCCGACTTGCAACCCGGGGTGCGCGCCGCTTTCGAGGCCCACGCGCTGTCTGCCTACGCGCACCTGAACGAAGAGCGCCGAGAGATTCTGAACGACATCGCCACCAGGGGACGCATTCATGGATGACGTGCTTCTGAACAAAGCCGCGCCGGTGTCTTCGTCGCGTACGCGAAGTGCACGCCGGCGACGGGCATCGCGGTTTCATGGTCCGGCTGCGGCAAGGCGATGTCGGGGATGCCTCGGGGCTCGCCGCCGGACGCCGCGGGCCTTCAGCCCGCTGCTTTCCGGCTGCTCGCTTTCCTGTCTGGCTTTACTGACCTGAGGCGAGCCGGAAACCAAGGATGAGGAAGCGGACGTCGGGACGCCCCCCGTACCGGCAGGCAGACCGACAGTTCCCGGCCCGGTCGTCCCAGGAGCCGCCCCGGAGGACCCGCCCGACGCCCGAAACAGCACCCGTGGGGTCCACTTGATCATCGGTCGTGCACTCGCCGAACCAGTCCTCGCACCACTCCCACACGTTGCCGTGCATGTCGTAGAGCCCCCACTTGTTGGGCGCCAAGCCCCGCACCTCGTGGGTTTTGCCTTCGCTATTCTTGTCGAACCAACCTAGCTTGGCCAAGGCTGCATCCTTACCCCGGGGTTCTGTGCACGGCGATCCGTCGTTGAAGGCGCTCGTGGTGGCGGCTCGACACGCGTATTCCCACTCGGCCTCACTGGGCAGACGCGCCGCCAAACCAGGGAATCGGCCGCGCAGGCGCTCGCAGAAAGCCTGTGCGTCGTCCCAAGTCACGCTCTCAACGGGCAGGTTCGGCCCCTTGAAATGGCTAGGCTCGGTTCCCATCACCGCCTGCCACTCGGCCTGCGTACACGGCGCGTCCGCCAGCCAGTATCCCTTGCTCAGCGTCACCCAGCGCTGGGGACCTTCGTCGGGATACCGCCCGGTCTCATCGTCCGCCGAGCCCATGAAGAACCTTCCCGGCGGGACCCACCGCAGCCGCGTCACCACCCCCGGCGCGAGCAGAAGCTCCACGAACGGGTACGGCGAAATCCTGTCCGTACCCCAGGCACTGGCCCAAGTCGGTGGAAACGGAGAGGGCATAGGCCCAAGCGGCTCGCTCATGTCCATCCGCCCAAGCCATAGAGCTCCCCCAGAGCCTTCGCCCTTCCTTCTGGAGGGCTACTAACACTGAGGGAACGCCGATTTTGTTGGTCGTCGATGCGCGACTTGTCGGGGGCCGCGCTCGTCTGGTTGTTGCCATCCGCGTAGTCCACGGCCACGCTCCAGGCTGAGTCATTGCCGTTCACCACGAAGTGGCGATCCACGGCGAGCACACGGTGCGAGGCCAGGAAGTTGTTCAGCTCGTCTTGGGCGCCCCAAGGGTGGTTCGCGGGGATCCAGAAACACGCGATGGCCATGGCTCTTACTTTCCCCGGGGGCCCTTCGCCCGCTCGCCGACGGGCGCCGCGGGCCTCCGGCCCGCTTGCTTCCCGTCTGCTCGCTCCTGACTGACTTGTCCTGACTGACCTGAGGCGAGCCGGAAACCAAGGAGGCGGTTGCGTTCGTCGGGTTGCCCCCCGACCCGGCAGGCAGACCGACAGATTCCGGCCAGGTTGACCCAGGAGCCGCCCCGGCCGACCCGCCCGGCGCGACCTGCAACACGGATTGGGTCCTCCTGATCCTCAGGTACGTAATCCCCGTATTGGTCCTGGCACCATTCCCAGACGTTCCCGTGCATGTCGTGAAGGCCCCAATGGTTGCGCTCCCGCTCGCGAACGGGTCTCGTTCCCCCTGCGCTGTTCTCGGAAAACCAGCCGAGCTTCGCCAATGCGGGATCCTTCCCCGTGGGCTCGGTGCAGGCCGACCCGTCGTTGAACCCGCTCGCCGTACCGGCCCGGCACGCATACTCCCACTGCGCTTCGCTGGGTAGCATGGCTTCGAGCCCGGGGAAACGGGCTCGAAGCTTCTCGCAGAACTGCTGGCAATCCTCCCAGGTCACCTGCTCTACCGGCAGCTTGTCGCGTTTCTCCTTCGCTAGGCCTTCGCCCTTGTGGTGGCTCGGTTCGGTCCCCATCACGACCCGCCACTCGGCCTGCGTACAGGGCGCGTCCGCGAGCCAGAAGCCCTGGGTCAACGCCACCCAGTGCTGTGGTCCCTCGTCGTCATCTCGTCCTTTCTCATACTTGGGCGAGCCCATCAAGAACCGTCCGGGCGGGATCCAGCGAAGCAGCGTCACCACGTTGTCGCCCAAATCCAGCTCCGCAGATACCCCGCGCTCGTCCTTCGATAGATGTGTCGCCCAGGTTGGCCACAAAAGGCGGGTGGGCAGGTCCTGGGGCTCGATGGTGAGGCTGGTTGCCTTTCTGCCCATCCACGATTCGGTCTTTCCCGTACTCCACTCGAACCCACGCACCGTGGTCTCCACCCAGAGCCCGTCGGAATCGCGCCAGAACCGATCGGCCCACTCCGGGCGCGAATCGAGTCTGATCTCGGCCTTGCCGAGATCGCCAACAAGCTCCACCCGCCTTACTTCCGGCGGCTCGGCCGAGAGCGGAAGCTTGAACGGGCGTCCCGCCTCCACGATGGCCGTGCGCGCCTTTCCACCAGCAGGGTGCCAGCGCGCTGCGAGGCGAGGAAAGCGGGTTTGAATCTGGGTCAGGAGACTGCCGAGATCCGATGTCACGGGTAGACCGGCACCTGGCAGGAGCCGAAGCTCGGTGCCTTTCTGGAAAAGCAGCCAAGCCGTGGGCTGGGGAACACTCTCCAGCGCCCAAAGCACCTGCTGCGGCTCGATGCCGTCGGGAAAGGGCGTGGCGAAACCGTCGCGGGTTCGGTGGGCCGCGGCCCACAGGGCGGTCAGCTCGGGGTGCTTGCTCCAGGCCTCGGGAGAAAGGCGTCCGACCAGGCGCTCCAGGTAGCTGGACACGGCCTTAGGCAAATCGTCGTGGTGGGAGTTCTTGTCGACCAATCCCTTGGCCTGGCTGGCGATGGCGACAAGGGGCTCATCCTCACCCGCAGCAACGCGCTCCTCCTCCAAGATGTTCGGAGAGAGCTGGCGGTGGAATCGCTCCAGCAGCTTGACGACATCGTCTCTGCGCTCGCGGGGCAGCTCGCGGAATCGGCCCTGCAGACCATGGGCTTGCTGGGGATCCAGCACCATGCCCAGCGCGGCCGCTCGCCACATGACACGGGAGTCCCGCCAGGCGTCGAGCTCTACGCCCAGGTCGGCACCGACCAGACGGCGCACGTCACGTAGGAGCCCCGATTCGATGCGGATGGCGGGCGAAAGCAGCACGAACAGGTCTTCCAGGGCTTGGGCCGAATCCCCTGTGCCGGGCGCGCGATCCCAGGCCTGGGCGCGCCAAGCCTGGGCCAGGGCGTGCTGCCAGCGCGGGCGCGGCGCGAGCACCAGGGCATGGCAGTCCGCGCCAGCGCGAACCGCCTGGCTGTGCAGGCGTGACCAGCGCGCTTGGCGGGTGATCTCGCCGTCGGCGAATCCCATGTCGGTCAGGGCGAGGATGGTCGTGCCTGCATCCGGTGGGCGCGGTGTCTGGGCCTCGCGGGGGCCCTGGCCGCGACGCCGGTTGGGATACCAGCGGGCCGCGCCGTTTTCGGACAGCACGATGCACTCGAGCCCGGCCTCGCCGCGCCAGCGCCGCAACCAGGTGAGGACCGCGCGCTGATCGTCCAGGCAGGGACCCAGGGCCTGTGTCTGATCCCAATAGATCTGCAGGCGCCGTGGCCACGACCGGTGGTGCTTCCGCGGCAGGCGCCGAATGGGTCGCAGGCTTGCCAGTAGGCGCACCAGCTTGGGCGCGTCCACGTTCGAGCCGGGCCATGGGATGGTGAGCATCCGGCGCAGCATCGAGCCCAAGCGCGCCGGGGAGGCCAAGGGCGCGGGGGGAACGATGGCGGGGTTCTTGGCACGCAGCTCGTCTCCGGTCTTGCCCTCCAATCCCTTGCGGTCCAGGCAGGCCGGCCGCTGGCGCTCGGCCGGATCCGGTTGGCGCAGATCAGGTCCGATGGCGCGCCAAAGCTGTGGGGCCGCCTGGGGGGGCGCCGGGGTCACCTTGGGCTCGCTCGACGGTGGCACCCGTGTGGTCAACGGACGTGGAGAGTGGGACTCAGGCTGCTCCGGCTGTTCGATCAACACGAAACCGCACAGGCGGCCCGCCTCCTCGGGTGGAATCCCCAGGCGCAGAAGGCGCAGGAGATCGCCCCGGTCCACGGCGTGATGGCAGCCAACCGGCAGGGACGGGAGGGGCTGGGCGGCGGGAGCCATGGGCCCTAGCGGCTTGCGCGCGGGTTCTTGTCCAGGATGAAGCCTTGCAGGTCGGCCAGGGCCTGCCGCTGCCGCGCCGAATCGCCCTGGGCGATGTCCGAAACCGCGCGCAGGAGGTCGAGATACTCGGCCTGCCCAGGGGCCACCATGCCCTGGGCGATGAGGCTGTCGCGGTCCTTGGTCACCAGGGCGGCGGCCTGGCGATAGATGTCCTTGGACAGTTGCTGGCCGAAGTGCGCTTCACCGCGAGCCACCAGGAAGTCGATGAGGCCGTCGCCGGTGGGCAAGGCGAGCTGCAAGACCAGGCATCGGCGCACGAAAGCCGGGGGCAGCTCGCGCTCTTCATTGGTCGTGATGACGACCAAGGGCGCGGGCTCAGACCGGCATTTCACAGGCTCGTCAAGGTAGGGGACGTGGAACTCGCCGTTGCCCAGGCTCTCGAGCAGCCCGTTGGGCAGGTCGGAGTCGGCCTTGTCGATCTCGTCGATGAGCAACACGGCGCCCTTGTCCGCCGTCCAGCCCTGGGGCGGGTTCGGGCGCTTGCCTTTGACCACGGCGGCCTCGCGCTGCGCCTCTGCCCCATCCCAGTTGAACACCCACCACAAGGGGCCAGGGGACAGATACAGGTGCTCGTCGAGCGAGCTGCCGTTGGCCTGGCCGGCGGCGGCCATGGTCTGGGCCTTCCCCAAGCGCGCAACCGCGTCGAAGTGCCAGTGCAAATCGTGCGATTCCGTGCGCGAGGTGATGACCTCGGACACGAAGACCCGTCCCAAGGCCTGGGCCGCCGCGCGCGCGAGCTGGCTCTTGCCCGTGCCCGGTTCGCCACGCACAAGCAAGGGACGCCGCGCCCCCAGGGCCGCGCGAATCGCCCAGACGTCCTTGGCCTCGAAGATGTGCGTAAGGGCCGGCAGATGCCCAAGGCTCGGCAGCGCCACCGTGCGCGGAATGTCCGCGTGGGGCCAGTCGGTGCTCATAGAGTCTCCTTGCTGGTCAGTTTCAGGAAGTCGCTGATGAGGAAGGCCAGTTGGTCTTCATCCAACCCAGCCGTGGCGCCGCCGCCCGGCTCGACGAACACCACCTCTTTTGCCTTGGCGGCGATGTCCCTCCAGGCGGCCTCCGACCCGGGATTGATCATCAGGAAGTGTGGTCGGCCTTTCGCCGCGTCAGCTCCGAGGCGCGCGTAGAGGTTCCGTCGGTTGCATTCGCGGGCGCAGATCGCGGTCGAACAGGAAGCCTCATTGCAGGTGAGCGCGTACTTCGGTTCGTTCGGAGAGAGCGCCTGCCAGACAAGAGCCTCGAACTGAAACATGCGATCGGGCTCGGCAGGGCCTGTCTCGAACGGAGCCCATCGTGCCGCATGGCTCAAGTCATCAGGGGAAACGGCCCCGCGCCAACTCGGAAGAAGCATACGTCGGGGATCCGGATTCTTGGCCAGGAGGAGCGCCACCAGGAAGTGAGCCTTCGCGGGCACGCGCAGGATCTGGCCCGTCCCCGCCCTGTGTCCGTCGACCCGGTGTTTGAGCGGGTTCACCACCTCGCGCACCATGAATGTGATCAGATCCCAGGCGGGATCGGTGAATTTCGCCCGGGCCTCCGGATCCCTGGCCATGGTCTCGAGCACCATGCAGCACATCCCAACCACGCCCACCAAGCCGACGGACTTCGATTGCCTGGCGTCGTCGAGCAGCGCCTCGAAATCGCGTTGAAACGCCTTGGGCACCGCCAGAACCAAGGCCTCGATGTGTGGGACCAATGCGAGCGATGCCGAGTCCGTGAAGGGGCGGCTGTCCACCGGGGCGCCAGGGACAGCCAAAGCCTGGACGACCTCGGGCAGATGGCCGTGCACATCCACCCCGCAGTAGAAGGTGGTCTGGGCACTCGCGATCGAATTGGAAAAGCTGGTGATCACGTGGCCGCAGGCTGATTTCCGATTCTCTTCATCGTCCCGGACCTTCTTCTCCGATTCGTGGAAAGCCCACATCACTTCGGGAAGTCGATCCGACTGCTGACGATCCAGGATCTTGGCCGTGGTCGCAAAGATGATGTCGTCCCAGCCCGCGTACCCCATGACGAACACCTGAGCCCCGTGCAGATAGGTACGAAGCGCCGATTCGAGATCGGGTCGCGGGGCTTTCAGCGTCTCGGGATCGTGGAGCGTCGGGGATTCCAACCAGTAACCGTGCAGGTGCACGACCGAGACCTGCTCCGCGAGGCTATGAGGGAATCGGTCTCCGGCAACAACCTCGCTCTTGCAGTTGATGCCCTTCTGTCGCAGGGCGATCTCCAGAAGGCCGTCGAAGTTGGTGGACAGCACGCACGGGTGTTGCCAGCCGGGCGTGCTCTTGGCTCGCGATTCCATCAACCCGATCAAGTCCGCCAGCGCCACCACACCCGCAGGGAGGTTCCAGGCCGACGGATCATTCTGAAGGGCGCGATACGCGCGCAGGTCGGTGCTCGATTCCACCTCCTTCTGCGCGCGAGCCTTGGCATCGCCATCCTTGGCCGCGGCCAAGACCGCGTGGCGGATCACCCTATCGACGCCCGCCGGTCTTTCTTGGGCCTTGAGCTTGCCCATCGCCGCTTGATAGGCAGCCGCTCCCGCATCGCTCAACGCTTCGCAACGGATCCTGGTCTTGACGTGGCTGATGATCTCCGACACCCCCCAGACTCCGACCTTGCCGTCCCAGGACAGTCCCGCACCAACGACAAAGATGACCTTCGCGGACTGGTCCTCGAGTGCCTTGCGGAGGCAGATCTTCCAATCGTCTGCCGAGTACAACCCAACGCTCACGTGAAGCTCCTGTCTTGAGCTTGTTGTGTGCCGCGGAGGACGTCCTCTGCCTTCTCGCGATGCTCGTCGGTCACTACCAGGTCGCGCGAGTGTGGGGCTGCCATCCGAATCACCGACGGCATGGTACCAGCTCTGCCGCGCCGGCACAGCACGCCTCGCCCTTCCCGCTCGCAAAGAGCAGCCCGACCTTGAACCCCAAAGGTTCTCGCGGGACCCGAACGACCTCTTCCTGGAGGTGGCCCTGCCCTGTCGGGCTAGAGCGACACGCTCAGCCCGGTCCGGGATGCGCGCGGCCACGTCCGCGCCCTCCCCCAACTTCAACTCCCCTGTCGCTACGATAGCGTTACTGTTGGCATGCTGTTGGCAAGCTCGACGAACGCGATGGAAACGAGGGTCAGCATCGATGCACAGGCATTTCGACGCTACACCTCCGCCCACGCCTTGCGCGCAGTCGATGAGATTCTTGGCCCGCCCGAGCAGTGGGCGTCGTCCTTGATCGAGTTCCGCCTCACCTCGGACTCACAGGCGGACTGGAAGCGGGAGGTTGGCTGCTGGCTGCTGACCGCCCAAGAGTACGGTTTTCTGGACCGCCTGCAGAATCGACTCGGGCGGGCTCGTGGCGAGGCTGCGCATCCCGAGGTCACGGGCCCCAACGACAGCGCTCACAGAATTCTCGCGCAAGAGCTTGCAGGCGCGATGGTCACCTACTACTTCACGACCCTCGGGTGGAAGTTCATCTCATGGGAGCCACCCACGCCGGGAGGGGACGTCGACGTGCGTCTTCTCTCGCCGAGCGGGACGCCGGCCGACGTGCAGGTCAAGGCGCCTGATCGGCCTGGCCACGTTGCCAATGGGCAGAGAGTCGGCGGCGAGGATGATGCGGTTGTGTTGCGGAGCATCGACAAAGGCATGCGGCAACTCTCGCCAGCGCCTGGCCCGATCCGGATGGTTGTCATATCTCCGCAGCGCACGTTCATGATCGATGCGGATGTATTGGCGGTCCATCTACTTGGAAGGCCGAGGTCTGTGGGGGAATCTCTCTGGGGCGTTGCTCATGACGGTACAGGTGCATTCCAAGGGAAGCCTGGCTCCGTGGTTTCAGCCGTCGTGGACCTCTCTCTCCTTCGCGGAATGGCGGAAACGCTCTACCGATGCACCGTAATCCGGAACCCCTGGGCGCCTCCGGCTGGACAAATCGTGCCGGAGGCCTTTCCGCACGCCAGGGTGTTGTCGCTGGACGCTGGCAAGTTCATATGGTCGCCGGAGGAGCCGAGCAGGTGCTTCGATTTCCGAAGTGGCACCCCTTACTTAAGGGGCCTGGACGGCGGCTAATTGGCCTCGCGCGTGCGTCGGAAGGGGTGCTCGTCCGTACCGGGAGCGGCTGGTCGTCGGGAAGCCCGCCGTGCGTCCGGGGCCGTAGGTTCGGAGCATTGACTCGCGAGCCGCGCCGAGGGCCGGGGGCCGCACGCGACGTGTTGCCGGGGGCGACGGCGTGGGTTTCTTGACGATCGTCGATGGCGCGTTTATCCCGGAGACGTGCAAGTCATCCGCGGCCGCCGCTCCCTGCCCAGCAGTCTGGGGCGGGGGCTGTATGCGCCGGCGGTAGCCATCGGCAATTTCGACGGCGTGCACCGCGGGCACCAGGCGCTGGTGCGGTTGGCGGCGGAGCGGGCGCGGTCTCGGGGCGGCGAGGCGGTGGTCTTCACCTTCGACCCGCACCCGGCACGGCTGCTGGCCCCCAGCCTGGCTCCGCCCATGTTGCTGGGCCTGGAACGCCGACTGGAGCTGCTCGCCCAGGCAGGGGCTGACGTCGCCATCGTCGAGCCGTTCACGGCCGAGTTGGCGGCCATGCCGGCCGAGTCCTTCGTGGATGTCTTGCGCAACGAGGTGGGGGCCGAGGACGTGGTCGTGGGCTACGACTTCAGCTTCGGCACCGGGCGCCGCGGAGACACCAAGCTGCTCACCGAGTTGGGTGCGCGCGCGGGCCTGACGGTGCACGTCGTCCCGGCGGTGAAGATCGACGGCATGGTGTGCTCGTCGACGAAGATTCGCGAGTTCGTCCTCGAGGGCCGCATGGAAGGGGCGCGGTTGCTCCTGGGTCGGCCTTTTGAATTGGAGGGCCGCGTGGTGCATGGGGTGGGACGCGGCCGCGGCATCGGCGTGCCCACGGCCAACCTGCACCCGGACGCGGACATCGTGCCCGAGCTGGGCATCTACGCCGCGTGGGCCGAGGTGCGGGGCCGGGCGCCTCTGCGCCGCCGCGCGGCCGTGAGCATCGGCACCAATCCCACGTTCACGGCCGAGGCTGGCGACGCGCCGCCCGTGGTCATCGAAGCCCATCTCATCGATTTCGACGGCGATTTGTACGATGCTCGCCTGCGCCTGGAATTCGCCACCCACCTGCGGGCCCAACGCCGCTTCGCCCGTCCGGACGACTTGGTCGCCGAGATCCACCGCGACATCCACAAGGTCAAGGAGCTCCTCCCATGAGCAGCATGGAACACCTTTATGACACCGAGACCATGGCCGAGCTGTGCGCGCGGCAGGGGCGCCTCACCGAGGCCATCGCCATCTTCCGCGAGTTGTCCGCCTCGGCTCCCGACGCGCAGACGCGCGCCCGCGCCCAGGAGCGCCTGGCCAGCCTGGAGTCGCGCTGGCAGCCCCTGCGCGAAACCGAAACGCCCGCTGCGCCCATCGACGCGCCGAGTGCACCTGGCGTGAACGTGGTGGTCGGCGAGGATCAGGTGACCGTGGCCTGGGCCCTGCCGCCCGACACCGCGACGCCGGCCCTCGACGTTTTGGTGCTGCAGCGAACCCCGGCGGGCATCGATCCGCACAAGAAGCTGCTGCCCTTGCGGGAGACCTCGGGGTGCTTGGGCCTGGCCCTGCCCGGAGTGCATTCGGCCCTGGCCGCCGCCGGCACGCTACGCGAAGGGCGCTTCGTGCCCCTCACGCGCGCGGGCCGCGCATAGTCGCACCCGATGGCTGGTCCCCCGCCGATGCAAGATTCCCCCCCCGACGCCAATCGGCGCCCGGATGTCCAGGGCCTGGTGCTGCGCCACCGCGTGCTGGCTTTCCTGACTGCCGCGGCCATGGCGACGCAGCTCGTGCTGCTCGCGCTGGGCACCCTGCCGGCGTGGAGCGTGGTCGGCACCTGCGGCATTCTGCTCGTGACGTTGATTGTCGGATACGCGGCGAGTGCGCGGGCCGTTCTCCTGGCGCGCCAGGTGGCAGAGGCCGACGGGGCCGAGCGCAGGCTGGCCGAGTCACGCGCGCAGTGCGAGAAGCTGGAGCTCTTGCAGCGGGACAAGGACAGCCTGGTGCAGCTCATCGTCCACGACATGCGCAGCCCGATCAGCGCCACGATCCTGTCGCTGGAATACTTGGCCGAGCAGCTCAAGCGCATGCCCGAGGCGGAGAGTCTGATCGAGGCGGCGGACGATGCCCTGACCGCATCGAGCAATGTGTCCGACATGATTTCCCAGATCCTGGACACGGCCAAGCTGGAGGAGGGGCGCCTCACCCTGCATTTGGCACCCGTGTCGGCACGCGAGCTGCTCACGACGGTCCAAACCCAGGCCCTGGCGCGCGCGCGACGGCGGCAGGTCCACATGGACATCCAGGTCGTCCCCGAGGATCTGCACGTGGTCACCGACCCGCGCCTGTTCCCGCGCCTGCTGGAGAACCTGGTCTCGAATGCCCTTCGCCACACCCCCGCCGAGGGCCGCATTCTGCTGCGGGCCGCGCAGCAAAACGGCCGCGTCGAGCTTTCGGTGCACAACAGCGGCGCCGCCATCGCCACCGCCGAGCGCGAGAGAATCTTCGACAAGTTCCAGCACGGCAACGGCGAGGCGAGGCGGCTATCGGGCTGGGGCTTGGGCCTCTATTTCTGCCGCCTGGTGGCCGAGGCTCACGGCGGCGGCATCGGTGTGGAGGACGTACCGGGCTGGCCCACCTCGTTCATCATCCGCGTGCCCTCGACGCCGTCCGAGGCGCCCGGTCGCTGACCGGGGCCCTGCATCGCCTGAACGGGAGGGCGGGCTCGCACAGGCCAGCGGGCATCCAGCCGTCCACGCCGTGTGCGATTCGCGCCGATCCAGAGCGGAGCGCCGCTGCTACACTGCACGCGCGCCGTCCGCGAGACAGCCATGAGCCATCACGAGCGTCCGAAATCGAGTTTCGTGTTGCCGTGGGTAGTGGCTCCGCCGCTGCTCCTCGTGCCAATCCTCATCACCAGTCGGCACGGCTTTGCCGCCACGACGGGCATCATCAACGCCGTCTTGCTCGTCCTGTGGTGCGTGGCCCTGCCCCTGTCGCTCATGCGTCTGGCGCCCTGGCGCCGGCAGCGACCCGGCCGCACCTGGCTGCTGTACCTGCAACTGGTGCTCAATGCGACCCTGCTGGTGGCGTGCGAGCACGCACCCAGTGTGTACGACCAGTTGGCCATGTTGCTGGTCGCGGCCTTCGCAGCCACGGGCTTGATGGCCGGCGTACGCACGCTGCGGGCCATGAAGGCCATGCAGGCTCCCGCACGGGCGCGCCTGGGGCTGGTGGTCATGCTGGGAATCGGCGCCGTCACCGCCGGCGCGCTCGGCCTGGTGTCCCGCAAGGCCGCGGTGCGCCTGGCACACACCGCGGTCGTGGCCGGTGGGCAGCGCGAGGTGCGCATCTACGATCAAGTCTGCGTGCCCACTGACGAGACCAGCACCTGCAACGATCACCGCGCCTTCCTCTACGTCCGCCTGCGCGCCCTGCCCGTGGTTTTGTACAAGAGGATCCTGCCGGACACGACCTTCAAGGACGGCCACGTCGACGAACGCGAGGGCCGATTCTTCATCGATTTCGGCTCGGGCGGCCCCCGTTACACGCTCGATCCCCGGACTTCCGTCTGGCAGGCGAACTAGGCAACCCCGGAGATGGCCGGGCCGAGTCCGGCGTAGGTCAGGACAGGGTGGCTGCGGAACACTCGAGCTGCGCGCGAACCGGGTCGCGCGTCGGTTTCCATGATCCAAACGTCGATCTCCGGCCATCTCAGATCGATTCGGGCAGCTACGCCAGGAGCGCCGCCCGACCCCAGCCTGACGAGACACACGCATGCACAAGGACCACACCACAAGGAGAGGGAGGCAGCCCGGGTACGCCCTGGCGCTGGCCGGCGCGTTGGGAGTGCTCGTCGGCTGCGGGCCCAGCAGCGACGGCGGCACGGGTGCCAGCGCTGGTCAGGCCGGCGCCGGCACAGGCGGCAGCGCCGGCACGGGCGGCAACGGCACGGGCGGCAGCGCCGGCACGGGCGGCGACAAGGGGTTTGGCGGCGTTACCATCGAGGGCGCAGCCTGCACGATTGCAGCCCCCACCCTCTGGAAGGCCGGCGTGTACGCTGTCCAGTGCAACGTCGATGTCAAAGACAGCCTCACGATCGAGCCTGGCGCAGTCATCAAGTTCGCGTCGGGCTACCACCTCGACGTCAATCAGGGAGGCTCACTCACCGCAACCGGCACGGAGCATGAGCCCATCGTTCTGACCTCGATCAAAGACGACGCGCATGGCGGCGACTCGGGCGGCGATGGCTCGACCACCGGCACCCGGGGCGATTGGGGCTGCGAGAGCGAGTGCGGCGGCCTCAACATCAGAGGCAATGGTTCCGCGCTGGAGTATGTGCTGGTCCTGTACGCCACCTCGGGCGGCTACGTGCAGGCCGATTCGGTGCGGATCGCGCATTCCACCTTTGCCCACCACAAAGCCTACGGCCTGGTCCTGGACAGACGGGCCAGCCTGAGCGACGTGACCATGGACGAGAACGCGTTCTTCGACAACCAGGGATACCCGCTGCGCATGGAACGAGCCATCTTCCTGAACGGCGGCAACCTCTTCCACGACCCCGAGAATCCGGACACGACGAATGGCAAGCAATGCATCGAGCTCGACTCCGACATCGATGGGCTGACCATGTTCGGCGTGACCGAGTTGGGCTTCCTTCTCAGCGGCCACCGGATCAGGGGAGAGTTGCTGCTTCCTGAAGGCGTGATCTTCAAGTCGGAGGGCGAACCGATCTTCGTGGAGGGCGACGCGCTCTTCGCCAACGGCACGAACATGTTCTTCACGTCCTATGCCGACGACGCGACCGGGGGCGATTGCACGGGAAACGGCAACACGCCCCCCAAGGCCGGCGATTGGACGGGGCTCTGGATCGACGACGGCCAGGAGTCGGGCTATGCCGTGTCGGCGGACTACATCCGCTACCCCGCCGAATCCGGCACGATGCCGCTGCCTGTCCTGCAGCTCTGATCGGCGGGCAGATTGACGCCAATCGCCAGTTGACCGGATCTGGCGCGGTCGCCAAGATGCTCGGGTGACTTGCTCGTCGGGGCCCGCCGCCGCGCCATTCGAATCGGACCCGTCCGTCCATGGACTACCACCAGGGACGGGAATCGTTTGAGCCGATTCCGAATGGAGCTGCGTCTCGGTTAATGCCCCGCTGTCGTGGGTCACCTCGGAGGTGAATTGCCATGGTCTGTCGTTCTTCCGTTCTCCTTTCGCTCGTAGGTGCGGTCGCGCTACTCGGATGCTCAGACGGCGGTGACGGCACCGACGTGGGTGGCTCCACCGCCGGCAACTCAGGCGGCAGCGCCGGCTCCGGCGGGGCCAGCGGTGGAAGCGGTGGCAAAGGCGGATCGCAAGAGGGCGGCTCAAAGGCCGGTTCAGGCGGCAACGCCACGGGCGGCGTGGCGACCGGAGGCAACGCCACGGG
>JAEXQJ010000279.1 GCA_023438785.1 Pseudomonadota bacterium
GTCCGGGACTGGGTGGCCACTGCATCCCCATCGACCCGTTCTACCTGACGTGGAAAGCGCGCCAGGTCGACATGAGCACCCGGTTCATCGAGCTCGCTGGCGAGATCAACACCAACATGCCGTACTACGTGGTGGATCGCGTTCGCGACGCCCTCAACACCCGGCGCAAAAGTGTTAACGGTTCTCGCGTCCTCGTGCTCGGGGTCTCCTACAAAAAGGACATTGATGACATGCGTGAGAGCCCCGCGCTCAAAATCATCGAGATTCTGAGCGCCCAAGGGGCGACGGTCATGTACCACGATCCCCACGTCCCTGCGCTGCGGCCCTCGCGAAAGTATGCCTTCGACCTTCGCTCGGCAGAACTCACCGAACAAACACTCCGCGCCGTCGACTGTGTTCTGGTGGTCACCGACCACAAAGACGTGGACTACGGCCTTGTGGCTCGCACGGCTGATCTGATCGTCGATTCACGCAACGTTGTGCCGAAAGATAGGGGCAACGTAGTGGAGGCTTGACGGTGTCACTTCTGACTTCTCCCCACGAGGGAGATCGATCACTTGTGAAGTTGGTGTAGCGACGCGCACCGAGAGAGGCTCTCTTTCGGTCTCTAATCGCCCTATGATTCTTGCGGGGATCAGTTGAGGCAAAAGCCCACTTGACCTGCCTGGTTTCTGAGGACCGGTTATTACGAGACAGCAGCCACCCGGATCTGGTCGTTGTTGGCTGTCTGTTTGGCTTTGAATTCGGCGGGTGTCAAATAGCCGAGGCTCGAATGGGGGCGGACGGTGTTGTAGTGGCACCGCCATCCCTCGATGACCGCAGCTGCCTCGCGACGCGTGCGAAACCACTCCATGTTGAGGCACTCGTCGCGGAAGCGGCCGTTGAAGCGTGTCCGTCCGCCGGTCCGCCCTCGGTTGAGCCCCCACGCGGCGCCGGGAGTGGTGCAGCCTCGCTCGAATGGGCAAACGATCGAAGCGAGTTGACGCCGAAGACAACCTGACCACGCCAGCACGGCGGCACTGGTCGCGAGAGCACGCGCGGGACGTGCTGGCGGCGTGGCGAGAGAGCGGACTGTCCATGACAGCCTACGCTCGCAAGCAGGGCGTGAATGCGCAGCGCCTCAGTTGGTGGCGCAAGCAACTCGGGTCCCGTCCCCAATCGTGTGGAAATTGAAAATGGCGCATTCTCCCTGGTGCTGAAAACGCCCCGGCACCCGCCGGGCCGAACCAAAGGAATGCGCCATGGAGAAACGTACCAGGAACCTGAGACTTGTGGGACGCGAGGAGATCTCGCTGAGCGAATCGATTCACCAGGCGGTGCGCAGGGCCATCGAGCAGCCGGTCGAGGAAGAGTTGATCACGGTGCTGGGCGCGGAGCCCTACGAGCGGCGAGCCGAGCGCAGCGGCTATCGCAACGGCACGCGGACGCGAATGCTCACGGGCCCGACAGGCCCCGTCGAGCTGACGATCCCGCGCGGGCGGCTCGTACGCGAGGACGGGCGCACCGAAGAGTGGACCTCGACGGTGGTGCCGCGCTACCAGCGCCGCATGCGCGAGATCAACGATGCCATCGCGGGCGTGTACTTGTCGGGCGGCAACACTCGACGCATCCGAGGCGCGTTGCGACCTTTGCTGAAGGACGCGCCGCTGTCTCGAAGCGCGGTGTCGTGGGCTTGATCCGCTTTCGTGGACACCCAACGAAAGGCGGATACCGTGGCGAAGATGGAAGAGAAACCTACGAAACGACGCACGAGGCGGACGTTCACCGAGGAGTTCAAAGCGGGTGCAGTCCGGTTGGTTCTGGATGAGGGGAAAGTGCCAGCGCAGGTCGCCCGGGACCTGGACCTGACGGCTTCGGTCTTGCGGGCCTGGGTCAAGCAGGCTGAGGCCGATCGGAGTGACGGCAAGATCGGACTGACTACCGAGGAGAAGGCTGAACTGACGCGGCTGCGGCGGGAGAACCGCGAGCTGAGGATGGAACGGGAAATCCTAAAAGAAGCCGCGGCCTTCTTCGCGAAGGAGAACTCGTAAGATTCGAGTTCATCGCCGCGGAGAAGGCAGACGAGCCGCTTGCCCTCTGGTGTCGTGCCCTGGATGTGTCACGAGCTGGGTACTATGCCTGGCGGGCACGGCCAGAGTGCCAACGCCGCCTGGATGACCAGCGCCTGAAGATCCTGGTGCGCGAGTCCCACGTACAGAGCCGGAAGACCTATGGGAGCCCCCGAGTGCTCGAGGATCTGGTCGACAAAGGTGAGCACGTCAGCCGCAAACGGGTGATCCGGCTGATGCAGGAGGAAGGCCTACGAGCGCGCGTGCGGCGCCGGTACAAGTGCACCACGATGAGCGAACACGACCAACCAGTCGCGCCCAACATCCTGGACCGCAAATTCGAAGCCGAGCGGCCCAACCAGCGATGGGTGGGCGACACCACGGAGCTGCTGATAGGAGAAGGCGGCAGCAAGCTCTACCTGGCCGCGATCGTCGACCTGTTTGCCCGGTTCGTCGTCGGGTGGGCGCTGTCCGCAGTCAATGATCGTCACCTGGTGCTCAAGGCTCTGGACATGGCCATCAAGCGGCGGTGCCCAGACGCCGGGCTGCTGCACCATTCAGATCAGGGGAGTCCGTACGCCAGCGAGGACTATCAGAAGGCCTTGGAAGCCAAAGGCATCGTGTGCAGCATGAGCCGTCGCGGCCAGTGCCATGACAACGCGGCTGCTGAGAGCTGGTTCTCAACATTCAAGTTCGAGCAGGGCGAGAAATATGCCAGCTACGCAGAAGCCAAGGAGAAGTCCTTCGACTACATCCTCTCCGTCGAAGACGTTCTCGAACTGCACGCGATGCAACTCGCGCGCTACGGCGGTGGACCCGGCGTCCGGCAGAGTGGCCTCCTCGAATCAGCGGTGGCCCAGCCGCAGGCTTCCTTCGATGGGGAGTTCGTTCACGGCGCCAACCGCGCGAACTCGCACCGCCTTTCAACGATCGAGTTCTGGGACACGACTGAGGCCAGAACACCTTCACCCCCGGACGCGACGGAGGTGATTGACCACGTCG
Source organism: Pseudomonadota bacterium (assembly GCA_023438785.1). GTDB lineage: Bacteria > Myxococcota_A > Polyangia > Fen-1088 > Fen-1088 > Fen-1137. Next base: position 3,051 of record JAEXQJ010000279.1, read on the forward strand.
ATGCGCGTGATCATGCCGAGGAACCGCTCCCGCTCACACACGATGGCCACCAGACCGCGATCAAAGAGCGTGAAAAGCGAGTCCACCGGCGCGTCCGGCGTGACCGTGACCAGCTGGGTGGTCATGAACTCGCCCACCAGCCGCCCCAGCGAGTCGGGCGACGCGGCCAGGGCTCGCAGAAGATCGGACTCGTCGAGGATGCCAACGATTCGTGTACCGTCCAGCACCGGCAACTGAGACACCTCGCTCCCGGTCATGCGCGCGTGCGCCGTGTTCAGCGTGTCCTGGGGCGATACCGAAACGATCGCGCCCCGGTCCGCCCGCCGCGCGATCACGTCTCGCAGGTCGCCGGTGGGCCGACCACGGAGGAACCCGTGGTCATGCATCCAGAAGTCGTTGAACATTTTGGACAGGTACTTGCTGCCGCTGTCGCAGATGAGCGTGACCACCCGCTTGGCAGTGCTCTGCTCGCGGCAGTAGTGCAAGGCCCCGGCGACCAGAGTCCCCGAAGATGAGCCAGCCAGAATGCCTTCTTGGCGCAGCAACTCGCGGGCAGTCAGAAGGCTCTCCTCGTCGGAGATGGTGTACGCCTTGCGCACCGGCTTCAGGTCGCAGATGGGCGGCAGGAAGTCCTCGCCGATGCCCTCCACCAGCCACGAGCCGGCCTCGAGCTTCTTCCCCGTGCGCACGTGTTCGGCCAGCACGGAGCCCGCGGGATCGGCCAGCACCATCTCCACGTGCGGCGCCTGGCGCGCAAAGAAGCGCCCCAGACCGGTGATGGTCCCGCCCGAGCCCACGCCGCACACCATGGCGTCCATGCGCCCTTCCATCTGGCTCCAGACCTCCGGCCCTGTCGTTGTCTCGTGCGCGCGCGGGTTGGCCGGGTTGTTGAACTGGTTCACGTAGTAGCCGCCCACCTCGCGCGCGATCCGCTCGGCCATGTCCTGGTAGTACTCGGGGTGTCCTTTGCCCACGTCCGAGCGGGTCATGCGCACCTCTACGCCCAGCGCGCGCAAGTGCACGACCTTCTCCAGGCTCATCTTGTCGGGGATGACCAGGATCAGTTGATAGCCCTTGAGCGCCGCCACGAGCGCCAGCCCCAGCCCGGTGTTGCCCGCAGTGGCCTCCACCAGCGTGTCACCCGGCTTGATGGCGCCGCTCTCCTCGGCCGCCTCGATCATGGCTAGACCGATGCGGTCCTTGATCGAACCACCCGGGTTCTGGCTCTCCAGCTTGACGAACAGCTCGCACGGCCCCGTGTCCAGGTTGCGGATCGGGACCAGCGGGGTGTTGCCGATGATGCCCAGCACGCCGGGCCGGGCGCGACTCACGATGCGCTCCCCGCTGCAGCCAGCGCGCGCTCGAGGTCGACCCACAGGTCCTCGATGTTCTCCAGGCCCACCGACAAACGAATCAGCCCATCGCTGATCCCCAGCTCCAACCGCCGCCCGGGCGGGATGGAGGCGTGGGTCATCAGCCCCGGGTGCTCCGCCAGGGATTCCACCCCGCCCAGGCTCTCGGCGAGAGTCACGATGCGCAGGCTGGTGAGGAAGCGCTTCGCTGATTCGACGCCGCCGTCGAGCTCGAGGGTGATGATCCCGCCCCCGCCCGACATCTGCGTCCGACACAGCTCGTGCTGCGGGTGGCTCGGCAGTCCGGGATAGTGCACGCGCCGCACGCCCGGGGCGCGTTCCAGACGCTGCGCGATCTCGGTGGCCGCGGCCACGTGCTGCCGCATGCGCAGCGGCAGCGTCTTGATCCCGCGCAGCACCAGATAGCAGTCCATCGGGCTGGGCACCGCGCCGATCGCGTTCTGCAGGAACTTCAGCCGCTCGGCGAGTGCGGCATCGTTGGTGATCAGCGCACCACCCACCACGTCGGAGTGCCCGTTGATGTACTTGGTGGTCGAGTGCACCACCACGCTCGCGCCCAGTTCCAGCGGCCGCTGCAGCACGGGCGATGCGAAGGTGTTGTCCACCGCCAGCGGGATGCCGCGGGCTTTGCAAATTTCGGCGATTCGTCGAATGTCGACCAGATGCAGGAGGGGGTTGGTGGGCGACTCCAGCCAGATCAGGCGCGTCTTCGGGGTCAACGCCGTCTCCAGATGCTCAGGCTGGCGTAGGTCCACGAAGCTGGTGGCGATGCCGAGCGGCCCCATCACCTTGTCGAAGATCCGGAACGTACCGCCGTAGACGTCGTCGCCGCACACTACATGCTCGCCCGGCCGCAGTGTGTGCAGCAGCGTGGTAGCTGCGGCGCAGCCGCTGGCGAAGGCGAAGCCGGCGCTGCCCCCCTCCAGCGCCGCCAGGCACTCTTCCAGCGCGGCCCGGGTCGGGTTACCGCTGCGCGAGTAGTCGAATCGCAACGGCATGGCGGGCTCGGGCTGCGCAAAGGTCGAGGCCAGCACAATGGGCTGCATCACTGCTCCGTGTGCCGGATCGACGGGCTGCCCGGCATGAATGGCCAAGGTCTCGATGGCGGTCTTCCCGGCGTCACGCATGCCTCTCAGGATGCGCGCCCCATGTCTCGTTTGCAAGACACCTGAAGCCGGCCTCGCCAAGATTACGCGCAGTTTGGCCCAACTGCCACGCGAGCACGGCGTCGGCGCGGTCGTCACCACGCAGCGGCATGACCATCGTCGAGCCCACCAGCGGCAACACCGACATCGCCCTCGCCTGGGTCGCGGCCGTGCGCAGCGAGAAGCTGATCCTGACCATGCCCCAGAGCATGCCGGTCGAGCGCCGGAGGAGCGTCGCTAGACAGGCCTTGCAGCATCAGCGGCGAAAGATCAGGAAGTCGTGGCAGACCGATGTCACGGGTGAGCGGTTTCCCAAGGTGCGTGGACGGTCCGCGGGAAGCGAGGCGGAGTCGCCTTCCGTTAGGTCGTAGTGAGTGCCTCCCACGTCAATGCGAAGTTCCCCCTCGATGACCACGACGGTCTCGCGCGTGCCAGGTGGGTGGGAGGCGACGACGTGGCTGCATCCGGGTGGGATGACCAACTCACCGGCCTCACCCCACCGGTTCGCACCAGCCGGGCTGATCTGGCGGCGGGTTATCTGAGTCTCATCGGCATTCGACAACAGTACTGAGCCCGCGCGGCGCAAAACCACCGTGCTCGACGACTCCACTCCCAGCAAGGCCCCGAAGGGAATGCCGAGCGCGACGGCGAGTCGCCACGGGACGGAGAGGGAGGGGTTACTGCGCTGGGTTTCGATCTGGCCGATGGCTGCTCGGCTGACTCCAGATACGGCTGAGAGCCGCTCAAGAGACATGCCCCGCGCTTTGCGAAACCATTCTGAGGTTCTGCCCCACCCGCCGGGTGACAGCGATGGCGCCCTGGTTATCCCCGGTCGGCAGCGGGGATGAGCGACGGCCGCGCAAGGACCACTCTCGCTCCGCCTTCGGCGACACGCACCTGTCCTGTCTAGCATCCATGTCGTCGCCAGCGTCGCACGCGAAAGCCGCCCAGAACCGTCGTTTCAATTGCTTTGCAACAGACAGCCGTCTTTTGTCCCAGACATGGAACGCGGTTTTGGGATAACGTGGCCACACACAACGCGCCCAGAGCCATCCGAGGCCAGCCGGGCATTCCCACCGTCCCATACCCGTTCAGTCCTTCTACAGGGAGTAGCCATGTCCAGCCCCACCGATGCCAGCACACTTCTTGACGATGCCGCTGCAAGGCAACTGTCGAACACCACCAAGACGCCTCCCCAGTGGGGCGGCGCCACGCCACGCTGGCTCGTGCAGCTCTTGCCCTGGACCCCGGTAGAGGCCGGCGTCTACCGGGTCAACCGGGTCATCGAGAACAAGTTCGAGGTCAAGTGCTCGCCCGAGTTAGGGGCCGACCTGCCCACTGCCTTCATCGATTACGAGCCCAAGCCGCGCGAGTACTTGCTGAACACAGTGTCGACAACCGTGCAGGTCTCGACACGCATCTCGGACCTGTACCGCAGTCCGCTCGACCAAGTGAAGGAACAGCTGCGGGTGGCGGTCGAGCGCCTCAAGGAGAAGCAAGAGGACGAGCTGATCAACAACGGATACTACGGCCTCATCAACAACGTGCACGATTCCATGCGGGTCAAGTCGCGCACCGGTCGGCCCACCCCCGACGATCTCGATGAACTGCTGTCTCGCGTGTGGAAGGAGCCATCGATCTTTCTCGCCCACCCGCGGTCCATCGCGGCGTTCGGCCGCGAGTGCACCCGGCGCGGCGTACCGCCAGCCACCGTCAATCTGTTCGGCTCGCCCTTCATCACGTGGCGGGGTGTGCCCCTCATTCCCACGGACAAGCTGCACCTGGCGGGCAACAAGGGCGACTTCCTGCTGCTGCGCACAGGTGAGCAGCGCCGCGGCGTGATTGGGCTGTTCCAGCCGGGCCTGCCCGGCGAGGTGAGCCCCAGCCTGAGCGTCCGACTGATGGGGATCGATCAGCGGGGCGTGGCCTCGTATCTCCTCGCTCTCTACTGCTCGACCGCCGTGTTGACCGACGACGCGCTCGGCTCTCTGGAGGGCGTCGAGGTGGATGGCTACCATGACTACAAGTGAGTTCGGCTTTCCGCGCGGGGCATTGAGCGGAGCGCCTACCCTGCCCTCACCTGCGGGCATCGGCGGGTCCCCCATTCCCGCGGCGGCATGGGACCTCACGGCCTTGGCCCAGACCATGCTTGGGGCGCTGGCCGACCCCAACCAGCTAGTCTTCCCGGCCATCAAGGCGGGCTTCACGCCCACGCTGGCCGCCGCTGGAAACTCTGAACCAGCGATCGTTGCCAACACACCCGGCGTCTCGCCCGCAGTGCTGCCTCGACCCGAGGGCGGCCTCACGCCAGCCCTGGCCGCCGCCGGTCCCGTCGAGCCGACCATCGCGTCGTCATCGGGCCTGCCCCTCCCTTCGCCGGGCGCGCCCCCCCCCCCAGCGGGCGCGCCCGATCCCCCTCTCGACGTGAGCCTGGACGTATGTCGCGTGCCACTGGTCAGTGAGCGATCGATCGATGAGCGCGCCGCGTATATCCCCGCGCCGCGTTCATCCACACGGGATGCACCAACGACGATCTCGCTGCCGGAGACCCAAAAGATCGCCCCGGCCAGCCCCGCACTCACCCGTCCGCTTCGCCAGACGACTTTCGATCCGTACGCTGTTCGCCGAGAATTCCCCATCCTCAATGAGCCGGCGAATGGGCGTCGCCTGGTGTGGCTCGACAATGCAGCCACGACACAAAAACCGCGGACAGTGATCGATCGGCTCTCGTACTTCTACGCCCACGAAAACTCCAACGTCCACCGAGGCGCCCACACGTTGGCGACGCGCGCCACCGACGCATACGAAGGGGCGCGGCAGGTCGTGGCTCGCTTTCTCGGCGCGGGCAGTCCACAGAACATCGTCTTCCTGCGCGGGGCCACCGAGGCCATCAACCTGGTCGCACAGGCTTGGGGCGGGGACTTCGTCGGGGCCGGCGACGAGATCGTCATCACTCACCTCGAACACCACGCCAACATCGTCCCCTGGCAGCAGCTGTGCGCCAAGACCGGGGCGCGCCTGCGCGTAGCCCCCGTCGATGATCGGGGCGACGTCCGCCTCGACGAGTACGCCAAGCTGCTCGGGCCGCGCACCAAGCTGGTGTCCCTAACCCAGGTCTCCAACGCCCTCGGCACCGTGACTCCAGTGCAGCAGATGGTGGCGCTGGCCCACGCGGTGGGGGCGCGAACCTTGGTCGATGGCGCCCAGGCCGTGGCCCATTTTCCCGTCGACGTGCAGGCCCTCGACACGGACTTCTACGTGTTCTCGGGCCACAAGGTCTACGCCCCCACGGGCATCGGGGTGTTGTACGGCAAGTCCGATGCGCTGGAGCAGACGCCGCCCTGGCAGGGCGGTGGCAACATGATCAGAGACGTCACGTTCGAGCGGACCACCTACCACGGGCCAGCCGCGCGCTTCGAGGCGGGCACCGGCAATATCGCCGATGCCGTGGGTCTGGGCGCAGCGCTCGAGTGGTTGCAGGAGATTGGGCATCCCCAGGCGGCCGCGTATGAGCACGACCTGCTGACCTACGCCACGCAGGAGCTGTCGCAGGTTTCCGGCCTGCGCATCATCGGGACAGCGCCCAACAAGGCGGGCGTCATCTCGTTCGTGCTGGGCGGGCGAAAGACCGAGGAGATGGGTGCAGCCTTGGATCGAGAGGGCATCGCCGTCCGCTCGGGACACCACTGCGCCCAGCCGATCCTGCGTCGATTCGGTCTGGAAGCCACCGTGCGCGCCTCCCTGGCGCCCTACAACACCCGCGAGGACATCGACACCCTGGTGGCGGCCCTGCGCCACTCGTAGGCTTGCCACTTGACCAGCCGTCTTGTATCCTAGACACGTGGTCCAGACACTCACCCCGCAAGAGATGCAGACCTTGCTGACCAAGGGAGAGGTCGATGTGGTGGACATCCGCGAGCCCTGGGAGTGGTCGGACGGACACATTCCCGGCTCTCGCGTGGCGACCCTCGACGATATCCGCGCTGCCCCGGACCAAGCCCTGCCACGCGACAACGTCATTTTCGTGTGCGGTCAGGGACTCAAGAGCCTCACGGCAGCCAAACTGGCGGACCGCCTGGGGCTCCGCCACGTCTACAGCCTGGACGGCGGCATCAACGGTTGGGCTCGGGCCGGGCTGCAACTCGTGTCGGACTGATCGGCTCTTTGTGTCCAGTTAAGAGAGACCACCATGCCCTCATTCCCCCTCGTCCTCGGCGATCTCGTGCAAGCCCTGGTGCGCAGCTACCAGAGCGAGGACCGGATCACCCACATCAGCACGGCGCCCTTGCCCAGCCGCGACTCGGTTATCGCGATTCTCAAGCTCTTGCGCGAGATCCTCTTCCCCGGCTATTTCGGACGCCAAGGGCTCACGGAAGAGAGCGTGGCCTACCATCTGGGCGACAACCTGGCGACTCTGCACACGCGCCTGCTGGAACAGGTCGAAAGCGCGTTTCGCCATCGGGCCGTGCGCGGCGGCGGCGGTGTGGCGGGAGTTCCTGAGCAGGCCCGCGCGGCGACTGACGCCTTCCTGTCCAGCCTGCCCCGGCTTCGCGCCATCTTGGCCACCGATGTCCAGGCCACCTTCGATGGCGATCCCGCCGCGACGAGCGTGGACGAAATCATCTTTTCCTACCCAGGGCTCTGGGGCGTGATGATCTACCGTCTGGCTCACGAACTGCACGTCATTGGGGTGCCTCTGATCCCGCGCATCATGACCGAGTACGCGCACAGCCGGACCGGCATCGACATCCACCCGGGCGCCACGGTCGGCGAGTCGTTCTTCATCGACCACGGCACCGGTGTGGTGATCGGGGAGACCACGGTCATCGGCAAGAACGTGAAGATCTATCAGGGGGTCACATTGGGCGCCCTGTCGACCCGGGGCGGCCAAGCCCTGCGCGGGGTCAAGCGCCACCCGACCATCGAGAACGATGTGACCATCTATTCGGGCGCGTCCGTCCTGGGCGGACAGACCGTGGTCGGAGAAGGGGCCGTGCTCAACAGCAACGTCTTCGTCACTCAGTCGGTGCCGCCCCGGACACGCGTCAGCACGAAGAATCCTGAACTGCAGTACCGCGACCGCCAGCCCACCGAGTTCCGTCAAGAACCGGTCTGGGACTACGACATCTAGGCGCTCGGCGACGCGCGCTTGGGGCCTTTGTCCGCCCGCCACTACGCGCGCCGCCGACCTCCATCCTCGATGGCGCGGGCGACGCGTCTTGAGTCGGCGCTGGTCTTCCCAACCCCGGCGTGCAGAAAGGGCCGACCCGCCACGGCGAATGGAGACCGGCCCGGGGCCCGGCGCGGATCTCCTGGTCCAGCTCTGCCTTCCCGCCCCCCGCCGGAGAATCTGGCGTTCGCTCCAGCAGGCGCCGTTCAGCCCACGTTGTGACGTTCGGGCAGGACCCCGAACTGCATCAATCGGGCGCGCAGGACGTTGCGGCTGATGCCGAGTAGACGCGCCGTCTCGCTCTGGTTGCGGTGGCAGAACTCGAAGGCTGTGTTGATGATTGTTGAGTCAATGCAGTCGAACAGGTTTGGCTGCCCGCTCTCGTAGAGGCCCCCCAGCCCCCCCTCCACCCCCGCCATTACCCAGGGTTAA
>JAEXQJ010000308.1 GCA_023438785.1 Pseudomonadota bacterium
GTCGATGAGGAAGCTGTACTTGTCCAGCCAATCCCCCCTGCCCGAGAGCTCGCGGACGATCTCGTCCTGCACGTCATTGATCGACGCCGTTGGCATGCCGAGGCCCAGGTTCATCGCAGCATCTCACGCGCCCGCCGCACGCCCGCCACCAGTCGATCGATGTCGTTTCGATCGTTGTAGACGGCGAGGCTCGCGCGGACCGTTCCCGTGAGCCCGAGTCGGCGCATCAAGGGCTGGGCGCAATGGCTACCGGTACGGACGGCGATCCCGAGCCGGTCGAGAATGGCGCCGACGTCGTAGGGACTCGCCCCACGCAGATTGAAGGACAGCGAGCCGCAGCGGTGGGGCGCGGCCCGGCCGTAGACCGCGACGTCATCCAGCTCGGCCAGGGCATCGCTCGCGTAGGCCAGCAGGCCGCCCTCATGCTCGGCGATGGCCGCCCTCCCGAGACCCTCCACGAAGGACACGGCCGCGCCCAGGCTCACGGCGCCTCCGATGTTCGGGGTTCCGGCCTCGAACTTCGCTGGCGGCGGGGCAAAGGTCGCCGACCGCGGCTCCACGGTCTCAACCATGCCGCCTCCGAACCGACAGGGCCGCATGCGCTCCAACCAGGTCTCTTTGCCGTAGAGCACCCCGATGCCGGTCTCCGCGTAGAGCTTGTGTCCCGAGAAGACGTAGAAATCGCAGTCCAAGGCCTGCACGTCGACGGTCAGGTGACCCGCGGCCTGGGCACCGTCGACCAGCACCGGGATGCCGCGCGAGCGCGCCTGCGCGACCAAATCCGCGATCGGATTCACGATGCCCGTCACGTTCGACACCTGGGTCACGCAGATGAGCCTCGTCCGCTCGGTCAGGACTGGTCCGACCATTTCCATGCGCAACTGGCCATCGCCGTCGACGGGCAGGATGGCGAGCACGGCGCCCGTGCGACGGCAGAGCTCTTGCCAGGGCACGAGGTTCGAATGGTGCTCCATCTCGGTCACCGCTATGCGGTCGCCTTCGTGGATGAATTCCCTTCCGAACGACTCGGCCAGCAGGTTGATGGAATCGGTGGTGCCCGACGTGAACACGCACTCGTGCGCGTGCCGCGCCTTGAGCAGCCGCTGAACGGATTGCCGCGCCTCTTCGTAGGCCTGACTCGCTCGCTCCGCCAAGCCGTGGAGGCCGCGGTGGATGTTGGCGTTGACCTCGCTGTAGAAGGAGCGGATCGCGTCGAGGACAGCTCGCGGCTTTTGGGTGGTCGCGGCGTTGTCCAGATAGACAAGCCGCCTGCCGTTCAGCGTACGCGTGAGGATGGGGAACTCGTGCCTCACGTCGGCGACATTCATGCCGGCACCCCGGCGAGGACGCCCACCCCTCCCGCGAGCCGCCTGTCCGACATCACGAGGCACATTCGGACGGCAGACCGGTCTCGCGCGGATTTGCGTCGTCCTTGCTCCATTCGAACCACCCGCCGTCGAACACGGCGATGCGCGGCCAGTCGAGCAACCAAGCCGTGAAGAAGGCCTCGCTGGCCCGCCACCCGGTGCCACAGTAGAACGCGTTGAACTTGTCGGAGGTGACGCCTGCCCGCCCCCAGGCCGCGACGATCTCGTGATATTCGCGCGCCGTCTCGTCGAGGTTTCGGTAGTTCTCCATGTGGTAGGCGTCGCTGCCGCAGTTGCCGAAGACCGCGCCGGGGATTCGTCCCTTCTTCTCGATGTAGTTGTAGCCGCTGACCTGCCCGATGAACTCCGGCCAGCTTCGCACGCACACCAGATTCTCGCCGGGCGAGCGCAGGATCTCCCTGGCGCGCGGTAGGTCCACGAACAGCTCGGGCATCCCGGGAATCGCGGCCCCGAAGTCCGCGATGGGTCGCGGCAGGCTCTCTGCGGTGGTCGTTTCGAAGCCGGCATCGACCCATGCCTGCAGGCCACCGTTGAGCACGCGCACGTCTTTGACCCCCGCGTAGAGCAAGATGTGCGCGCAGCGCATGGCGGCCAGTTGACCGGCGCTGCTGCCGGGGAACGGATCATCGGCCGCGGCGAGGGAGGTGCGACCGTAGAGGATCACCGTCGTGTCACTGGTTATCCCGGCCTTTTCCAGGGCCGCGCGTAGTTCATCCGGCGGGCGCCGATTCCAATCCTGGGGCGATTCGAGCTGGTTCGTATCCAGTGCGATGGCTCCGGGGATGTGCCCCTCGTCGTAGGCCGCGCGGTTGCGAAAGTGAGCGTGGCACACCACGAAGCGCCCGATGCTGTCGTCGGGCCCCGCGTCGCCCTGGATCAACGTCCACAGCCAGCCGGCTGGAACGAGGTGGCGATGGCGCGGCAGATGCCACATGGGCAGGGACGGCTGTGCGGACCACGCCTCGACGAAGGACGAAAGCACGCTGACCTCGCGGTAGCCGGCCCGCACGAACAGCTCGGCCACCGCCCAGGTCTCCGCCTCGTCATAGCCGTACAGGATGGGCGATTGGTCGGGCCGAATGCCCTTGGCTTCGAGAATGTCGGGCCAGTCGATGTAGCGTGTCCATTTGGCCGGCAGGCTCCGTGCGGACGGGACGTGCCCTCCGCGCGGCTCGCCACCCAGCCGCCAACCGTTGTAGGCATCCGCCGGCCGCGTATCGAGGAGGGGGCGCCCGAACTGGCCCAGGCTCTCGGCGACCTGCGCTGCTGAAACCGAGCGGATCGAGCCGGACATGGACCCTCACGCGTTCCTGCCGCGATTCATCCAATCGAAGGCGCGGCCGGCCGCCACACCGTACACGGCGTGGTGGAGGATCTCGGTGGCGAGCGCCTTGCGGCCCCATTGGCGGACGGGCGGCGCCAATCCCAACCTGGGGAGCAGGATCATGGCCAGCGCTTGTACCTTCGCGGTGTGAACCGCGGTGGCGGCGAGGCCCCGCAGCCCTGACAGCGACAGCAGTCCCCGAATGAGTCCGAGGGAAGTCCCGTAGCCGTAGTGTACGAGTGTGTTGAGTCGCTCCGAGGCGCGCTCGTCCCGTGCCGTGATTCCGAAGACCTTCTCCGCTGCCTGCCGCGGGGTCGAGCTGGGCCCGCGTCCGCTGATCTTCATTTCGATGGCCTGCGAAAGGGAGATAGCGACGGTTCCGATCGCCCCGGCCAGCAGCCCCTTGCCGAGGGTACTGCCGAACACCCCGATCCACGACTCACCACATGCGACGATTCGCTTCCTCTTGAACATGCCAGCCCTCTCGCCGTGTAGATGAAGGCGCGGACGGAACCGTTTCTCGTGACGACGGCGCGGGCAGGCCAGACATCGCCTGTGCAGAGCATGCGTGCCAGGCGAAGCCGATACGCCTGTGACAGCCTCGCGCGGGCTCGCATCACAACCGATGTCCGAGTCGCGACTGGACAAGCGCGTTCTCTCGTGGCTTGACCCAAACCAGTGAGGCAAAGACATGTGTGGCGACGAGGGTCGCGGGCAGGAGGGCATCGACGCCGGGCTTGTAAACGCCAGGCAGCGCCTTCGCGCGGCGCTCGCGCGGGGCACGCATGCGCTCGTGTCGCTGAATCCCGCACGCGACACCGTGGCGGAATTCGCGCGCGCGGTGGCCGATGGTCTGCGCGCGCCGGCCCCCAGCATTCCCAGCCGTTTTCTCTACGACAGCGCCGGCAGTGCGCTCTACGAGAAGATCTGCGAGCTCCCCGAGTACTACCTGACCCGCACCGAGACCGCGCTGCTCGCGCGCCACGCCCGGGACCTGCATGCGCGCACCGGGCCGGTGAATCTGGTCGAGCTTGGCGCCGGCAGCTCCCAGAAGGCCGGGCTGCTCCTGGGGGCCGCCTTGGAGGCGGGGCACGCGCCCCACTACGTCGCCATCGACGTATGCCGGCACGCGCTCCGCCGCGGGCAATTGGAGTTGGCGCGAACGCGACCCGGTGTCGTCTCGGTGGGCCTGCACGGTCGATTCGAACAAGCCGTGCCGTTGCTTTCCGCCGTATCACCGCTGATGGTGTTGCTCCTGGGCAGCACGGTCGGCAACTGCTCCGGGGCCGAGGTCGCCAATCTGCTCGACGAGCTGTTCCGGCACCTCTCGCCCGGCGACTTCTTCCTGCTCGGGCTCGATCTGGTCAAGGACGGGCGCGTGCTGCGCGCGGCCTATGACGACGCCAGTGGCACCACTGCATCCTTCACGCGCAACCTGTTCGCCCGCATGAACCGCGAGTTGGGCGCGGGCATCGAATTGGCGGCCGTCGAGCACCAGGCGGCTTGGGTTCCGCACCGGCAGCGCATCGAGATTCACGCTCGCTTCCGCTCCCGCCAGCGCATCCGCGTGGAGCCGCTGGGCCTGACCTTCACCATCGAAAGCGGCGAGCGAATCCTGACCGAGGTCAGCCGGAAGTACTCTCTGCCGTGCATTCCGGCGTGGCTGGGTCGTTTCGGCTTCGTCGTGGAGGAGATCCTCCGCGATGACCGCGACTGGTACGCGCTGGTCCTTCTGCGCCGGGCCGCGGCCTCGAAGCCGTGAGCAGACGTGCCGGGCTATGCGGGGCACTCGTCGATGAGGCAGCGCAAGGCACGCTGGAGATAGCCGAACGAAATGCGTTCCTGCTCCAGACGAACGCGCGGGCCTAAGCGGTCACGGCGGAGATCGTCGTAGAGCTGCCCTTCCTCTTCCGTGAGGCGCGCCAACGTGGAGGCGCAAGGGTCGGCTTCTTCGACCCAGAGCGCACGATGCGCGAGCAGCGTCTGCCGATCCATGAGGAAAGATCGGGCCTGGGGCAGGTGGCCGCGCAGCTCGTCGAGGATGGCGAACCCGTGGGTGTCGAGGTCTCCCCAGTAGTGAACCGACCGCCCTTGCAGCCAGGGGATATCCCGCAGGCGCTCCAGCCCGTAGCCCAGACCGAACACCACGATGCCACCGGGCACGGCGGGGAAAGCAAGGGCGTTGATGTCGTTCTCGGTGATGAAGACACGGCGGGCCGGCAACTCCAGGCCAGCGAACTGCGAGGCGGGCGTGGTCACGTCGTCGAGCCCCGCCACGCACAGCCCCGGATCGAGGACGCGAAACCGAATGAGGGCGGGCTTGCTGCGCAGGCCGTAGCGCCGTTCGAACTGGGCCACGCCCGTCGCCTCCTGGCACACGGCATGGGACGGCAGGCACAGATCGAGCAACTCGGTGAACACTCCGCGCCGGGCCTCGATGAACTTCGTGTGCACACCGGGAACGTCGAGCTGTCGCAGATAGATGCCGGGCGCCGGGTGTTGGCAGAACCACTCCAGCACGGCCAGGATGCGCGGCCAGTCGTCGGCGTGGCCGAGCAATTCGAGCGGCCGCCGCGCGATCCAAGGCAGCAGCTCGGGCCGACTCTCGCGGGTGGACTGCACGAGCGCGTCGAACAGCTCGACCTGGCGGCGCTTGCCGATGAGCGCCAGCCCGTCGGCCTCGCTGGGCACCACCAGCCCCTGGGGAACGCGATTGCGTCCGACTTGCCGGTGATTGATGTCAGCCCACTCGATTCGGTAGGTGCCGTCCTGACTGCCGGATTCGAGTCGGCGAATCCAGGCGCGAACCTCGTCGAAACGATGGGTCAAGTCGCTGGCCGACGGGCGCCGCATACGGATGGCCAGGGGAAAGAGCGGCCCTCCGTCGAGGTGGGCCGAGAGGATGCGCCCCCGCTCCCACAGTCGTTCGACCTGGGCGCGCACGTCCTCCGGCGTCGTCCACCCCATGGCCCTACTGCGCACGCGCGGCCCGCTCCCGCCGGTACTCCTCTATGGTCAGCCCGCGCAGCATGGAGAGGCGGCCCTCCTGCGTGTGCACGAACCCCACGCCCGACACGTAGGGCTCGATGATGTGGATCTTCTGCAGGGGCGTAACCACCAGGAGCTGCAGATTCATGCGACCAAAGAGCTCCAGGGCGTAGCGCGCCGATTCGTCGGATCCGCGGCCGAAGGCCTCGTCGATGGCCACGAAGCGAAAGGTGCGCGATCGTTTGGTTCCGCTCTCCAGCCCGAACTGATACGCCAAACTGGCGGCCAGCACGGTGTAGGCCAGCTTCTCTTTCTGCCCGCCCGACTTGCCGCCCGAGTCGGTGTAGTGCTCGTGTTCACGATCGTCCTCGCGCCAACGCTCCGATGCCGAGAAGGTGAACCAGCAGCGCACGTCTGTCACCCGCCGCGTCCAGCGCCGATCCGCGTCCGTCGAGCCCTCGCGTCCCCGGAAGCGCTCGATGAGGGCGCGCACCTGCAGAAACTTGGCCTCCGAGTACGATGTATCGTCCGACCCGGTCAGGGCGCCCTCGGTGCACGCGCGTAGGCTTTGCTGGAAATCGCGAACGTCCGCATCAGGGCTAGACGCAGCCTCCAGCGAGATGTAGCGCCCGGAGTTGTAGTCGATGCCGTGCAGTGAACGGTTAATGGCCTCGATGCGCTCGCGGATGGTCTGACGCTCGCGATGGAGCTGCGACTGAAAATTCGCCACCTCGCGGATGGCGTTCTCGTTGAGCAGCTCCTTGAAGCGCGCTTCGAAACGCGGCAGGTCATCCTCGCGCAGCTTGCGCAGCATCTCTCTGAACTCGTCGGCGGCGTCTAGGCGCGCATCCGCCTCCTGCGTCTCGACGGGGTAGTCCTTGCGGTAGGCCTCCATGGCTTTGACGATGCGTTCCGCCAGCCGGCGCGCGCTCAGGTCGCACGCGTCGATCTCCTTCTGCAGCCACTCGCGCAGATCGCGCTCCCGCCCCTCGCACGATTCGACGGTGAGCGTGTGCTCACCCAGGGCCCGCAGGCGCAGCGCCTCCAGCTTGGGAAAACCCCGCTCACGCACGGACGGGCCGGCCGCGTCCAGGGCGGCCTGGCTCTCGGCCAGCAGCTCTTTCGCCTGCTCCTCTTTCAACTTGGTCGCGGCGAGGACGCCCCGTTCCTCGTCGTGGGCCTGCTCGGTGGCGAGCACGCTGGCCTCCAACGCGGCCAACTGGCGTTCCAGTTCGCGCAGCACGTCCGAGGCCGCTTCCAGGGCTCGCCGCTCGGCTTCCAGGCGCTCGATCTCCACCAGCAGGGGACGCCAATCCAGCTCGCGGTACTCACGAAACGTGTCCAGCTTGAGCAGGTTGGCCAGCCGTTCGTCGACGGTGCGGTATTCGGCCTGCACGTAGGCGAACTGGTCCGCCGTAGCTTGCACCTGGGCCTGCAGGCCGGCGCGCTCGGCCTCCAGCGCGGCGATCTTGGCCTCGTTCGACCAGCCCAGCACGTAGTGCGAACGGTCGTCGAGCCGTTGGCGATCGTCCTTCTCGTGCCGCTCACCCCCGGTCTTGATCTGTCCGGCCTGCGTGATGGCCTGCTTCTCGCGCCGGAGCTCGTCCAGCGAGGCACAGCACACGTGGTCGAAGCGGCGTGCGATCTCCGCCTCCAACCAGGCGTAGAACTCCGAGTCCGGCTTGATGGCCAGGTGATTGAGCACGGCGCGCGGATCAACCGCGCGCGGTCCCGTGGCACGCGCCGGGCGCACGCGGAAGTAGACCAGTCGGTCACCCAAATGCGTGCGGTCCACCCACGCCGCCACGCGCGGATACAGCTCATCGGGCACCAACAACGAAAGCCCGAAGCCGTGCAACAGGCGCTCCAGCGCCCCCTCCCAATCGCGCGCCTCGGGACGCACCTGGATGAGCTCTCCCGCGAACGGCACCTGCTCGCAATCCAGCCCCAAGCCCCCGCAAAGAGCGGTGCGAATGGCCAAGGCCCGCGCTGGAATGTTGGATCGGCGCGAACGCAGCGAGGCCAGCTCCCGTTCCCACTCCGCGTGCTGCTCGGTGAGCCGCCGCAGCTCCACGCCCAGCTCTGTCTGCTGGTTCTGCAGGTCGGCCTGCCGCTCGCGCGCGCTGGTCAGCCTCTCCGAGAGGATGCGCAGGTTGTCCTGGAAGGCATCTGACGTGGACGCGGCGGGGAGGTCCGCGGCCTGAGCCAGCTCGGCGTACTGGTCGGCGCGCCGGGAACGCCCGTCCTTGTCCGCCTGTTTGGTCGTCAACTCCGCCCTGATGCGCTCGATGCGATCTCCGCCGTGCTCCGAGATGGCGCGCTTCAGCTCGTCACGCGCGGCCTGCTGCCTCCGGCGCTCCTCGACGCGCGCTTCCAGGCGAGCCTGCAGCCGGCCTATCTCGCCGGCCAGGTTGCCCAGGCGCTTCTCGAGCAGCGCGGCCTTGTGTCCCGCGAAGAAGGGGCGGAGGGCCTGGCGGGTCTCGCGCAGCTCCTGGGCCTGGCCCACCACGACCGCGTGCTGATCACAATCGGCCGCCAGCGGGTCCAGACGTTCGATCTGCGCCTTGGCTTTTCGCACGGCCTCGTGAGCGCGGTTGAGATCGTCGAAGTGACGGACCAACGCCTCGATGCGCTCCTCGACGGGAAAAGCCTCCAGCATGTGCTGGCGCACGAAGTCCGTGAGGTTACCTACCGACTTCATGGACACGGTCTGGTGGAAGAGCTCCAGCGCCTGATCGTTCTCGATGCCGAAGCGACGGCGAAACGCGGCGGCGTAGGAGGCGAAGGAATCGTGCAACTCGGTGTGAGGGAGATGGCGCAGCCGCTTACGCAGGTCGGCCACGTCCGTGCCGAAACCCGAGAAGTGCTCCTTGATGGAGAGCGCCTGGTCCGAGACCACCCACAGACGGGCGGGCTGCGCCTCCGCGTCCTTGGACCAGAAGACCTGCGCCAAGGTCACGGCTTGGCCGAATCCCTCGTTGTAGAAGCGAGCCAGAAGCGCCGAGTAGCTGTTGCCATCGCGCAGGGCCACCGGGCGGGCCGACAAGCCCGTGTCGCTGCGCTCGGTCTTGTAGTGGCCCAATACATAGGAACGCAGGGTGCGCTCGCGCGTTTCGGCGCCGGCCGCGCGGTTGTAGGCAATCTTTTGCGGCGGGACCAGCAGGGTGGTCACCGCATCCACCAAGGTGGACTTCCCGGAACCGATGTCGCCGGTCAGCAGAGCGCTGTCGCCGCTGGGCTCCAGCGCCCAGATCTGCCCGTGGAAGGTCCCCCAGTTGTAGACCTCCAGACGGTGCAGACGGAACCCGGCACGCTCGTCCGAGGCGGCAAAGTCGAGCGCGCCTTGCACGCCACCTTCATCTCGGGTCATGGCTCTTGCTCTTTGGCCTCGGCCGCGGCAGCGTGGCTGGCGTAGGACTGCAGGCGGCTCTCGAAATCCCCCAGCCACTGCGCATCCACAAAGGCCTTCAGAATACGTCGCACCTCGAATTGGTCGCCCTTGCTGCGCAAGCGGCGGAGGAATCCCATCTCGACGATCTTGTTGAGGTGGGCGTCCAGACGATCGAACAGGCGCGCCTCGTTAGCCGCCTCGGGCAAGAACACGCGCATGAGCTCCCCTATCTGCTCGCGATCCAAGATGAGACGGGTCTCGTCACCCTGCGCGTCGAATTCGGCCAGCTTCTTGCGCAAGAGAACCAGAAGCAGACTGATCTGGTAGCCCAACTGTCGGCGCGCCACCAGGCGCGGCAGGTCGGGCTCGCCCTCGACGGCAGGACGCTGGCGCAGAAAGGCGTAGCCCTCGGCCTCGTCGAGGATCAGCTCCAGGCCCAAGGGCGCCACGTGGTCGCGCACCCGTGCCTGCAGGTCGAGCAAGGACTGCCACAGTGCCGGATCGCCCTCCGCGTGCAGGACGCCCTTCATCAGGGCAATCAGCACGAGGGAGAACGCATCGCTTTCCTGGCTCGACATCCGCCTTCCTTCTAGGTCGCCCGGGGCGAAGGGTGCAACCTACCTGCTGAACACCACCAGCGGCACCGTGGCGCGGCGTTGAACACCGGTCTGGTCCACCCAGTCCACGGTTTGCCTGTGCTCGTCGTCGATGACCGCGTGCCCATTCTCGGCGGCCAGGCTCAGATAGGCGACCAATTCGGCCAAACCGTGCTGCAACGGGTGCTCCTGCAGCAGGTCGCCCAGCGAGATCTGCGGACAGGTCTGCAGGACGCGGCGGATCCGTGCCGCCAGTTCGAGCTTATCCACGTAGACCTGCTCGTAGAGCAGGTCCGTGGGAACCTCGGCCGAGCCCTCCATGAGAATCTGCTCGCTGATCGTCGGCTTCCACGGCGGCGAATAAAGCGGCCGTTCCATGGGCAGATCGATTGCCGGGCTCGGCTCGTCGAGCGCGGCGAAG
Organism: Pseudomonadota bacterium; assembly: GCA_023438785.1. Taxonomy (GTDB): domain Bacteria; phylum Myxococcota_A; class Polyangia; order Fen-1088; family Fen-1088; genus Fen-1137. The sequence continues at coordinate 10,109 of JAEXQJ010000308.1, forward strand.
GGGTCGGGCGGCGGATGCTGGCGAACCGCCAGGGCGTGCTGCTCGATCGCGCGGATGGTCTGCATGATGTGCCGGTTCTCCATCCAGACCTTGTCATCCAGGTAGCGGCGCAATTGCTCGGACAGACGCGCCACCGTGCGCTGGGCCACCTCCCCCGCCTCCAGCCAGTCGTAGTGGACGCGCAGCAGGCGCGCCTCCGGTTCCATCTGGCGAACCGCGGGAAGGTCGAACACCGACTGCAGCAAGTCCGAGAGCTCCTCCTGCCGCGAGGGCGACATGAGGAAGTCCCAAAACGCCTGGAAGCTTCGCCCCTGATCGGAACCGCTGATGGCATCGCGTTCGCCGAAAAACTCGTCCAGCAGCGCGCCCTTGCTCCCCGACCAGGTGGCGATCTTCTCGCGCACAACGCGGTCGAGGTCGCGGAAGCTCTGCTCCAGCTCGCGAAAATCGGCCAGCAGGGCGCGGGCCGTGCTCGCCATCTGAACGAAACGATCGCGCACCTGGGCCGGGTCCATCAAGTCCACGTGGCCCTCGCGCAGGCGCTGCAACTCGGCGGCGAGTTGTGATTGGCGCTTTTCCAGCTCGGCGATGCGCGCCTGGGGATCGACGGTCGTGCCCTGGGCAATCTGGCGCAGCAGATCGAAGACCATGAGCAGGCGCGACTCGGTGCCTACGAACTGGCGTTGACCCAAACCGGCTAGCCAGGTGAGCGCCTTTTCGGTGGCGGGCGTCAGGTCGAAATGCGCCTCGTCGTTGCCCGGCGGGTAGTACTTGCGCAGCCACCCCCGCCCGGGGCCCGCCCAGTCGTCAAGGTACTCCGAGGCGGGCCGCGGGTAGAGGTCCTCGCCCAGAGCCTCCCGCAGGTGAAAGAGGTAGTCCTCCAACTTGGCCCCCAGATCCTGCTGCGAGACGGTGCGCAGGTTGCGCTCGATAAACGTGGACTGCAGGAAGCTCGCGATCAAGGGAGCGCTGTCCGCCACGAGCAGGCGCCACGCGGGATGATTCCGGCGCAGGGTCTCGATCGTCTGGTAGTCCACGCTCAGACTCCGCCGGCTCGCAATCGCGACGAACCGGCCGATGGGAGGCTCGCGCCGGATGGCAGCAACGGGGCCTGGGTCGGCATCACATCCGTCGTGGTCACGCGAGCATGATACCCGTCCGTCGCGCGAGCGGCGCGGGCGCTCGCTATCGGATTCACGGCTAGCCGCGAGCAAGTGATCCCTGTGCCCGCGCCAGACATCGCCTCACGTGCGTCCGCCAGCTCGTCACCCGCCATAGTCGCCCATCTCCTTGGCGCTCTTCGCGTGGAGCGAGGCGAGGACGGCAGCCTGCGCATCCAGGCTCCGCCCCAGGCCGCCGCGGGCACCCTCGCCGCCTTGTTCGAGGGCATGGCTCGCCTCCTCTCCTCGGAGGCAGGCCCGCAGGCGGCGGCCAAAACCGAGACTGAAACACGCCCGCCCTGGGCGCCCCGTGCGGGTCGAGGGTGACTCCTCAGGCGTCGCGAGAAGTACAATGTGTCTCCGAAGCGTGAGGACGGCCGACGTCTCCTCATCGTGCAGCGGCGGGCGCCCGTTCCCAGGACACCACGGGCCACCAGCGCACGGGTGGAGGCGGGCTCGCGGGCTCGAACATCTGGCCCGGGCGCGGGATCACCACGGCGGTGCCACTCTCCGCGGCTGCGGCGAGCAGACGCTCGGCGGGCTCGGTCCACGCGTGATACGAGAGATTCACTGTCCCCCAGTGTACCGGCATGAGCAGGTTGCTGCGGACCTGGCGCTGCAGCTCGATCGCCTGCTCGGGGTCGACGTGGATGTCGGGCCAGCCGCGGCCGTAGGCGCCGATCTTGATCAGGCTGAGATCGAACGGCCCGTGCCGCTCGCCAACCTGGGAGAAGAGCGGCATGGGGCCGGTGTCCCCGCTGAAGAAGACTCGATGCTGCGGCCCGACGATGGCGAAGCTCGCCCAAAGGGTACGGTCGCCCACGACGTTGCGGCCGGAAAAGTGACGCGCCGGACAGGCCACCAGGCGCAGGTGGCCGGCGGGTGTCTCTTGCCACCAGTCGAGCTCGACGATCCTGTCGGCCGGTACGCCCCAGTACTCAAGGTGCGCGCCCACCCCGAGCGGCGTCACGAAACGGCCCACTCTCGGAGCCAGGGCAAGGACGCTGGGTCGATCGAGGTGGTCGTAGTGGTCGTGCGAGATCACCACCACATCGATGGGCGGCAGATCGTCGATCGCGATGGGCGAAGGGTAGAACCGACGTGGCCCGGCGAAGGTCACCGGCGAGAGGCGCTCGGAGAAGACCGGGTCGAGGAGCACGGTGGAACCATCGATCTCGATGATGGCCGACGAATGGCCGAGCCAGGTGACACGCAAGCCCGTGGCGGGCGGGGTCGCGAAGTCGGCGCGCGAACGTCGCTCGATTGGCGGCGGCTGGTCAGGCACCCGCTTCTGGCCGCCCCGGTAGTCGCGCAGCGTCTGCCAGATCGAGACAAACGTGAAGGGCTGCACCGGGACCGGATTCCTGAACTTGCCATCGCGGTAGTTTGGCGAGGCGCGCATCCGCGCCAGGCGCGCTCCGGTGGCGCGTGTGCCCATGGCGGTCCAGGTCAGCGCCAGCCCCACCGCGAGGGACAGCAGCAACGCGCCAATCAGGCCCCCGAGCACGATGAGGATCACCCTCCGCCTCCCGCGGCGACGGGCCGGAGCAGTCGGAGCGCTCGGTGCTGTGGACTGACTCTCACCAGGCATCGTGTTTGCGCATCGGCAATCTCAGCCGCCGCCATCCATAGCAGACCGAGGGTGCCCAGGCCACGGGTGCTAGAGCACCGAACGGTTTGAAGACCGAGCGAAAACGCGGAGATGCGAGCAGCCCGAGGCGCGAGGAGGGAGAATACTCGACGTATTTGACCGACGAGCAACGAA
>JAEXQJ010000344.1 GCA_023438785.1 Pseudomonadota bacterium
TGCGCGCCTTCGTGGCGCGCCTGCGCGGTTACGCCGAGAACCGCAACCACCCGGATCGCGACGCCGGCAGCGGCCTTTCCCCCTACCTGCACTTCGGGCACATCTCGACCCACGAGGTCCTGCACGCGCTGGCCGAGCCGGCGGGCTGGAGTCCGGCGCAACTCGGGCGGCCCAGGCGCGGTAGCCGACACGGCTTCTGGGGCCTGGGGGCCGATGCCGAGGCGTTCCTCGATCAGTTGGTCACGTGGCGCGAGCTGGGCTTCAACTTCTGCGCCCACCGTGCGGATGCCCGGCGCTATTCATCCCTGCCCGAGTGGGCGCGACACACTCTGGAGCAGCACGCCAGCGATCCTCGCGAGCGGCTGTATTCGTTGCCGGAGTTGGAGGCGGCGCGAACGGCCGATCCCTTGTGGAACGCGGCCCAACGCCAGCTCGTGCGCGAGGGGCGCCTGCACAACTACCTGCGCATGTTGTGGGGCAAGCGCATTCTGGAATGGTCGCGCGACCCGCAGCGCGCGCTGGACATCATGTTCGAGCTCAACGATCGCTACGCCCTCGACGGGCGTGACCCCAATTCAGCGAGCGGCATCATGTGGGTCCTGGGCCGCTACGATCACCCCTGGCCCGCGCGCCCCATCTTCGGCAGCGTGCGCGCCATGTCCAGCACCCGCACCGCGCGCAAAGTCGAGGTGCGCGACTACCTGCGGAAATACGGGGAAGCCCCAGCGCGCTGAGGACAGCCCCTCACATCAGGCGTGGCGCGAACGTGCGGCGCAGGTTGCGCACCAGGCGGTAGAGATCATGGCCGCCACGGCCTCGCGCTGCAGGCTGGCGCGGGCCATGATGACCAGGCCCGCGCCCAAGAAGATGCCACCTGCGCCAAGCGACCTACAGGGCCAGGCGCAGCTCCAGTTGAAGCGACCACACCGCGTAGCTCTCGGCGGCCGTGATGCGCTTTCGGCTGTCATCCGTGCTGCAATAGCCGGCGCCGATCAGGTTCGCTTGCGTGGGGTGCGTGTCCATGCACCCGGCGACCGCCACCACCGGTTGGTAGCGGAAGGCCGGGCCCACCGCCAGGAAAGGCAGCACCCGGTAGTCGATGCCGAGGGCCAGCGGAATGCCCACCCCGTGATGGGTCAAGCTGATGGGCATGGTGATATCGCCCAGCCCATTGATGGTCATGGCTTGGTCGAAGCTCTGCTTGTCGTAGACATAGGTGGCGCCCAGGGAGGCCCAGGGATCGAATCCGGTCAGCGCGCCCACCAGGGGGAGATAGCCGCGCACGTAGAACCCAACATTCAACCCGGAGCGACTGGCGTTCGAGAGCGGCGCCTGCACCTCGGCCGACTTCACCCCGCTCTGGCGCCACCCGCCGGTCAGGCCGAAGCTGAGGAAGGGCAGAACGCGGTAGCCGACTGACCCGGCGAGGACGACGCCCGCGCCATAGGGCTTGGCGCTGCCGTTCCAAATCGCACTCACGGAGCCCGGCTCCATACGCGCGAGCCCGGTCGGCTCATAGAGCACGGGCGACTTACTCCCTGCCGAGCCGTAGCCGGGCTCAAGCATCACCTCCAGGCCCGCCGCCTTCGCCTCGGCTGTCGCGATCACGAGGGTGACAATCATCACTGCTGTCATTGCAAATGGCCGAGCCAATTTCATGAACAAACCCCTGGTTGATGTGGAACAACGCGGATGCCGAAGCCGAGTCTCTAGCAGGAACACGACTCTGAAACCGTAATCTGCCCCTCAGGAAAAGGCATGAAAGAGGGCCGCTCGGGCTGAAAGAAGTGTCACTTGAGCCGCCGCGGCAACCGTGTTATCCACGTCTTTGGTCGAACCGAGCGCTTCTCCGAATACTGAGGAGTGCGACCTTCGAACTGCAGAGGGGTGCCTGAATGGACTTTTCGACAAGTGCGCGGAATACCCGCATCTGGGTGATGACGTTGGCGATGTTCGGAATCCTGGCTGGCTGCGATCGTGTCCAGGATCCCAGGCAGAAGGGCGTGTACGAGAGCACAAGGTCGCACCTCACTCTGGGTGGCAGCGATATCGACAGGGCTCTTGGGATGGAGGCCCCCACCGCCGATTGGCATGTCCCATCGAGCGCTCCCGGAACCCTCGGTTCCTCCTCGACCTCGACCCAAGGCTCCTCATCGCTTTCGGTCCAGCCCCGCGGTTGGGTCCCAATCCAATCCTCGCAGCTTTCGCAGCTAGGCTCCCGCGTCGGCACCGCGCTTGAAATGGATGTTCAGTTCCAGGGAACCCACGCCAACCCATCGTGGTGGGGCGCATTCACCATCGGTGTCGACATTCCGTCACTGGGCGTGGCCTCGGATGGCAATGGCTCGATCGTCAACTCGTACGACCTCACGAATAGACTCACCAGCGGGTGGAACACCTTGGTCTTTGACGTCCCGACCGCCCTGCAAACCCTGCTTGCGGGGAACTACAGCGACCTGAAATTCACGATTATCCTGAATGTCCCTTCGGAGACGACCGGGACGTACCTCATCGACAATCTGCGTTTCCTCGGCGGCTCATCCCCCCCGACGCCCCCGCCAGGCGGCGCGGATGCTGGCAGCCCACCCGCTGCTTGCTTGCTCGACTGGCGCAACACGACCTGCGGGCAGTTCTGCGTAGGTCAGACGCAGCCCGACCGGGCGAACTGCTCGGCTTTCCTCGACTGCTATCGTACCCACAATTGCGGGCCGGATACGTGCGGACAAGGCCCGGACGATATCTGCGGTGTGAACACGGTCGCCCCTGGAATGGGGATGGCGCCGAAGACCATCGCAGACCAGGTCTATCAGTGCAGGGGCTGCGAGGGCTCGACGCCGGTGCCATCTTGCGTGGGCCAGCCGGACACATCCCCCTGCACCGTTGGCTCGACCTCCTGTGACGGAGGCGCGGACTGTGTGCACCAAGGTGTCTGCGTCGCTGGTGAATGTATCGATGTTCAAGTGGCCGGGTGCCGCAATCCCACCATCCCGGACGGTACGCCCTGCGACGATGGCAACCGGTGCACAGAGAACGACAGATGCAGAGTAGGTGAATGCGAGGGCGTCCCGGTTGCGTACTGTCCGGACTTGGACCCCAAATGCGATGGCGGCGTTTGCCCCAGTAATGCTTGCTACCCGGGAGACAGCGAGGCGCTCTGTGCTTGCGAGGTCGCAACGCTGAACAGGAAGATACAGAAGTGTCTCGACAATTGTGTGGGACATTCGATCAACACCCAGCTAATCGCCTTCTGTGGATCGGACTGCCGAATAGGGCAACCCTCTCTCAGGCTTCAAGCGCGTGGATCGTGCGTCAATGATCCCGATGACGACGGCGTTCCAAGCCCGAGTGACGAATGCCCAGACACGCCACGAGGAGTTCATGTGACGAGAACAGGATGTCCGGACGATGATCTGGACGGCGTGCCTAATGACAGAGACGACTGTCCAACAACCTACGGCGCAAAGGACGTGGACAGCGATGGTTGCGTCGTGGATTCGACGACGTGCCATGAGGGCAACTGCGGCACAGGATTGCCATCCTGCCCTAAATGACCGACCGCGATTCGGCGACAGCCGATCGCGGCGGGGTCTGAAATCGTAGGGGCTGGATTGCGAGGCTCCTACGAGGCGAGGCGCGCGGGCGGACGCGCAGCGTTTTCGGCGGGACG
>JAEXQJ010000352.1 GCA_023438785.1 Pseudomonadota bacterium
CGCGCGCCTGAGCGCGGGGGCCTTCCTGCCTGGCTTGGGGTGCTACCAGCGACCGCCGCGGCCGCCACCGCCGCCGAAGCCACCACGGCCATGGCCGCCGCCGTGGCCGCCGCGACCACCCCCGCCGCCACCGCCGCCGCCACCGGTGCGCTCGCGCGCCTCGCTGACGTTCATGGCGCGGCCCTGGACCTCGCGGCCGTTCAGATTCTTGATGGCGTTGGACGCCTCGTCGTCCGTCGACATCTCGACGAAGGCGAAGCCGCGCGGCCGGCCGGTCTCGCGATCGAGGACCAGTTTGACCTCGGCCACGTTGCCGCTCTCCGCGAAGACATCGCGCAGATCAGCCTCGGTTACGCTGTAGGACAGGTTGCCCACGTACAGCCTCTTGCTCATTTCCTCTTCTCCTCGCACTTCGTTCAGTGGACGGTGCCGCGGTCCACGCGCCTGCCCTTGCGGGCCAACTGCGTCCCAATGCGCTTCGCTAACCGGAACGCCGCAGGCGTTTTCGAGGCCGTGGCAGAACGGAAACGACGTGAAAAGGACTGCCGCGGACGATACCCGGACACAGGGGCAAGTCCACACAAACTTTCTAAATGCACAGCGTCGATGCGGGCTATTCCCCAGATCGACGCACGCGGTCCGCCAAGGCCATGATGAATGCGCCGAACCACGAATCACGGCCCAGACCCTCCTCGATCATTTTGTGCGTGACCACGCGGGCGTCGACTTCGGTCATGGCTTCCACGGTGCATGCGCGTGGGCCAGGCGAGAATACGACTTCCTCCCCGAAGACACTGCCGGCACCCAATTCACGCAGGGTGCTGCATGTGCCCTCGCGCGCCGTGTACGCCACACAGGTTCCCTTCTCGATGACGTAGGCGGAATCGCCTTGTTCCCCTTCCGTGACGATGCGCTCGCCCGCAGCGAAGGTCCGCAGGGGGAAGGTCAGCTTGCCCTGCAAGAAGGCCTCGACCTCGCGTTTGAGGTCCACCGCACTGGCGTAGCGTGCTGCGGGATCGAGGGCCAACGCGCGCATGGCGATGTGACAGATGCGGGCCGGCAAGGGTGTGCCGCGGGGTGAGCGGGGCAGGGGCGGCATGTCGCCGTTGCGTGCCTTTTCGAGCACCTCGTTGAGCGTGTCGGCCAGGTACGGGGGACGGCCGGACAGGATGGCGTAGAGCACGGCACCAAGTCCGAAGACGTCGGTCCGTTCGGTAACCACCCCGGCTGTGCCCATGGCTTGCTCGGGCGACATGTACGAGGGTGAGCCGATGACCCCGGAGACCAGGGCTCCGGCGGCGTCGGGCGATACGGCCACCGAGGGAGCGCCGCCCGGCGTCTCGCTGATGAGGCGCGACAGGCCCCAGTCCATGAGGTACACGGCCCCAAAATCCTCGACGATGATGTTCTCGGGTTTCATGTCGAGGTGGAGCACGCCGCGGCTGTGCGCGAAGGCCACGGCGTCGCAGACCTTGAGGAACGCGCCCAGCATGTCGCGCAAGGTCTCGGGCGGAGCGGGCGCGCTGTGCGCGGAGATGATCCAGTCGGCCAGCGTGCGCCCGCGCACCAGGCGCATGGTGAAGTAACTGGCGCCGTCAGGGTCGAGCACCAAATCGTGAACCGGCACGATGTTGGGGTGGTCGAGTTGGGCTTGGATCTGCGCCTCGGCCATGAAGCGCTTCACGTACCTGGGATCGCTGGCCAGGCCGGGGGCTAGCACCTTCAGAGCCACCTCGCGCAGCAGGGTGCGATCGCGAGCCCCGTGCACGCTGCCCATGCCTCCCGCGCCCACCCGTCCTTGGTATTCGAAACGGCCGGCCTTGTCGAAGGCAAAGGCGCGGTTGTCGGGACGGGCCGAGACGTCGGGCTGAGTGGGGCGCTCGGGACAGGTCACCTGGGACGTTGTGCGGCCCTGAACCTCTGCGACTCTGTCCCGGCCCCGACCGCGCATGGTGTCTGCCGCCCCGCTCTCGTTGAATTCGAGAGGGTATACTGCAAGGCTTGTTCCCTGCGGGATGGACAGCGCGACCCTCGCGAAGGGGACCGTTCCGAAGTTGGCGCACGAATTGCGTACACAGCGAGCCGCGATGAAAGGGATATGGCCATGAAGGGGAGAGTGTTGGTGGTGGACGACGATTCGGATTCCCGGGCTGCGCTGGCCGAGGCGCTGCGGGAAGAAGGCTACTCGGTCGAGACGGCCGCTGATGGATTCAAGGCGCTGGGCAAGCTGGCGGAGTTCACGCCCGATCTGGTGCTGACGGACCTCAAGATGCCGGGGATGGACGGCGTGGAGCTGCTGAAGAAGGTTCGTGCCGAGAATCACGACCTGGCGGTGGTGGTCACCACGGCCTTCGCCGGCGTGGACAGCGCGGTGGCGACCTTGAAAGAAGGGGCAGCCGATTACCTGACCAAGCCCCTCGATCTCAATGAGCTGTCGCACGTGTTGGGGCGCGAGATGGATCGCCTGCGCTTGCGCCGCGAGGCGGGCATGCTGCGCGCCCGTTTGGCCGAGCGCTACAGTTTCGACAACGTGATCGGCAGTGCCCCGCCCATGCAGAACGTGCTGAAGACCGTGGCCCAGGTGGCGGGATCGCGCGCCACGGTGCTCATCACGGGCGAGCCGGGAACGGGAAAGGAGCTCCTGGCCACGGCCATGCACGAGCACAGCTCGCGCGCCAAAGGGCCCTTCGTGAAGCTGCACTGTTCGGCGCTCGGTGAGCCGCTCCTGGAGGCTGAGCTGTTTGGCCACGAGGCGGGCGCCGTGCCGGGCTCGTCGGGGCGGCGCGACGGAAGGCTGTCGCACGCCAACGGCGGCACCCTGTTTCTCGACGAAATCGGCGAGATTTCGCCCACCGCACAGGTGAAGCTGCTGCGTTTTCTGCAGGAACACACCTTCGAACGGGTGGGCAGCAGCGAGGGCATGAACGTGGACGTACGAATCATCGCGGCCAGCGATCGCAACCTGCGCGACGACGTGGCGCGCGGGCGCTTCCGCGAGGATCTGTACTACCGGCTCAACGTCATCAACATCGAGCTGCCGCCCTTGCGTGAGCGCTCGTCGGACATCCCTGTGTTGGCCATGCATTTTCTGCGCAAGTACGCGGGGGAGAACAACAAGACGCTGGAGGGCTTCTCGGACGAGGCCCTGCAGCGCCTGACCGAGTACCAGTGGCCGGGCAACGTGCGCGAGTTGGAGAACGCCATCGAGCACGCGGTGGTCCTGGCGTCAGGAACGCGCATCACCTCGGTGGAGCTGCCCCCCAGCGTGGGGGCGGCGGCCAGCGTGGGCATGGGCATCCGCATCCCCGGATCCAAGATGGACGACATCGAGCGCCACGCCATCATGAAGACCCTGGAGGCCACGCGCGGCTCCACCACCAAGGCCGCGGAGATCCTGGGCATGAGCGTGCGTACCATCCAGTACCGTCTGCAGCAGTACCACAGCGCCCCGAAGAGCGAGGTGCGCGCGCCCGCTCTGGCCCCCAAGCGGCCCGACTAGCTCGACCGCGCCCACGATCTGGCGTGCGCGGCAGAGCCCGACCCACGCCGTCGGCGCCCTCGGAAACCGGGGGCGCACGGTCGCTCCGGTGCCGTGTTCCGGTGTCGTGCGCAGGGGTTGCAGCGCTTGCGGCTCTGGCATGTCCCATGCTCATTCTGGGCTTCGGAATTGGAGGGGGAAGCCATGGTGGTCGTGGGAAAGAAGAGCTGGTTTGGAGTGATGGCGTTAGCGTTGGCCGCGGGGTGTGGTGGCGACGACAACGGGAACGGCAACGCGGATAGCGCGACGGACGGCACCGCGCGGGACGGCGCTGCCGTGGACCGATTGTCGCCCGAGGAGATCGCGACCAACACCTGTGGCGTGATCCGGCGCATGACCCTGACCGACGCGGCGGGTGCTTCCATCACGCCCGCCATAGTCTGGGATGGTAACGCCTTCGTGGTGGTGTGGAGCGATGCGCGCAGCGGGACGCCGGACATCTTCATGACCCTGGTGAACCCGGATGGCTCGCGCGCGGGTAGCGCCACGGACATGCTGGTGGCGCACACCTTGTACGCGTCCATAAATCCACGCGTGTCACCTCTCGGTAACTCGCGTTACCTGTTGGTGTGGGAAAACTGCGCGGGGACGGATTGTGCAGCTGGTAGTTCGGTGGGGCGCGTGCTGGTGGACGGCAGCGGACAGGCCTTGGTGCCGGTGGGCGAGCTGACCCCTCTGGCAGTCGTGCAGCGCCGACCCTACGTGACCTCAGGCTTCGGCCTCAGCTACGTGGCGTACCGCGATGTGGTGGGCGTCAACACGGTGGCGCGGGTGGTGCCTCTGGACGCCAACGGGGCACCCACCGGCGACGGCGCCGTGTTTGGCGGCGACAACTCGGGCCATTACCCGTTCATCACGGCGGCCAATGGCACGCTGGCCCTCATTTCCTCGCGCGGCATCGGGCAGACCGACGTCGTTTTCGACCTGCTCGACCAGAACCTGGCCGTCACACGCGAGTTGGTGGTTCGCCAGGGCACGCGCCAGGCCACCAATCCGGTGGCTCAGTGGAACGGGGACGGTTGGATCCTGGCCTGGGAAGACCAAGATTCAGGCGACGTGCTGATCCAGGAGACCGCGACGACGGCCGACGCCTCGAGCGCGGTGCAGCCGCGCATCGTGGACAACGGCAATAGCAACTGGCCCATGCTGGCCTCCGACGGCAAGGACACGGTCATCGCGTACTACGGCTTCCCGGCGGATGCGCAGGCCTTCGTGGCGCGCGTGGATCGCTCGGGCCAGCAGGTCGGCACCCCCGTGCAGATCAGTCAGACGGGCGGGCGGGCGCGCTATCCGTCGATCGCCTACTCGGGCAACACGGACGATGGCTTCGGCACGGTCTGGCAGGACGAGAAGAGCGGTGAAGTGGTCTATGCCCAGGTGGTCTGCCGGTAGCGCGCGGAGGTCGATCGTCGATGTGTGGCATCGTCGGGTACGTGGGTACGCGGGAGGCGACTCCCATCCTCATCAGTGGACTGCGTCGCCTGGAGTACCGCGGTTACGATTCTGCCGGTATTGCGGTTTCAAATGGGACCGCGGCACGGCTGATTCGTTGCCGGGGCAAGCTGGCGGCGCTGGAGAAGCTGCTGCTTACCGACCTACCCACGGGGGGAGTCGGCATCGGCCACACCCGCTGGGCCACACACGGCCGGCCATCGGACGAGAACGCCCATCCGCACAAGGCCGGCGCGGTATGCGTCGTCCACAATGGCATCATCGAAAACCATGCGGTGCTTCGTGAACGGCTGAGGGCCACAGGAAGGGTGTTCTCGTCGCAGACCGACACGGAAGTGGTGGCCCACCTCATTGACGAGGCCCTGTCGGCCGGTGCGCCCAGCCTGGCGGATGCGGTCCGCCTGGCGCTCCGGCAGGTCGAGGGCTCCTACGCCATCGCCGTGCTTTCTGACCGCCACCACGGCGAGATGGTGGCGGCCAAGCACGCCTCGCCATTGGTGGTGGGCCTGGGCCAGGGCGAGATGTTCCTGGCCTCGGACGCGCCGGCCATTCTGGAGCACACGCGCGAGGTCATCTTCCTCGAAGACGGCGATGTGGCCCATCTGGGGCGCGATCGGCTGCACATCACGGGGCTCGACGGGAACCCCGTGTTGCGGCGGACGCGCACCGTGACCTGGACGGCCGGGCAGGCGGAGAAGGCGGGCTACCCGCATTTCATGCTCAAGGAGATCCACGAGCAGCCGCGGGCCGTGACCGATACCCTGCGCGGGCGCCTCATGGTCGACACCCACGACGTGATGCTGTGGGAGAACGAGATCACCGAGATCCCCAGGCGCGTGATCATCGTGGCTTGCGGCACCTCGTATCACGCGGGGCTGGTCGGCAAGTTCATGATCGAGGGCATCGCCCGGCTACCCTGCGAGGTAGACCTGGCCAGCGAGTTTCGCTACCGCGAGCCGGTGATCGGCACCAATGACCTGGTCGTCGGCATCTCACAGAGCGGCGAGACGGCCGACACGCTGGCCGCTATCAAGGAGGCCAAGGCCCGCGGCGCTCGCACGCTGGCCATCAGCAACGTCGTGGAATCGGCCATTCCGCGGGCCTGCGATCGCGTGCTGTACACGCACGCCGGGCCGGAGATAGGGGTGGCGTCCACCAAGTGCTTCACGGCGCAACTGGCCGCGTTGGCCCTGCTGGCGATCCACATGGGCCGGCGCAACGGCGGCCTTCCGGACCAGGCTGCGGCGCAGCTCACCGAGCAGCTCGTGCAGATTCCGTCCAAGATGAGCGAGGTGCTGACGGGCCAGGGCGAGATGGAGAGTCAGGCGCGACGTTATCGCAACGCTCGCGACTTCTTGTTTCTGGGGCGCGGCACCAGCTATCCCATCGCGCTCGAAGGCGCGTTGAAGCTGAAGGAGATCTCGTACATCCACGCCGAGGGCTACGCGGCGGGCGAGATGAAGCACGGGCCCATCGCGCTCATCGACGATGGTATGCCCGTGGTCGTGGTGGCGCCGAGCGGAAAGGGCTACGACAAGGTCCTGTCCAACTTGGCCGAGGTGTGCGCCCGCGAGGGCCAGATCATCGCCGTGGCCACGCACGGGGACGACAAGATCCGCGAGCACGCCCAGGACGTGATGTGGATCCCCGACGCCCACCACCTGTTGCAGCCGCTGCTCACCGTGTTGCCTCTGCAGCTACTGGCGTATTCGGTGGCCGTGGCGAGGGGCAACGACGTGGACCAACCCCGGAACCTGGCCAAGAGTGTCACGGTCGAGTGAGAGGGCGATGGCCGGCCTACCGGTGGAAGGAGTGCGCCTGACCTTCCATCGGTCGCCGCGTTCGCGCGGACGCTCGACGGTTCGCGCCTTTACGTCCCCAGCCTCCTCAACACGATGACCGTGCGATCATCCCGCGCCCGATCTGGCCCGCGTCGCTCCGCCGCTTCGAAGATGGATTCGAGGACGCACGACGCACCCTGGGTGCCCAGACTGCGCACGATGGCGCACAGCTCTCGCTCGGCGAGGGTGGCTTCGGGCCAGGCCTCGCTGATGCCGTCCGAGTAGACGACGAGCGTGTCTCCGGGCTCCATGTTCACGTCTGATTGTTCGTACTCGGCCTCGGCGAACGCGCCGAACACCGTGCCGCCCTCCAGAAGCGACTGGCAGCGCCCGTCGGCGCTGATGAGCAGGGGAGGGTTGTGGCCGGCGTTCACGTAGCTCAGGCAGCCGTCCGCGGCGCACACGCGGCCCATGAAGAACGTGGCGTAGCGATCGTGGGGCACGTTTTCATGGAATTGGCGGTTGATGCGCCCCGCGGCCTCGCACAACTCGCCCTGCAGCCAGTGGCCGCGCACCGTGGACCGCAGCTCGACCATGAGCAGGGCCGCGCCCACACCCTTGCCCGCCACGTCTCCCAAGGCCAGGTGGAGATGGCGACCGTCGAAGTGAGCATCCACATAATCTCCGCCCACCTCCGTGCTCGACTGAGTATGGGTGCTCAGGTCGAAGCCCGGCACCTTGGGCGGTTCGCGCGGCAGCAGGCTGGACTGGATCTCCGCCGCCACCTGCAACTCCTGACGCAGCCGTTGCTGCTCCACTCGGACCTCCATCAGCGACGAGCTCTCGATGTTGACCGCGGCCGTGTTGGCCAGAACGGTCAGGATCTCCAGGTCCGAGCTCCACAGCGGCATGCCCCCGGCCCGCGTGGACGCGTAGAGCACGCCGATGATTTTCACCGCATCGCCCGGCCCGGTGCTCATCCACAGTGGCGCACAGACCGCGCAGCCGAGAGGCTCGGCCAAGATGCTGGGCCTACCCGCCAGCTCCACGTCATTGCGCACATCGTTGATCAGCACCGCCTCGCGCCGCTCGATAACCCGACGCACGATGGAGCGACTCACGTGCACGTCGCCCTCGCCACCCTGACGGGCGCGGCCGGCCATCTGCACCGGCACGGGCGGGGTGCCCTGTAGCATCAGGAGGGCGACCGAGTCGGCGGGCACGGTCTCGAACACCAGATCGAGGATGCGCGCGCACAGTTGCGGCAGCGGCGGATGGGCCAGCAGACTGGCGGTGGCGTGCGACAACACGTGAAGGGCGCGGCTCTGCTTGATGAAGTCCGCCACGCGAATCACGCGCTCGGCGTCTCCGCACGTCGGGCCGTCGGTGGCGGAACACAGATCTGCACGCGTCCCGCTCGCGTCGCTGGCGTGCAGTTCGAAACGGACTTCACTGCCGCCCGCCCGCACCACGTCGCCCTGGCGCAGGCGCGCCTCGCCCCGCACCGGATGTCCGTTGAGCGTGGCCGCTCCCACCCGCGAAACGACCACGAAGAAGGCGCCGTCGCGACAGACGATCTCGGCGGCCGCCCGCGCCGACGGCGTGGAGGTCAGAGCCAGTCCGTCCGTTTCGTCCAGGAGCAAGCGGCGGCAGGCCTCTGCTTGGAAGCCATCTCGCCAGCGCACGACAAGCGAGGGCACTCGTTCCTCGTCGAGGAATGCCAAACCACCCACCCCCTGACCCATGTGCCCCTCCTCGCGGGACCGTCTGCAAAGCCAGCGCCACTGGCTCGCGATCTCCGGCGCACTTTTTGCCACGCGCGCGGGAGCAGCGACGAGGCAGGACGCGCATCCATTGGTCCGAAACATGCTTCTTGATCGAAATAATGCAGGCGGACGGGGTGGGGACCGGGACCGGCCGGCGGCTCTTCAGCGCCGCTGTCGTTTTGGTCACGCAGGACGAGCTGCGGGGCGAAGATGGCCTGTTTCCCGAGGAGAGGCGAGCCATTGAACTGGCCGTACCCATGCGGGTGCGCGAATTCACGACGGGGCGTCGTTGCGCGCGGGCGGCTCTGGCGGCGTTGGGGTGCGCGCCCGCGCCGGTTCTGATGGGGACACATCGCGAACCCGTGTGGCCGATCGGTTACGTGGGCAGCATCACCCACTGCCCGGGATTCTGTGCCGCCGCGGTGGCTCGCAGCTCGCCTGGGGACCATCCGGCGGTTCGTTCCTTGGGGTTGGACGCGGAGCCGGCTCTGCCGCTGCCTTGCGGGCTGGCCGATTGGGTGTGCTCGCCGCGCGAGATTGATTGGATCGCCAGTCACGCGGGAGATGGGCGGCCCTGGGATCGCATCTTCTTCTCGGCGAAAGAGAGTGCCTTCAAGTGTGTATTCCCCGTGCAACACCGCTTCCTGGATTACGGCGATCTCCACATCGACGTCCGGCCCGACGACGGTGAGTTTCACGTGCGCTGCGCCGGTCTGGCTGAGGAGCTTCGCGGTCGCTTCCTGACCACGCCGCCCCTGGTCC
>JAEXQJ010000193.1 GCA_023438785.1 Pseudomonadota bacterium
CGTCCCGCCGAAAACGCTGCGCGTCCGCCCGCGCGCCTCGCCTCGTAGGAGCCTCGCAATCCAGCCCCTACGATTTCAGACCCCGCCGCGATCGGCTGTCGCCGAATCGCGGTCGGTCATTTAGGGCCGCCGCGGAGGCGCGTCGGCGCCACAGGATGTAGAGGCCGAAGACGGCCGCCATGGGGAGGTACGCCGGCCGGAGCGCCACCGCCAGCGACAGAACTGCACCCGCGGCCGCCGAGCACCAGACGCGCTCGCATCTGAGGACGAGCCAGACTGCCGTGATGAGCAGGGGAACAGCCGGACCCTCGGACAGCACGAAGCCGCACAGATAGATCGTCGGATACGAGAACGCGTACAGGAGGGCCACCAGGTTCGCGGCCCGCACATCCCTCGATATCCGCAAGGCGATGCCGTACAGCAGGAGCACGGAGGCTGCCGAAAGGAGGATCTGCGTCCCAAGTACGATTTCTAGGCGCAGGTCGTCCAGCCGCAGGAGGTGAATCAGTCGGAAGAACTGCGCGAGCAGGACGTGCGGCAGTGGGGGCCAACCCGAGTCCCACTGTGTGATGCTCGTCTCATCTCCGCCAAAGCGTTCGAGGGCGCGAATCCAATAGCCCCCCATGTCGCTGACCAGGTGGTCGCGATACCTCGTCATCCCGAAGACAAAGCAGAACTTCAGACACGTGCTCAGGCCGGCGATCCACGTCACCAACCAAGGCCAGGACAACATGCGCGCAAGCCGAGCGATGCGACCGGATCCCCAGCGCGCGCCGGAATTCGTTGCTAACGCGAACTGCATAGACCGCCCCGAAAGCAAGGAGGAAGGAGACGAGCAGACCTGTTCGCCCCCTCCTGCAGCGGGGCACCAAGTCGACCTGACAGGAGAACTCGCCGCGGCCTCAGAAGGGGAAACCGCGCCAGCAGAAAATGCGGGGCCGCGGTCAATGTTTACGCAGGCCCGCACTTCATGAGTCTTCCCCAACAAGCTGGACCGGACTCACGAGTCCGGCTTCGGCGAGCGATTCTTCCCCTCAAAAGTCGAGAAGTCCGGTGTCGAGCAAGAAGGGGAGAGGCCCCCGCGCGGTCGGCGACCTTGGCCCCGGCGGGCCGGTGAAACCCAGCGCGCAAGAGCCGACAAATGGAAGGAGGGCCGATCCCCGCGGGAGTCGGCCCTTCCGGTGATCAGCGCGACATCGTGATGGTGATTTCGACAGTCCCGCTGCCGACTCTGGCCTTGGTGGCGGTGGCGGTGTTGGTCAATTGGCGCGCCAGGGCCTGCCCCAGGGCGGCGTCGCCCGACAGACGTTCGACCTTGGTGATCCTTCCGCTCGCATCAACGGTGACGCGCAGCTTGAGCGTGCCGGATGTGCAGCCCGCGCCGGCGGCAGTGCGCTCGACGAGTTCGAGGAGTGGCTGGAGGGCGCTCAGGTTGGCGGGCTTGTCCGCTGTCACGCTGGCCTTGCACGCCGGGCTGGTGCGTTTCTGGGACTTCGCCTTGGGCTTGGCGGGCGCGGCGCATTCCATCTCGGCGTCATCGAGGCTCCCCCGAGCAGCAGGGGCTCCGGCTGCCATGTCGACGGCCAGGGCCTCGGCTGGCGCCACCGCCGGGCTTGGGGCCGCGAGGGCTTGCTTGGCCACCCGAGCCACGGCGTAGTTCGACACGCCCTCGGGCATGGGCAGAGGCTGGCGAACGGTTTCGGTTTGGCCCGCCCGATTGGCGACCTCCGAGTCGACGGCCACGAACGAGGTGAAGGGCGTGAGCAGGTTGTAGAAGAGGCCGAGATCGGTGATGGCGCCCTCCACCTCCTGGCCACCGCCCATGTGCGATTCGTCCTCCAGGATCTCGACCCACTTGCGGGCCCACAGGACGCGCAGGGCCTGATTCTCACGGCGAGCGTCGGCCGGGCGTAGGTCGATGCTGTGTGAGAAGGCGCCGCGGCCGCTGCGTCCGGTGATTTCGATCCGTCCGGCGCGCTCGCCCCGGTACTTGCCGAACAGCAGGAGCGGGCGTTCGGCCAGAAGGTCGGGCACCGTCTCGGGCGCCACTTCGTAGGCGTCCACGCCTTGCATCCTCACGCGCACGTCGGTGAGCACCGGACGATCGATCATCTTGCGCAGCTTCTCGGCTTCGGCAGCGGCTTTCTCCGGACGCAGGACCACGAACGGCTCGCCGAGACCCGCGCGCGCCATGCCTTCGATGAGGCCGCGGTTCACCGAGCTGCCGATGCCGAAAGCGAAGAGGTTGGCCTCGCCCAGGTGCTGGCGAATGAAGCGGAAGGCCTGCGCCTCCACGCCCACGTAGCCGTCGGTGGCGACCACCACGGTGCGGGAAATCCCGGTGCCGAGGGCGGGGATGCGGTAGGCCGCTTGCAGACCGCCGATCAGCTCTGTGCCGCCGCCGCCGGTCTGGCGTTCGATGATGTCCAGGGCCTCGGCGATGTTCTGCTGGTTGGCGCGCTTGGACCCGGATGGACTCCAGACGTAGTTGGCGCCCGAGAACAGGGCCACGTTGAAGTGGTCGATGGGGCGCATCTTGCCGAGCAGGTCGCGCATCAGCGCCTTGGTGGTGTCGAGCGGAAAGCCGTGCATGGACCCCGATACGTCGAGCAGGAAAATGTACTCCCGGGGCGGGATGTCGGCCGCCACTGGGCGGCGCGGCGGTTCCATGAGCAGGGCGAAGAACTTCTCGGCCGGGCGATTGAGGCCCGACGACGGCTCTTCGAAGAGCAGCAGGCCAGTTTCGATCTTGTCGCCCGCCAGCCGGTAGCGCAGGACGAAGTCCTTGTTGCCGCCGCCGGCCTGATCCAGCTTCACGTCGGCGGTGGTGGGGCCGGCGTAGCTCACCGCAATCTTGTGCGAGGGCGAGGCGATCTCCTTGATGCCGATCCCGGTCTGCAGGTGCACGTTGATGTTCCAGGCGTACGGTTCGGCCTGGTCCTGCGCCAGATGCGGATTGGCCATCCACGCCTCGGTTTGCGCATGGGTGCCGCCGGCATAGCGCGGGCCCACCACCGTCGGGTACACGAATTCATAGGTGGCGTCATCGGGGACGATCATCTCGCTGTAGTCGAGCTCCACCTCGATGCGGTCGCCCGGCATGATGTTGGCGACGCTGGTCGTGAAGACGTTGGGCCGCTCCTGCTCCAGCAGCGAGGCGCGCTTGCCTTCGCGCTTGGCCTGCTCGTACTGCTGTCGCGCCGCTTGCTTGCGCTCGATCCTGGCCTCGACGGTCCGCGTGCCAATTCTCATGCGCATGGCGTGCACGGCGGCGCGGGTCGAGGCCGGGAAGACGTAGACCGCCTCGATGGGGCTGCCGCCCCGGTTTTCGAAGACCTGACGCACCTTCACCGCGGCAATCACGCCCGCGATGTGGACGTCGGCGCGGGTCTCCTTGAGAGGCAGGCGATCTTTTTCGGGATCGCCGCCGGATACGTAGAAGTAGGGCGCCAGGGTGCGAGCCGCGCCGTCATCTTCATGGGAAGGTGTGTAGGCGAACCCCACCTCCCCCGCGTTCTTCAGGCTCTTGAGCACGCCCGTGGGGCTGGTGGCGAGCCCCGGGCCATCGGCTGCGCGGGCGCCCGCCGCGCCATACAGACAGCCAATCAGGACGAGAGCAACCCTTTGCCAAACTTTCGCGCGACTCATGTGCGGACCTCCTGCCCCGGTCCATTCCGGGGCTCGTGGGGTTCAACGCAGCGGCAGCCGAAAAGATCTGCGCCCGAACGGATTCGGCGCGCACGTCGTGCGCCGCCTCGGTGGAGCGGCTGCCAGGGGCTTGACGGTCTCGATTACGTGCGCCTTTTGCCCAGCGAAAGGAGACGAGACGATGGCAAACATCATTCGTAGAGGCAGTGAGCCAAGGACAATGAGTCGGCCCTCGAGCGGGGAGTGGACCTGGGATCCCTTCCGCGCGATGCGCGATTTGATGCGCTGGGATCCTTTTGCCGAGCTCGAGCCGCTGGCTGGCCGGGAGCGCGCCTTCAGCCCGCGTTTCGACGTGAAGGAGACCAACTCGGCATATGTGTTCAAGGCGGATCTGCCCGGCGTCAAAGAGGCGGACGTCGAGATTTCGCTGACCGGCAACCAGTTGCGCGTGTCGGGCGAGCGCAGTGAGGAGAAGGTCGAGGAATCGGATCGCTCGTACGTCAGCGAAGTGAGCTACGGCAGCTTCTCTCGCGTGTTTACGCTGCCGGAGGGCTGCGACAGTGAGCACTCGGCGGCCGAGATGAAAGACGGTGTGCTGACCGTGACGCTGCCCAAGAAGCCGGAGGTGCAGCCCAAGAAGATCAGCATCAGCGGTAAGACCGAGAGCAAGGGCAAGGCGTAATCACCGGCCCTCCACCGCAGCCCGGGTCTCCGGTGCCCGTCGGCACCAGGAGGCCCGATCTTTACTTCACTCGCCGTTTCAAATCTTCGATCTCACGGTTGAGGCGGGACAGACGGTGCCCGAGTCGGGCCACGTAGCCGAAGACGGCCAGCCAGATGAAGCCGTAGGCGAGTGCGAGATAGGTCATCGAGCGTTCTCCTCTGCTTCTTCGATTCGCGCGGCGAGTTCTGCGGTGGCGGCCTGGGCGCCCTCGACCATCAGGCGCAGGGCGAGCAACACACCCCAGACGGCCGTGAAGAGCGCCAGGGCCATGAAGAAGGGGAACTTCATGCCCGGGGCGAGAGTGGACACGACGTTGGTGGTGGGGTGGAGAGTGCGCCATACGTTGACGCTGATGTAGACCAGCGGCACGTCCGCCGCGGCGAAGAGGGAGAGGGCGCCGGCCAGGCGGCGCGCGCCGGGGCCGCCGTAGCGACGGGCTATCACGTACGCCACCAGGCACAGCCACAGCAAAAGCGACGCCGTGAGGCGCGCATCCCAGGACCAATACACGCCCCACGCCGCCTTGGCCCACAGGGGGCCGGTCACCATCACGCACAGGCCGAACAGCACGCCCAACTCGGCCGAGCAGCGGGCCAGTCGATCGCCGCGCTCCGAGCCCTTGAAGAGGTAGGCCACGCTGCCACCCGCGGTGACGAAGGTCGATAGCATGAGCAGCCAGGCGCACGGCACGTGGAAGTAGAAGATCTTCTGTACCCAGCCCATGGTGGACTCGAGGGGCGCGTTGGCCACCAGCACGCAGATATCGATGAAGCCCAGGCCCACGAGCAGGGACAGAGCGGCGAACAGACCGGGGCGGACACGGGGCATGTTCATTCTCCGGTGACCACGGGTTCGAAGGACCAAATCCCGACCAGTACGAACAGCACGTCCATGCCGGCCAAAAACTGGGTCCAGAAAGCCGCCGGCCCCCCGTCGGGCACGGCGGGATCGAGCAGGTGAGCGGTGGCCCGGCTGGCGGCGAGGAGCACGGGCACCACGACGGGAAAGAGCAGGGCGCCGAGGAGCGCGTCCCGGCTGCGCGAGCGCAGGAGCGCGGCCGAGAAGATCACGCCCACCGCCGCGAAGCCCAGGGTGCCGAGCAGCAGGATGAGCGCCAGCCACAAAGCGTGCGCGGCGAGGCTCGCCGAGAACAGCACGGCGAGCAGCGGACAGAGGACGATCTCCACTACGAACATGATGGCCGCCGTGGCCGCCAGCTTGCCGGCGTAAATGGCCGAGCGCGGTGCGGGCGAGAGCAGCAGCGAGCGGATGGCCTCGCCTTCGCGCTCGCGATCAAAGGTTCGTGACAGGGCCACGGTCCCCGAGAAGAGCACCGCCACCCACAGGATGCCCGCCACGGTGCCGGGCGAGACCGTGTTCTCGCTGCCCGAGATGAAGGCAAACGAGAAGACCAGCACGACCAACGTGGCCAAGAAGCCCATGGTGTAGACCACCTCGCGGCTGCGGCCTTCGATGGCCAGATCCTTGCGCGCGACGTGGAAGGCCTGCGCCAGCCAGCCGGGGCCGCTCACGCCGTGGCCTCCTGGTACAGACCACGCAGCTCGTTCTCCGAGAAGCCGCGCACCTCCTGGCGGGACACGCGGCCGCGGCGCAGGACGATGAGCTGGGTGGCCACCGCTGCCGCCGCAGCCAGGTCGTGGGTCACCAGCACCACCAGTCGGCCCGCGTCGCGCTCGCGCGCCAACTCGCCGGTCAACCAGGCCGCACCAGCCGGATCGAGGGCCGAACTGGGCTCGTCGAAGAGAAGCACCCGCGGCTCGTGCAGGAGGGCACGGGCCAGGGCCAGTCGCTGCAGCATGCCGCGCGAGAAGGTGCGCGCCGGGGCATCGCGCCGCACATCGGCCAGCCCCACCCGGGCCAGCATGGCTTCGATGCGCGGCCCCGGGTCGGACAGCCCGTACAGCGCGGCGAAGACGCGCAGGTTCTCGCGCGCCGGCAGATCCCCGTAGAGGCCCGGCTCGTGCCCCACGTAGCCGATCTGGGCGCGCAGCGGGCTGGCGCGATGGAGCGCCTGACCGTCAAGCGTGATCTGGCCACTCGTGGGGGGTGACAGGGTGGAAAGCAGACCGAGTAGGGTGGATTTCCCCGCGCCGTTGGGCCCCAACACGGCGGCCACGCGGCCGGGGCGGAATTCCAGCGAGACGTCGATCAGCGCACGATGGCGGCCAAAGTGCTTGCTGACGCGTTCCAGGCGCAGGAGGCGTTCGGTCATCAGTGGCCGTCAGCGTACCTGGCGGTAGGTTTGGCGCAAAGCCGCGATGAGCTCCTTGCGTCGTCCTTCGGGGGCCTCACCACCCGCGCGCCGGGTCCGCTCCCATTCGGCCAACTCGGCGAGCAGCCTGTCTCGCGTGTCGGGCGGCGCGGCGGGCTTGCGACCGCGAGACACGCCGATGGCCCCCGCGAGCACCATGCCCAAGAAGAGAACGCCAGCCACGGTCTCGCCCGTATGGCCGCGCACCGGAATGCCCCCCACGGTCAGGTGCAGAATCCCGGCAGGCGCGATCGAGGGGAGCTGGAAGACGCGAATGGTCTCCCGGGAATCGTTGGACTGCGAAGGCAGCTCGCGCACGCCCGGGCCCTGCACAGTCAGCCTCGTGCTCTCGGGCACCATGACCACCGCGTCCGGCATGCCCCAGGGCATGGGTTGGCGAATCCCGATCTCGTCGCGATCGTGTGTGGAGACCAGAAAGCCGAAGCGCACGCGCGCCGGCATGCCCGAGCTGAGCGGCGGAATGCTGCCCGTGATGGAGGCGGCGCCGTCTGCGATCTTGATCGGCACGCCACCCGGGATGGACTCCGCGTCCCGGCTGCCGTCGGCCAGCGGAAGGCGCACGCCGGCCGGGCCGGGCTGGAAGACCTTGTCCGCGGTGTTCTCCATCACCAGCTCTTCCATGACCACCAGCGCGTCCTCGCGCAGATCGAGGACGATGCGCGAGTGCGGTCCCGCCCGCAGCACGGACGCGTCACTCGTGCGCTCCTTGGGCAGTGGCGAGGGCGCATCTCGGCCGCGCATGGCCTCCATCAATTCTTCATGGCCCGGGGGCATGGCCTGCTCGCCTTCGGCGGCCTCGCCCGTCGAAACCAGGATGAGGCGCGCGCCACCCTCTTGCGGAATGGCGAAATCCGCTGTCTCGAGTCTTTGGCCATCCAACGTCACGTGGGCCTGGAAATGGGCCCCGGGCGGCAGGCCCTTGAAGGTGGCCCGGCCATCAGGCCCGGTCTTTGCCGTGACCTGCCGGGCCTTTCTGTCCGTCCCCACCACCTGGGCCTCGACCTCCACGTCCACGGCGTTGTTGGACAGGGAGCCCCGACCCACGCGCACGGTCACCGTGCCCGCGGGCAACTCCGGCGCCATGAGGGGACGCGTGGCCATCTCTCCTCTCGCCATGCCATCGCCCATGGCCTGGGCCATGACGGTGGCTGGAGCGACCAGGGCCAAGGGCAGTCCCAACAGGACCAGCAGCCTTATCTTCATAGGGTCTGCTCCACGGCGGGCCTGGCCAGGCGGCGTTCCAGCTCAGCTTCAATCAGGCCATCGACCTCGTCGTCGGTCGTCAGGGTGGGTCCCAGCCAGGGAGCCACGGTGGCGTACAGCCAGCGCGCGGCCAAGGCCATGAGCACGCCACCGAGCGCGAGGATGACGAGCGGTGCGCCCCAGGTCAGTCGGCACGCGGTCACGCCGAAGACCACGGCCGCACCCGCGCCCGTCGCCGGCAACACCAGACCCCGCACGCGCGTTCGGGCACCGGCCGAGCGCCGAGCGGCCCTCTCCGGCTCGGGCAGGAGCAGCAACAGCGAGGCCAGCGCCATGACCACGAAGCCCAGCCACATCCAGTCCACCAAGGGATTGGTCACCAGCTTGAGCCCGGCGCTCCCCTCCGAAAGATCCTGGTTGCCCATGGTGACGTAGAGGTCCTCGATGAACCCGCGCTGGATAGCCACCTCGGTGGTCGGCTCGTCGGGGCGCTTGTCGTAGAACCAGCGCGCCGGACGCAGCAGGCCGGTGGGGCGACCGTCTTGGAAGACGGTCAGCTCGGCGGTGAACATCTCCTTCTGCGGATCGCGTTCGCGGGTCAGGCCATCGAAGCGCAGCGTGTACTTGCCAAACGTCTTTTCCTGGCCCGGCGTCATGACGACGGTCTCTTCCCGCTGGAACGCCTGGCCCGCGAAGCCCGCGAACATGAGGGCGATGCCCAGATGGACCAGGTAACCCGCGTAGGGGGTGCGTAGCCGGAAGAGCACGAAGCCAAGTGAGGCGAGCGTGCCGTGACCCTTGCGTCGCGCCCGCACGCCACGCGCGATCTCCTGCACCACGGCCACCGCCGCAAACCCGCAGAGGCCGATGGCCAGCAGGGCGGCCTTGGACCGCCCCAGCCCGAGAGCGCCACACAGGCCGGCGACCATGATCCCGACCAGCAGGGGCACGGTCAGCCGGTTGCGCAGGTCCACGGGCGCCGTACGCCGCCAGGCGAGCACCGAGCCCACCCCGGTGAGCAAGAGCATCACGATGGCGATGGGCACCATCCAGGTGTTGAAGAAGGGCGGCCCCACGTTCACCCGCTCCTTGGTCAGCGCCTCGGAGAGGGTGGGGAACATGGTGGCGAAGAGCACCACCACCATGGCCAGCACGAAGACCCAGTTGCCCACCTCGAAGGCCGCTTCGCGCGACAGGTACGACTCGAACGATTTGGGGGCCCGCAGTCCCGGCAGTCGCGCCAGGAGGTAACCGAAGCTGACCACCAGGATCAGCGCCATGAAGACGGTGAAGATCAGGGCCAGGCGATCGTCGCGGCCGAAGGCGTGCACCGACTGGACGATGCCCGAGCGGGTCATGAAGGTGCCGAAGATGGTGAGGAAGAAGCTGAGGATGACCAGCACGTAGTTCCAGACGCGCAGCCCCTGTTGGCGTTCCTCCACCTTGGCCGAGTGAAGAAGCGCGGTGGCCGTCAGCCAGGGCAGGAGGCCCGCGTTCTCCACCGGGTCCCAGCCCCAGAAGCCGCCCCAGCCCAACTCCTCGTAGGCCCAGATCATGCCGAGCACCAGGCCCAGGGTCAGCAGCAGCCAAGCCAGGATCGTGGTGCGGCGAACCGCCTTCCACCAGGAGGTCTCCAGGCGGCCCGAAATGAGGGTGCCCATGGCGAAGGCGTAGGGAATGGCCAAGCCCACGAAGCCCGCGTAAAGGGCCGGCGGGTGCGTGACCATGTAGGGGTTCTGCAGCAGCGGATTGAGGCCGGCGCCGCTGCCCGGCACGCTGGTCAGGAAGGTGTCGAAGGGGTTCTTCTCATAGACGATGAGGTACAGAAAGAAGTCCGTCGCGGCCATGAGGACCGAGATGGCGTAGGGCAGGATCTCCCGGTAGCGGTGCCGGTTCTGGTGCACCGCCACCGCCGCGAAGATGGCCAGCAGCGAGACCCAGAACAACATGGAGCCGTCGAGGCCGCCCCAGTAGGCAGAGATCTTGTAGAAAAGAGGAGCGTGTGAGTCCGAATAGTGTTGAACGTACTTGATCCGGAAGTCCCCCACCACGAACGCGTAGACCATGGCCAGGGTGGACAGCCCCAGCACCGCGGCCAGCAGGTAGACCGCCTTGCGCCCCGAATCCACCAGGCGATCGAGGCCGCGTCGCGCGCCCACCAGCGACGCCACGCCAGCGTACGTTGCCACCACGAACGCGACCAGAACGGTGAGTGCGCCAAATTGAGCCATGGGTCTGTTGCGATGGAAGCCGTCTGTCAGCTCCCATGCGGGCACAAGTTAGCATGCCATTGGCCACTGGCACCGTCGGGATGGATGCCCGGGTTTCCGGCGTGTTTGCGGCCCATGGGCGGGGCGGGCCTATGACGTGCGGCAACTCGGCGCGGGCGGCCGTCCTAAATCTCCCAGGGCGGGCGCTCGCTGATCTTGGTCCCGCCCGTGAGCATGGCGCGCATGTAGGGCTGGAAGAAGACGTAGGGCTGCACCAACTCGGGTCGGCTGACTTCTTCCAGTCTGGCCCACGCCTCGCGGGGCAGCTCGAAGTCGAGGGCGTGCAGGTTGTCCTGGAGCTGATCGGGCTTGGTGGCGCCGATGATGGTCGAGGCCACACCGGGGCGCCTGGTGATCCAATTGAGGGCCACCTGGGCCGGGCTGCGCTCAAAGCGGCGCGCCACCTGCACCAACTCGTCGGCGATGCGCCAGTTGCGCTCCTCCGCCAGCTTGGCGGCCATGGGGTGCCCGGCCGCTTGGATGGCGGGCAGGCGGCCCTGGCCGTGCACCTTGCCGGCCTCGCGTCGGTACTTGCCCGTGAGGATGCCACCGCCGAGCGGGCTCCACGGGCACAGGCCCATGCCCAGCGCGTGGGCCGCCGGAATGTGCTCACGCTCGATATTGCGCTCGATGAGCGAGTATTCGAGCTGCAGGGCGATGGGCCGCTCTTGCCCGCGCAACTCGGCGATGGTCTCGGCGCGCGCCGCGTACCAGGCGGGCACGTCCGAGAGGCCGTAGTAGCGAATCTTGCCGTGGCGAACCAGGTCGTCCAGCGTGTTCACAACCTCTTCGACCGGGGTCAGTCCGTCCCAGGCGTGCAGCCAATACACATCGACGTAGTCGGTTTGCAGACGCGCCAAAGAGCCGTCCAGCGCTTGGTAGATGTTCTTGCGTCCGTTGCCGCCCGCGTTCGGATCACCCGCCCGCGCGCCGAAGCTGAACTTGGTCGCCAGCACCACGCGATCGCGACTGCCGTGTTGCTGGAAGTACTCGCCCAGGATGCGTTCGCTCGTGCCGTGGGTGTAGCCATCCGCCGTGTCGATGAAATTGCCGCCCGCGCCCAAGTAGTCGTCGAGCAGGGCGAAGGCGGTCTCGCGGGGCGAGCCCCATCCCCATTCGGTGCCGAAGGTCATGGTGCCCATGCAGAGCGGGCTGACGCGAAGACCACTGCGACCGAGCAGGCTGTAGTTCGCCAATGCGGGAACGAGTTGCTGAGCCATGCTTCCCTCCCGGCCCGCGCACGCTGCCAACGGGATAGCGCGGGCCCTGAGTGAAGTAGGGGCTTGCCCGTGTGCCGGTTCAACCTGAGGCGCCGTGCCGCGCCTGCACGGCAGGCTGGCGGGTCAGGCGGAGACCAGCGTGGCCAGCTTGGCGCGCACGATGGCCTTGAAATCTGTGGCGCCGGTGCCGGCCAGGGGCACGTCCAGCCACAGCAGCGAGGGGCTGCCGTGCGCCGCCTTGTGCGCCTGCTGGCCCACCGCCGACAGCGCCCGCCAATCCACGCCCGCGTTGGCCGTCGGATCGAGCGACAGGATGCTGACCGGCTGATCGCCATGCAGCAGCAGCGTGCAGAGCGGCTTGCCCATGTGTTGGTAGCGCAGGCCCCAGCCGGTGCTCGGGCCGTAGAAGTAGACGTCCTCGGTCACGCCCGGTTGTTTGAGCAGGAAATGGCGCGTGGCCTCGAAGCGCTTGCCCAACTGGAGCGGCAAGCAGGCCGTGAACGCCGCGGGCGTGGGCTGTTGGTTCTTCTTGGGGAACGCCACCCGTGGAGGCCGCGCGGCTTTGACGGGCGCGGCCTTGACGGCGGTGGGCTTGGGGGCTGGCTGGGCGCTTGCCTTGGCCGGTTGCTTGGTGGGGCGCTTGGAACTATTCGGCATTCTTGGGCGCGGCCAGGCGATTCTTGAGATAGGCAATGATGCCCGGCAGCAGCGAGAGGAAGATTATCAGGATGATCAACTTCTCGATGTGCTTGGTCACCTCGGGCCATGTCGTGGCCAGGCCGTAGCCCAGGAGGGTCATGCTCAGCACCCAGCCGACGCCGCCGAAGACGTTGGAGCTGCCGAAGCGGCGATAGTTCATATTGCCCACGCCCGCCACCACCGGCGCGAAGGTTCGAATGATGGGCATGAAGCGGGCAATGATGATCGTCTTGCCGCCGTGTTTTTCGTAGAACTCGTGCGTGCGCACCAGGTGCTTCTTGTTGAAGAACAGGGAGTTGTCCCGGTTGAAGATCTTGGGGCCGCTCTTCCGCCCGATGTAGAAGCCCACCTGATCGCCAACCACCGCGGCGATGGCTACCGCCACGTTGAGCCAAAAGATGCTGAGCAGCGGCTTACCCGTGGGGTTGGCCGAGGTGCAGAACACGCCGGCGGTCACCAGAAGCGAATCGCCGGGCAGAAAGAACCCCACCAGGAGGCCCGTCTCGGCGAACACCACGGCCACCAGGGCGATGAGGCCACCCCACTGGATGATGCCTTGAACGTTGTAGATCTTGTGAAACAGGTCCATCAGCGTCTGCACGGCGCGGCTTCCTCTCTGGGTTGACGGTAAAGGCCGCTAACCTGCCCTGTCCGCTCGCCAAGAGCAAGCAGGGGCACAGCGCCGCGTCGTGGCAGGCGTGGGACCGCTCACGCCTTCTTCCAGCACAGAAAGGTGATGCTCAGACAGTGGTATTCGAGGTCGGACGACTGATTGACCTTGGCGCTCACGTGATCGAAGTCGCCGTGGGCGCGCAGCCATTCCGTGGCCACCTCGTCCAGCTTCTCCCGATCCTTGCGTTTGGTCGCGCTGAAGACCTTGACCTCGGCCAGTCGGAGACCAGGCATTCCGTCCGCAACTCCTGAGGGCGGCGCGCCAGCTTCCGAGCGGTCGTCCAGTTCACCTGAGATTGGGGTTTCTGCGGCAGCGAGCACGTGTCTCCTCCTTGCTAGGGCATCCTGCCTGGCTTTTAGGGCACCAGGGCATCCAGCTTGGCGGCCAAAACGAAGTCGTTTTCGGAAAGCCCCCCGATGGCATGCGTGCTCAGGCTGACATCGAGAATGTTGTAGTGCACGGAGAAGTCGGGGTGGTGCCCCTCCGATTCGGCGAGCCTTGCCATGCGGTTCACGAACCCCATGGTCTGGGCGAAGTCGCGGAAGCGCAACCTCTTGCGCAGGGTTCGCCGGGGCTCGTCAGGCTCCCAGCCCTTGATCTCATGCAGCAGTTCGTCCACGCGAGCCCGATCGAGCGGCTTGGTTCCGCCCTCGCAAGGGACGCATTTCTTTGCCGTCAGGTTCATTTTTCTCCTCCGACCCGCCCGGGCGCCTCGCACCCGGGAGGCTACACTTAGTCTGGATCGGGACGGTGCATGAGAAGCAGAACCAGCGCGGGTCTTCTCCTCTACCGCTTTCGCGGCGGCCAACTGGAGGTCCTGCTTGCACACCCTGGCGGACCGTTCTTCACTCACAAAGACGAGGAAGCTTGGGGTGTGCCCAAGGGATTGGCTGAACCGGGCGAGGACCTGCAGGTGTGCGCCCGGCGTGAGCTGGCCGAGGAAACTGGATTGCTTGCCGAGGGCCCACTGGTGGCGCTGGGCCACGTCCGCCAGGCCAACGGGAAGATCGTGCACGCCTGGGCCTGCGCCGGAGACTTTCCCCCCGGGTTCCGGCCCCGCAGCAACCATTTCGACATCGAGTGGCCGCGTGGCTCGGGCCGCCTGCAGTCCTTTCCCGAGGTCGACCGGGTCGAGTTCTTCCCGACGGAAGTGGCCCTGCGCAAGCTCACTCCCGCGCAGCGGCCGTTCCTGTCGCGCCTTCTGCAGCATCTGGTCGGGGGAGGCTGAACGGGCCGGACGCATGAGGCCCCTTTGATGCCAGCGAGCCGCCCGGCGTTTCGGCTCACGCAGCATGGCGGCGCACCTTCCTCGGGGCCCTGACATCGAAACCCCAGGAGGAGGTCATGAGGCCGAGCAAGAGCCATATCCCCGAGGGACTGGCGACGGTAACCCCGCACCTGGTCGTGGTGAGCGTGCAAGAGGCGTTGCCCTTTTACGAAAGAGCCTTCGGCGCCGAGCGCAGGAGCGTGTATCCGGGGGCTTCGCCGGGTAGTGTGAGCCACGCCGAGATCCGCATCGGAAACGCATCCATCCTTCTCAGTGACGATACGCCCACCTCATCGGCGCGTTCGCCCGAGATGTTGGGTGGCACCACGGCCACGCTCACGCTGTACGTGGTGCACGCGGACACCGCGATGGAGCGGGCCTTGGCCGCCGGGGCTCGGCTGGTGATGCCATTGGCTGACATGTTCTGGGGCGATCGTTACGGAATGGTACGCGACCCGTTCGGTCATCTGTGGGCCATCGCCACGCACAAAGAGGACCTCACGGACGAGGAACTCGACGAGAGGACGCGGGAATACTTGGCGCAGATGACGTCGACGGGTGAGGCCGCTCCCGATCGCGGCTGAGCGAATCCCTGCAGCGTCGCCATGGCACGGAGATAGCAGAAGCGCCCTGGGAGTTGGGGTGGGGCCGACGTGTCGGCGTCGGTGAAAGGGGAGGGTGCATGCTGCGGGACAAGCAGAATCCGGTGATGGCGGAGATCGGCAGCGAGGAGACGCGCCAGCGTATGGTGCGCGTGGCGCTGGGGATCTTGCGCGAGAACTCCGAGGCGGAGGACGCGGCCCACGACGCCGTGGAGCAGGCCCTGCGCGGATCGGCTGCCTTCAGGGCGGAGGCGCGCGTCGCCACGTGGCTGCATCGAGTGGTGGTCAACGCGGCTCTCATGCGCGCGCGGCGCTTGCGTCGGGCGGCCCAGCGTACCGCCTTCCCCGTCGCGGCCGACGGCCGTGAGGAGCGCGATGCCATCGTGATGTTGCCCGACAGCGGCCGCACGCCCGTGTCCCAGTACGAGGAGCACGAGCAGCGTCAGCGTCTGCACGAGGCTGTCGATTCGTTGCCGCGGCCTTATCGCGACGTCGTGCGCCTGTGCGTGTTCGACGAGCTGCCGCTGCCCGAGGTGGCGCGTTCTCTGGGTATCACGCGCCAGGCGGTGCGCACGCGCATGTGCCGCGCCCGCGCCCAGCTCAAAGAGCGCTTGGCCGCCTGATGACCTGCGCGTCCGCCCTACTCGTCGATCTGTACGAGTTGACCATGGCGCAGGCCTGGCTGCGTGCCGGGCGTGCAGATGACGAGGCGGTGTTCGTGCTGTCGTTCCGCAGCCAGCCCTTCGGTGGTGGCTACGCCGTGGCGTGCGGGCTGGCCGACGCGATCGAGCGCCTCCGCGCTTGGCGCCTCGAGTCCGACGAGTTGGCTTATCTGGAAGGTCTGACCAGTCCGGACGGTGGCTCTCTCTTTGACAGGCATTTCCTGCGTTGGCTGAGCGAGTTGCACCTGTCCCTGGACGTAGACGCTATCCCCGAGGGCACGGCGGTCTTCGCCTTCGAGCCGCTGTTGCGCGTGCGCGGCCCCGTGGCGCAGGGCCAGTTGGTGGAG
This sequence comes from Pseudomonadota bacterium, assembly GCA_023438785.1. Classification (GTDB taxonomy): domain Bacteria; phylum Myxococcota_A; class Polyangia; order Fen-1088; family Fen-1088; genus Fen-1137. The sequence goes on from JAEXQJ010000193.1 coordinate 15,609, forward strand.
ACCACACTGCTCAACGCCATCAACTACGCCACGCTGGCCGCCAGCAAGGCGGCGCGCGTGTGTGTGGCCGCGGCCGGCGAGCCGGTGCTGGAGTTCGGCGTGCGGCGGGCGCAGGGACCGGACGGCGCCCTCACCGCCAGTCGTGCCGCCTTCGTGGGTGGCTGCGCGGCCACCTCGAACGTCTTGGCCGGCCGGCGCTTCGGCATCCCCGTGCGCGGCACACACGCGCACAGTTGGGTCATGGCCTTCGACAATGAGCGCGAAGCGTTTCGTCGCTACGCCGAGGCCATGCCGCACAACACGGTGTTCCTGGTGGACACCTACGACACCGTGGAGGGTGTGCGCGCGGCCATCGACGTGGGACGAGAGATGCGCGCCCGCGGTCAGCGGCTGGGCGGCATTCGCCTCGACTCGGGCGATCTGGCGTGGTTGTCCGTGCAGGCGCGTCGCTTGCTCGACGAGGCGGGCTTCACCGACGCCGTTGTCGTGGCCTCCAACGACTTGGATGAGTTCCTCGTCGAGAGCCTTAAGCACCAGGGCGCACGCATCGGCATGTGGGGCGTGGGGACCCGGCTGGTCACGTGCGGAGGGCAAGGGGCGCTCGACGGTGTGTACAAGTTGACGGCCGTGCGGACGCGGGGGGGGCCGTGGCGCCACCGGGTCAAGCTCAGCGAGCAGGCCGGCAAGATCTCCGTGCCCGGGCTTCAACAGGTGCGGCGCTTTCGCGATCCGGCCGCGGGACTCTTCGTGGCCGACGCCATCTTCGACGAGGAGCATCCCCCGTCGGGGGAGGTGACCATCGTGGATCCCCTCGATCCCACGCGCCACAAACGCCTGGGCGTCGATCTGGCCAGCGAGGATCTCTTGCGGCCCATCTTCCGCGCGGGGTGGCCCGTGTATGAGGCGCCCGCGGCGGCGTCAGCGCGCGCGCGAACCCTGGAGCAACTGGCGGCGTTGCCCCCATGGTGCAAGCGGCTGCAGAACCCGCACAGCTATCCGGTAGGCTTAGAGATAGGGCTGGCCGGATTGCGCACGCGTCTCATCCTCGACGAGCGCGCGCATTTGGCGCCTTGAAGCTTGGCCCGGTGCAGTCCGCGCGTGGAGCTGGCACCGGGCGTGCAGTTGCCCGTGGTGATCCAATGCGCGCTCTTCTGCTCGTCGACATGCAAAACGACTTCTGCCTTGGTGGTGCCCTCGCGGTGAGTCGCGGCGACGAGGTGGTCAGGTTGGCCAATCGCTTGATGCCGCGCTTTGATCTGGTCATTGCCACGCAGGAGTTCCATCCGCGTGACCACGGCAGCTTCGCCGCCAATCACCCCGGGCGCCGTCCGTTCGAGATGAGCGAGTTGGCCGGCATGCCGCAGGTCCTGTGGCCCATTCACTGCGTGCAGGGCACCTGGGGCGCGGCCCTGCATCCGGGACTGGACGTCACCCGCATCGACCACGTGTTCCCGAAAGGCGTCGATCGCATGGTGGACAGCTACAGCGGTTTCTTCGACAACGGACATCGCCGAGCCACCGGTCTGGGCGATTATCTGCGCGCCAAGCAAGTCGACGAGTTGGTGGTCATGGGGTTGATTAGCGACTACTGCGTGCGCTCGACCGTCCTCGATGCGTTGGCCTTCGGTCTGCGCGTGACCGTCGTCGAGGACGGCTGTCGCCCGGTCGAGCTGCAGATCGGTGACGGCGCTCGCGCCATGCGCGACATGCGCCAGGCAGGCGCACGCGTCATCCACAGCGGCGAATTGTGAACGCGCACCGCGCGCGGCGTGCGGAAGTTATCCACAGCGCCGCGCACCCGCGGGCCCGCCGCTTGCACCGGGGCACCGGGAACTCAGTTACCCGGGCAAGGAGGTGCGGCGTGTTTCATTTCGAGAGTCTCCACGTCATCGTTCAGGCCGACGGCAGCGATCGGCGGCTCGCATCGCTGACGCAAGCCCTTTCCGGGACGGACGTGCCAAAACAGTTCGCGCTCATCGCGGCGGACGGCACCTTGTTGCAGCAGACCATGGCGCGCTTCGCGCCCCTGGTCCCGGCGCCGCGCATGACCGTGGTCGTGCCCTCGGCCTACGAGGATCTGGCCCGTGCCCAGCTACAACCTTGGCGCGGCGTGGAGATCATCGTGCGAGCGGGCGAGTCCGGTGCGCGGCCCGATCTTCTGCTGCCGCTGGGGCGGGTGTTGGCCCGCGATCCCGAGGCGAACGTCGTCGTGACCCCCGCCGAGCACTACGTGCCTCGCCCCGAGTCCCTGCTGCGTGCTGTCGAGGCCGCCGTGGCGGGTCTGCACCAGGTGCCCGCCGTCCTGCTGGGGGTCGAGGGCGATCGGCGGATCATCGCCCCGTCCTGGATCGTGCCCGGCCGTCTGCTCGGCCAAGAGCTGCACGCGGTGGCCGGACTCGTCAGCCAACCCTCGGCGGCACATGCCGAGCGCCTGCTCGTGGCGGGTGCGCTTTGGAACACCTCCGTCGTGGTGGCCTCGGGTGCACACCTGTGGCGCCTGTCCGGGCGGCGCTGTGCGCACGGTCCAGCCGACCTGGCCGCCGGAGACGAGGCCCTCGGCGTCCTCTCCCACGAGCAGATGCCGAAAGCCGAGCTGAGCTCCTTGTTCCTGCGGGGCCTCAATGATTTGGCCGTGACGCGCGTGTCGGGATCGGGCTGGACGGACTGGATGTCCCCGGAGCACGTCATCGATTCTCTGCAGCAGCCCGGCGAATTGGAGTCGCTCTTGTCCCGCATTTTCTGGCGCCAGCGTGCCCTGGGACCGCGGGCCTCGCGCCTCGAACCCCATGCTGGTGCGGGGCTGCACGCCACGGCGGCTTGAGATCGTCACGAGATGGGCACGGCCGCCGCTACCGGCCGGTAGCGCCGGAGGTGGGCGCGGTACCGGACGGGAACGCAGGCGGCTAGGGCAGGACAGCACGAAACGGGTAGGCGGCGCGTTGTCACGAGCGCATACCCGAAGACGCCAGATCTGCAGCTCCAAGCTGCGCTTTGCCTCCACGGAGGCGCGCGGATTGCATCGCGGTGGGCCGACCATTCGACCAGGGTGCGCGGGGGGAGGAGACATGAAGCACGAAAGAGCTCTGTGGGCCGTTGTGTTGGCAGCAGGCGAGGGCCGGCGCTTGGCCTCCCTGACCCGCGCGCTGTACGGCAAGACACTGCCCAAGCAGTTCCTGGCCTTCGCCGGCACGCGCTCGTTTCTGCAACAGACGCTGGATCGCATCGCGCCCTTGATCCCTGCCGAGCGCACCGTGGTGGTGGTGAGCGCCGCGCGTGAGAGGATGGCGCGCGAGCAGTTGGGCGACTACCCGGGCCTCGAGATCGTGGTCCAGCCCACCGACTGTGGCACGGGTCCGGGTGTGCTCTTGCCCTTGTCGCACGTGCGGGCCCGCGATCCAGGCGCCGAGGTGGTGGTCTTCCCCTCGGACCACGACGTGAAACGTCCTCAGGTCTTGCTCGACGCGGTCCAGGCCGCACGCACGGCGGCCCACGCCAGTCCCGGTGGCCTGGCCCTGGTGGGTGCGGCCGCCGATCGGCCCGCCACGGATCTCGGTTGGATCGAGCCCGGGCCTCGTCGCGAGGGCGAAGAGGGACGCGCCCGCCTCATCCGTCGATTCGTGGAGAAGCCGCACGACAACCTGGCCCGCGAGCTTTTGCGCAGCGGCGCCTTGTGGAACACCTTCATCGTCGCGGGCCGCGCCTCCACCTTGTGGGCCTTGGCCTCCGAAGTGCTGCCCGCGCAGGTGGCGGCGCTGGAACGCTACGTGGGGTGGATCGGCGATCCACGGGCGCGTGCCGTGCTCGAAGGCGTGTACCAAGAGATGCCGCACGCCGATTTCAGTCAGGGCGTGCTGGAACAGGCGGTGGGACTGGCGGTGGTGCCCATGGAGGATGCGGGCTGGTCCGATTGCGGAACGCCCGAGCGGCTGGTGGCGAGCTTCGCGGGTACGCGAGCTTTCGAGTTGCTGCGCCTGCAACTGCAGACCGCGGGCGTGCTGTAGCCATCGCCGCCTCGCACGAGGCGGATGAAAACCTGGCGGGAGCGCGCTATTTTTCCCGCATGGCTGGATCGCTGCTGGTCGTGTTCGTCAATGTGCACGTCAAACCCGATGGCGTGGAGTCCTTCCGCGAGGCTACCCTGGCCAACGCCCGCGCCAGCGTGAAGGAAGCGGGCGTGGTGCGCTTCGATGTGGTGCAGGCGAGCGACGACCCCACGCGCTTCGTGCTCATCGAGGTCTACCGCGGCTCCGCGGGCGCCGCCGCCCACAAGGAAACCGCCCACTACGCCACCTGGCGCGACACGGTGGCGCCGCTGATGGCCGAGCCGCGCTCGAGCCAGAAGTTCGTCAACGTGACGGAAGACTCCACGTGGTGACCTTCGAGTTTGCCACCGCGACACGCATCGCCTTCGGCGCGGGAAAGATTTCGGAGATTCCCGCGGCCCTGCGTGGCCCTGGTGCGCAGCGGGTCTTCCTGGCCACCAATCTGCCGGGGCCGCGCTTGCAGAGCGTGCAGGCGGCGCTCACCGCCGCGGGCATCGAGTCGGCCATCTTCACCGTGGATCACGAACCCACCGTGGAGACGGTGCGCGCGGGCGTGTCGCAGTTGCGGCGCGAGGGTTGCGATGCGGTGATCGGGTTGGGAGGGGGCAGCGCCATCGACACGGGCAAGGCCGTGGCCGCGCTGGCCACCAACCCCGGCGATGCGCTGGACTACCTGGAGGTGGTGGGTCGGGGCCAGCCGCTGCGCGAACGACCGCTGCCCTTCGTGGCCGCACCCACCACCGCCGGCACGGGCGCCGAGGTCACGCGTAACGCCGTCATCGGCGTGTCCAGTGCGGGCGTGAAGGTCAGCCTGCGCAGTCCATTCATGCTGCCCCTGCTGGCCATCATCGATCCCGACCTGCTGATCGGTTTGCCGCCGCGGGTGTTGGCGTCGAGCGGCCTGGATGCCTTCGCCCATCTCAGCGAGTCGTTGGTCTGCTGCCGGGCCAATCCTCTCACCGACGCGCTGGCGGCCGAGGGCCTGCGGCGGAGCGCGCGCTCCCTGCGGCGTGCGGTGGAATCCGGTCTGGACGAGGCGGCCCGCGAGGACCTGGCCGCGGCCAGTCTGATGGGCGGCCTCTGTCTGGCGAACGCCGGCCTGGGCGCCGTGCACGGTTTTGCCGGCCCTCTGGGCGGCATGCTCTCCGCTCCTCACGGCCAGATCTGCGCGGCCCTCCTGCCCGCCGTGATGGAGGTGAACCTCCGAGCCCTCCA
>JAEXQJ010000357.1 GCA_023438785.1 Pseudomonadota bacterium
GGGTGGGGGTGGCAGCGGCACGGGTGGAAGCGCGGGCGGCGCCAGTGGCGGCAGTGCTGGCTCCGCGGGCGGTTCCAGCGGCGGTGGAGGCGCCGGGGGCGGCACCGGCGGCGCCGGGGGGATGAGCAGCGCGACTGCCCTGGTCAACAACTACGACGGCGCCCGCGCCAGCACCGTGACCTTCGACTTGGGCTGGAAGTTCAAACTCGGCGACGCGAGTGGGGCTCAGAACACGACGTTCGACGACTCGTCGTGGACCTCGCTGGACGTTCCGCACGACTGGAGCATTTCGCTGCCGTTCAACCAAAGCTCGAAGGCCAGCTTCGGCGGCGGCTATCTCGACGGTGGCATCGGCTGGTACCGGAAGACCTTCACTGTGCCCGCGTCCAGCGCGGGGCAGAAGCTCTTCCTTCAATTCGATGGCGTCTACATGGACAGCACCGTCTTCCTCAACGGCACCCAGGTGTGCGCGCGCCCCTATGGCTATGCTTCCTTCGAGTGCGACATCACCGCCGGTGCAAAAGCCGGTTCGTCGAACGTGGTCGCAGTGAAGGTGAACAACCAATTGCCAAGCAGCCGATGGTATTCGGGCAGCGGCATCTACCGTCACGTTTGGCTGAAGACCGTGAACCCCGTCCACGTTGCGTACACGGGGACGCGCGTGACCACGCCGCAGGTCTCGGGGACCAGCGCCACCGTGAATATCGCGATCACGGTGAAGAACGATGGAACGACGGACCAGTCGGTGACCGTGGCGTCGTCGGTCCGCGATGCGGCCGGTGCCGAAGTGGGCAAGGCGACATCCGCCGCGACCTCGGTTGCTGCCGGTAAGACGGCCGACGCGACGCAGACCGTGTCGATCACCAACCCGAAGCTGTGGTCGCCGTCGTCGCCAACCCTGTACTCGGTCGTGACCACGGTCTCGGTGGGCGGCTCGGTGGTCGACACGTACAAGACCACGTTCGGCATCCGCACCATCGCCTTCGACGCCGCCACCGGTTTCTCGCTGAACGGCACGAAGATGAAGATCAACGGTGTGTGCAACCACCACGACCTCGGCGCGCTGGGCGCGGCGGTGAACCACCGGGCCATGGAGAAGCGTTTGGAGATACTCAAGGACATGGGCGCGAACGCCCTGCGCACGTCCCACAACCCACCCGCGCCCGAGTGGCTGGATCTCGCCGATCGCCAGGGTTTCCTGGTCATGGATGAGGCGTTCGATTGCTGGTACGCGGGCAAGAACGACTATGACTACGGGCGGTTCTTCCGCACGTGGGCGGACACGGACATGAAGGACATGGTGGCCCGCGACCGCAACCACCCCAGCGTCATCATCTGGAGCATCGGCAACGAGATCGCGCAGGCCAGCGACAAGGCGGTGGTGCAGCAGCTCATCAACGACATTCACGCCAAGGACGACACGCGGCCGATCACCCAGGGCTATGCGGCGTGGGTCGGCGTCGACAGCATCACCGGTCTAGAAGACCTAGTGGGCATCAACTATGCCCCCGATCGCTACGACTCGGTTCACTCGGCGCACCCGACCTGGAAGATGATCGCCAGCGAGTCCTCCTCCGCTTTGCGTAGCCGCGGCATCTACAACAACCAGAACACGCAGTGCTCGTCGTACGACGATTTCGCTGCCGGTTGGGGGCACACGGCGGAGACGTCATGGAAGAACGTCAACACACGGGATTGGATCGCGGGCGAGTTCGTCTGGACCGGCTTCGATTACATCGGCGAGCCCACGCCCTATGAGTGGCCGGCCAAGAGTTCGTACTTCGGCATCATCGACACGGCGAACTTCCCGAAGGACGCCTTCTACTTCTACCAGAGCAAATGGAACGCCGGCGGGTCGCCCATGGTGCACATCGTGCCCATGAACTGGACCAACTGGAACGCCGGGCAGGCGGTGAAGGTCCTCGTCTACACCAACGCCGACAGCGTGGAGCTGTTCCTCAACGGCAAGTCGCAGGGCTCGAAGCCGATGACCGTTGCCACCACGGGCAAGCTGCAATGGTCGGTCCCCTTTGCCACGGGCACCTTGGAGGCCAAGGCCTCGAAGGGCGGCACCGTTGTGGCGACGGACAAGGTGCAGACCGCCGGCGCCGCCGCGGCCCTGAACGTCAAGGCTGATCGCACATCCATCACCGCCGACGGTCGTGACCTGTCCTTCGTCGAAATCGCCGTGGTCGACGCGCAAGGCGTGGTCGTTCCCCAGGCCAGCAACGCCATCAGCTTCGCTATCGACGGCCCCGGCACCATTGCGGGCTTGGACAACGGAAACGCCATCAGCCACGAGTCCTACAAGGGGACGACCCGATCTGCCTTCAGCGGCAAGGCGCTGGCCATCATTCAGTCCACGACCACCGCGGGCAAGATCACCTTGAAGGCCACCTCCGGATCGCTGACGGCCGGATCGGTGGTCATTACGACCACGGCTCCGTAAGAAGTCAGATCCGGCCGCATCCTTGTGGAAGGATGCGGCCGTGCGTGTCGCCCCCGCATCGGCTCCATCCCCGGGCCGAGCGTGGGCGGGCGCCATCGCCGCCATCGCCGCCGCCGCGGTACCGAGTTCCTGCGGCCGCATTGGTCGTCTGGCTGGATCGAGCGCGGACAGCATGCTCCATCCGTTCAGACAACCCGGGAAACGGGGACCTGGGCCCCGGACACCCGCGAGGATTGACGGGCATTCAGGGTACGCGGGTTCTGTGCCGTGTAGGTCGCGAGGTCAGCGAGATGCCCGCGGGTGGCTTGTTGATCCCCGGCGGAACATGGAGGAGGAGCTTTCGCGTCGCCCCCCACATGAAGGCTCGTCCGGGTCAGAGTGCCCCGTTGCTGGCAGCGTCGGAGGACTTAGCCAGGCGTCTTGCGCGCCGCCCTGGACGATCCCTTACTTCCCGAATCCCGCCGCAACGATGTTCGCCTGGATCTGATCGTCGACCGCGCTGGGCGGGTTGCCGATGGTCATGGCGCCTTCGTAGAAAGTGCCCGTGTCACCATTGCTGCCGTCGCCGCCGGTGCCCGGAATGATGGCTCCCTGCAGCTTCTTCGGATAGTAGCCTCTCCCGCTCGGCCGCGCCCCGTCCCACATGGTCGTGAGGGTCCCCGACTGCGCATTTCCAGCCCAGATCTGCCGGCGCGCTCGGGCACTTGCTCTTCCATGAGACCTTCGCACAATGGGGCCCTCATGCCCATCTCCCGGAGGTCCAGCACACGCGTCAGCTACGCCCTGAGCGACGCTGCCGGCCAGCTTCTGTTCTGTTGGGTGATGTGGTACGTCCCGTTCTTCTACACGGACACCTGCAAGGTCTCGGCGGCGACCGTGGGAACCTTGTTGCTGGTCGTGCGTTGGGTGGACGCTCTCGACGCGCCCGTGTGGGGAGCGATCTTCGATCGCACGAACAGCCGTTGGGGAAAGAGCCGGCCCTGGTTCCTCTGGCTGTGCGGCCCCTTTGCGACCTTCGGCGTTCTGACGTTTTTCGCCCCGAATGTCGGGCATCCGGCGAGAGTCGCGTATGCCGCGGTTACCTATGTGGGCTGCAACGTCCTCTTCACCGGCGTCAACACACCCGTGACCGTCATCCTTTCGGCCCTCACCGACGACCCGAAGGAACGCATCGCTCTGACCTCCTTTCGCATGCTCGGCTCGAAGCTGGCTGTCCTCATCGTCAACCTGGGCGGCATGGAGCTGGTCCGCCAACTGGGCCAGGGAGATGACCGGCGGGGGTTCCTGCTGACCGCGGTGGTGTTCGCCTTGGGTTCCGTCGCGCTGTTCCTGGTCGCATTTCGTAATCTTCACGAGAGGGTCGTCCCGGCGCGGGTCAAGTTGGCGTCGTCCCGGCTGACGTTCGGCGCCCTCAGGGGCAACTGGCCCTGGTTGATCGTGGCCATCAGCAGCTTGCTCTTCTGGGTGGGCTTCATTTCGCGAATCACGGTCTTGCCGCACTTCCTCAAGTACGTCATGCATCGCCCCGACCTCCTCGGCCTGGCCAACGGCCTCGACTTTGCCTCGCTCGCGACGGCGCTGTTGCTTCCGTGGTTGTGTCGTTTGACCTCGAAGCGGAACATTTGGGCGCTCGGGCTGCTGGGTATGGTGCTCGGGCAATTCCTCGTCTGGTTGGGTGTCCGCCACGCTCACGGCGTGGGGCTGGTGATGGTGGGGTGGGCGGTTGGGTTCGTGTTTAGCGGCGCCGCCATGACCATGCCCTTCTCTCTGCTCGCGGACGCGGTCGACTATGGTGAATGGAAGAGCGGCATTCGCGCCGCAGGGCTTTTGACGGCGGTGGGCGCGGCGTTCTGCTTGAAGGTGGGCGCGGGGCTGGGTGGCGCCGTGTCCATGTGGCTTCTCGGCGCCGCGGGCTACGTCGCGGATGCGGAGCAGTCAGCGGACGCGGTTGCAGCGCTCGAACGAGGCCTCATTTGGCTGCCGGCAGCCTGCTTCGCGCTGGCCGCTGTTCCCACGCTGTTCTATGGGCGCTTCGAACGTCTGGAAGGTCGGATTCGAGCCACTCTGGCGGAGCGACGGCTGCAGAGGAGCACGTCGCCCTCGATAGAGGGGATCACCTCCTGAGCCCTGTCTGCCCGCACCCGCCGACGCACGGATGAACGCGGGACCCCGCTACACCCGTGGCTTCGGAGAGAGCTGCTGGCCGGTGCAGATCCGACAGGCCTCCAATTCGTAACGGCCTAGGAAGATGTCTCTGCGCAGTAGGCGCGATCGGTCCCAAATCTCCTTCGCGCTGGACGCCTTAAGGTCGCCGAGGGGATTCGACACGTCATAGTCGTTGCAGCATAGGGGGACGCGTCCCTGCCAATCGATGACCATGGACGTGATGTTGTGGCAGCCGGCAGTCCGGTTCGGCAGGCGGACACCAGGTTTCAGCCGCACAGCCCCACAGCGGTTGTCCAGGGGCAGCATCTGGTCGTAGTAGCGGACCAGGAAGACCCTATTGGCGAGAGATGGCTCTAGCCCACCCCGAAACCGAATCGTCCGTGCTTCAGCAGCGGCGTCATGGAGGGAGACGCGCAGGCTCGTCAGACCAGCCCTGATGAGAGATGCGAAGCGCGCCTCGGTGAGTAGATCACCATTGGTGAAGAGCAAGAGCCGGGCGGCGGGCAACCCCTGATGCGCGAGCCGGACGAAGTCCTCCAAGCGGTCGTCCATGAGCGGCTCATTGTAGAAGTGAAAGCTCATGGTTCCGCCGAAGCTCATCTCGCGAAGATCGGAGATGATCTTGGCGAACAGGTCCGCGCTCATTTGGCCGATTCGTCGGTCCTGGGTCGAGACGGGACAGTAGCTGCACTTGCGGTTGCAGCGGGCGTCCGTCTCGATCTCGACGGGCCCGAACTCCGCAATCTCCCACGCCGCCATGCGCTGACGCCTCCGCTCCAACTCTCCAGGCGATCGGGCCGCGGCGAGCCAATGGTCAAGTTGCTGCTCCATGGGGCTGCGCTGGAAGAGGTTGGCTTGCCACGGCTCGCGACACAAGCGGAACCCAAATCGGACGCTCCGAGAAGCCCCGGCGCGAGAGTGCCTCTCGTCGGCAGCACGACAAGCGAACGGCGCGCGTCTCGTCTGTCCGCGCCAGCCGCCTATTCGGTGCTCTGGGGCCGGCGAGGCGCGCGGGGCAGAGGCCCCGGCGCGTCTCCCGAGCGGCGGCGTGCTGGGCCCCTGCTTCAGAGGCCCAGGCCTAGAGCAACGAACGGTTTGAATCGGTCGCGAAGACGCGGATCTGCGTCGCATCCCTTCGTTGCTCGTCG
>JAEXQJ010000170.1 GCA_023438785.1 Pseudomonadota bacterium
GTGATGCCGCAATACAAGCCTCACGTCATCCCGCTGATGATCGGGACCAACGACGCCATCGACAACTACGATATGGCGAACGCCTCCAAGCGACTGGACAACCTCATCACGAAGATCTACGGGCTTCTGCCCGACGTTCTCATCGTGGTGGCCCAGCCCATCCCATCGCAAGACGACGCGCTCAACACGCGCATTCGGGCCTACAACGCCACCATCCCGGCGGTGGTCCAGAAGCACGCCGGCCTGGGTCACCGCATCCGCCTCGTCGACATGTACCCGGTCATCGGGGATCAGCCGAACTTCAAGACGTCGGCGCTCCAGGACACCTGGCACCCCAACCAAACCGGCCACAACCTGCTGGGCGCCGCGTGGTACCAGGTGCTGGCCAGCGCCCTGCCTTGAATCAGCGCGCGGAGCCGACGAAGTAGCCCATCAGGGCCCCGTAGAGGGTCGAGATCCAGGGATTGGACGTGATGGGGCAGGCACCCGAGCTGCATCCGATGAACTTGTAGTACGCGAACCCGAGCGCGCCGCCGCCTACCACGAATGCCAGGGTATGCAGGAGCATTCTGTGCCTCCGCGCGGAGGGCGGCCGAGAGAGCCCGGCCGCCAGTTCCTCAGCCACAACAGCTCCCCGTGCCGCCGCCACAGCAGCCGCCCGAGCCGTCCTCGCACCGGCAGCCGCCCGCGGCGTCCTGCGCCTCCATTTCGGCGCGCACTTGAGCCATGTCCAGCGCCTTGACCTGTTCGATGAGCTTCTGCAGGCCCGGGGCAGGCATGGCCCCCGCCTGTTCAAAGACCAAGAGGCCATCGCGGAACGCCATCAGGGTGGGGATGGCCTGGATGCCGAAGCTACCGGCCAGCGAGGGTTCGTCTTCGGTGTTGAGCTTGGCGAAGACCACATCCGGGTTGGCTTCCGAGGCCTTCTCGAAGACCGGCCCAAAGACGCGGCACGGGCCGCACCACGGCGCCCAAAAATCCACCAGCACGATTCCACTCTCGACCGTCTCTTTGAAATTGCTCTCCGAAAGAACCTTGGTTGCCATGTCTGTCTCCTTGCACGCTTAGAGCCGGTTCTGCGCAAAAAGGGTTCACTCGACGCCGCCCAGCAGATAGCTGAGGACCAGGATGCCCAGAACGGCCAGGGTGATGGCCACGTACAGCCTGTCCCGCTGGGCCGAGAAGACCCCCACGGAAAGCGCCACGCGCAAGACGGGGGTGGCCATGAGGACCAGCACGCCCGACTCGACGATGGCGTAGGGTTTGCCCTGCACGACGCCTGCGAGCACGGCGGCCGGCGTGATGGGGAAATGCCCCGGACTGCCGTTGGACTCGAAGGCCAGGATGGTCTGCAGCGTGCCGACCGGTCCGTATCCGGTCGAGCCCGTGACCGCCAGCAGAAGTAAGCCCAATGCGATGAGGACAGCCCCCGTGAGCACGCCGGCCCGCAGGGTCGTGCTGATCAGCCCTTCCACCCTGCCGCTCCGGCTCACTGCCAGCCCCCGTGCATGAGTCCCAGAATGCCGCGCCTGATCATCTGGACGGCCACCACGGCCAGCAGCACGACGAAGACGCGCGCGATGGCCCGACTGTGCAGCCGGGCCAGCAGACGGGTGCCCACCGCCGTTCCCGCCAGCACCCCCAGGGCCACCGGGGCCGCGATGAAGGGATGGATCTCGCCCCGCGCGAAGTAGGCGCCCGCGCTGGCCGCCGCCGTCACGCCGATCATGAAGTTGCTGGTCGCCGTCGATGCCTTGAGCGGCGCACGCATGATGCGGTCCATGGCGATCACCTTGAAGATGCCGCTGCCGATGCCCAGCAGCCCTGAGAGCAGTCCCGCCAGGCCCATCATGGCGAACCCCTGCGGCACGCGCGTGACCTGGTACTGCACCGTGCGCCCGGTGGCCGGATCGACGTAGGCGCCCTGCAGGCCCAGGCGCTCGGCCGCGGGGCTGCCCCGCCCCAGCGGTGGCACGTCGGACACGGGCGAGTGCAGCGAACTCCACGCCGAATGTGCCAGGGCCAAACCCAAGATGAGCGACAGGAGCGACGCGGGCAGCATGCCGGCCAGCACCGCACCGCCCACCGCGCCGGTGGTGGTGGCCAGCTCCAAGAACATGGCCAGGCGTAGGTTGGACATGTGCTCGCGCACGTAGGTGGCGGCCGCCCCGCTCGAGGTCGCGATGACCGCGACCAGGCTGGCCCCCATGGCGTAACGAATGTCCACGCCGGCCACGAGCGTCAGGGTGGGAATGATGATGATCCCGCCGCCAATTCCCAGCAGCGAGCCCAGCGCACCGGCCAGCACGCCCGCCAGGAGGACGAGCACGAAAAACGTCAACGGGTCCATGTTGCAGGGGGCCTCGCAGGTCCCCTTCTACCATCGAACGTCACGGGGCTGCGCGGGCGCCCTCGGGCGCGAGGCAGTCGACGGGTGCTGGTCGTGGCCGCTTGGCTTCGCGGGCCACGTACGGCGCAAATTCCAGGTGCGAGCTGCGCCGGCTGTTCAGGGCCAACAGTTCCTGCGGCGAGTAGGCCAGATCCGACCCCGCCGGGAGGGCCTCACGAATGATGGCCGCAATGGTGGCCCGAGCCATAGCCGCGTAGTCCGACTCGTCGTCGCATTCGTCCCAGATTTCGAAGATGATGCGCCGCCGCTTCTCGGGGGCCCAGTCGCTGCGCCCGGCGATGGCCCGCACCTTGGTCGACAGATCAAGGAGGGCCTGTGCCTCGCGCGCGTGTTGGGCTCGGCGGGCCATGCACACGCGTTGTTCGTGCGTGTCCTCGGCCATCTTGCGCTTGGTGGCCGCGTAAGGGTCCATCCCCGCCATGCGCATCACTCGATCCGTGAGATCGAAACCGCCGCTCAAGCCCAGATTGGTCTCGCTGGGGCCGCGCACCGTGGCCGAGGGCTCGCGGAAATGAATGGCGCCGTCTTCGTCGACCATGGCCGTCACACCACCCGGCCCGCGCATGGTCCCGGGCAGCTCCGTGGGCGCCTTCTTCGTCACACGCGGGGCTGCCAGCAGGTCACGCTTGACCTCCGGGGCCTGCAAGCCCGGAACGTGGCTCAGATCGGGGCGGGTCGAGCGAAAGGTGGCAAAGCGGTCGCCCGTGGCGCCGCTGGCCCCAGGCCCCTCCGCCCCTTTCTCGCCGCCGGGCCCCTCCGCCCGTTTCTCGCCCCTCGTGTCTCCAGCGCCGGATCGCGGTGTGCGCCCCGCCCTCGCCCGCGGGCCGGCCGCACGCTTGCCCTCGGGCCGAACCGGCGCCGGTCCTCCGCCCTCGTCTGCCTGGCCCACGCTCGGTTCCCGGTCGGGCTGAGCAGGCGGTTCCAGCGCCTCGAAGGCGACTTCCACCGACTCTCCCCGAGGCGAGGACGCGGGCGGCCGACGGGAAAGCAGGAACAGGCCCACCAAGCCGTGGACGGCCAGCGAAACCGCCACGGCCGCGTAAGCCGGCAGCCGCCGTCGTCGCATGGGCCGTGGCCTGGAAGCCATACTCAGTTTTTAGCATGGCCAGGTGCGAGGTCTCGCCAGGCTGCCGGTTGGAGGGGAGCCGGCCTGCGCCAGTCCTTGCGTGCGGGCTTCAGGGCCCCCGGGGGCCACGAGATCACGATTCCGCTGTGATTTCCGTGGGTTGAGCGCGATGGCGGCGCCGCACAGAGTCATGCCTGCGGGGCCCAACTTCTGGCATAGTCGGCGGCCGGCCCGGTGGCCGAGGCAGTCTCACGAATGCATGCAGCAGAATCCGGTGGCGCTCCATCTGTAGACCCGCAGCCCTCTGGTCACCACAGTCCCGTCGGTCCCCTAAAGAAGTCGGATCTGGCCAAGCTGGTCTTGGGCGCCCTGGGCGTCGTGTATGGCGACATCGGCACGTCGCCGCTCTACGCGCTCAAAGAGTGCGTCAACCTTCCCCACGGCGTGGCACCGGATCCGGCCAACATCCTGGGCCTGCTGTCGCTGGTCTTCTGGTCAATCCTGCTGGTCATCTCGGTCAAGTACATCCTGTTCGTCATGCGCGCCGACAACAACGGCGAGGGTGGCGTGCTGGCGCTCATGGCCTTGGCAGCCCGGCTGGGCAGTGACAAGCCCGCGCCCGCCGGCACGGACGGCCAGGCGGTGAAACCACCCAACTGGCACGAGCTCAAGCGTTCCAAGTTTCTGCTCATCGTGGTGGGCCTGTTCGGCGCGGCCCTGCTCTACGGCGACGGCGTGATCACGCCGGCCATCTCCGTGCTGTCCGCCGTCGAGGGCCTGGAAGTGGCAACCCACGCCTTCTCCCCGGTGGTGGCTCCCCTGACCTGCATCATCCTGGTGGCGCTCTTCTGGGCGCAAAGGCGCGGCACGGGCCGGATCGGTGCCGTGTTCGGCCCCATCACCCTGTGCTGGTTCATCGCCATCGCCGCCATCGGGCTGCCATGGATCGCGCGCCACCCGCACATCCTGGTAGCCATCAACCCGCTGTACGCGGTCGACTTCTTCGCCGCCCACGGCAAGCATGGTTTCCTGGTGCTCGGCTCGGTCATCCTGTGCGTGACGGGGGGCGAGGCGCTCTACGCCGACATGGGACACTTCGGTACGCGCGCCATCCGGCTGGCCTGGTACGCGTGCGTCTTCCCCGCCCTGCTCATCAACTACTTCGGCCAGGGCGCCATCCTGCTGGAACGGCCCGAGACGGTGAGCAATCCCTTCTACGCCATGGTGCCCTCCGGCTGGCTTTATCCCATGGTCATCCTGGCCACCCTGGCCACCGTGGTCGCCTCGCAGGCCCTCATCTCGGGCGCCTTTTCAATCACCCGCCAGGCCGTGCAACTCGGCTATCTGCCGCGCGTGACGGTGGTGCACACGTCGGGCAAGACCGAGGGCCAGATCTACATCCCCGAGGTCAGCCGCCTGCTCATGGTGGCCTGCGTGGCCCTGGTGCTGGGCTTCCGCGCCTCCACCGGCCTGGCCGACGCGTACGGCATCGCAGTCACCGGCACCATGACCATCACCTCCATCCTGTTCTACTCGGTGGCGCGCGGCCGTTGGGGGTGGACCCGCTGGAAGGCGGGCGGGTTGCTGTTCCTCTTCCTGTGTGTGGATCTGGCCTTTTTCGGAGCCTGTTCGGCCAAGATCCTGAGCGGGGGTTGGTTCCCCTTGGGGTTGGCCGCGGGCATGTTCAGCGTGATGGTGACCTGGAACCGGGGCCGAACGTTGCTGGGCGAGAGGATCTCCGCTGCCACACTGCCGCTGCCGGTCTTCCTGGCCGACGTGGCGGCCACCAATCCCCACCGCGTGCCCGGCACGGCCGTCTTCCTGGCCTCCACCCGGCGCGGGACGCCCGGCGTGCTTCTGCACCACTTCAAGCACAACAAGGTGCTGCACAAGCAGGTCGTCATCCTGTCCATCACCACCGATCCGGTCCCCGAGGTGCCACGCGACCAGAAGGTGCGCCTCAAGCGCTTCGATCACGGCTTCTGGGCCGTGACCGCGCACTACGGCTTCATGGAGAGCCCGGACGTGACCGACATCCTTCGCCGCTGCAAGGCGCGTGGCATGGAGTTCAATGCCGCCGATACCAGCTTCTACCTGGGCCGAGAGACTCTCGTGTTCAAGCGCGAGAACAAGCACATGGCCGAATGGCGCAAGATGCTCTTCCGCTTCTTGTCGCGCAACGCCCGTTCGGCCACCGATTTCTTCGCCATCCCCCCCAACCGCGTGGTGGAGATCGGCGCGCAGATCGAGTTCTGAACTAGAACGCGAAGTATGGGCCCGTGCCGCGCGGGGTGGCCTGGCCTTCGATGGCCGTGAAGACGCGCCGGCCGTAATAGAAGGGCAGCCCCCAATCGAAGTAGGCCGAGAATCCCGCCGCCTCGGCCTGCGCCCCCGAGTTCGGCCCCGCCAGATCGTCGAAGGCCGCATGAGCCTTCTGGGCCATGACCTCCAAGTTGCCCACGCTGAAGGCCACGGCGGTTCGCTCCTGGGCCGTGCTGTCGAAGACGAGCGCCGTGTGGTTGGTCCGTCGGCTCGGACAGTAGAAGTCGGCCAGGTTCTCGCAAGCAGGGATGCCTGAAGTCGCGGGGTCCGAAAAGTAGAGGCCGTTCGACCCGGTGTCGAAGACGGCGGGTGACAGGCGGGCGGCATCGACAGGGTAAGCGGTCAACACGCTGCCCGACTCACTGGCGGCGAGGACGGTTTGCTGGTCCAGGCGGTTGTTGTCGCGCGTGCCGATGCCGAAGATCAGCGCGCCCTTTACCCAGGCCGCCGAATGACCAGGGATGCTGGGCAACTCCACGATGGTTCCGTTGTTGTCCTGGGCAAAACGGGTCACGGGATTGACCACTTGGTCCGCCAGGGACACGGCCTGGGCGCGGCATGGCTCCGCGGCGTCGGAACAGGCGAAATACAGCTCGGGGTTCAGCGATCCGGGCCCCGGCGCGATGGCACAGGCAGACCCACAGTCCTGCGCCAGCGGGCCGATCCCCAGGATGCCATTGGCCCCCATCTTCTCGACCGAGCTGACGTCTTCGCCGGTGCACGGCGAGGGCGTGCGATAGGGCGAGGTCTCGACGACGTGAACCGTGAGATCGGCCGCCACTTCGCCGGCGAGCTTGAGATCGGCCTTGTGTAGCGGCCCCCAACAGTAGCCCGACACGAACTGGGCACATTCGGCCATCGGGCTGCCCGCCGAGTCGGTCAGCTTGGGCAGGGGCAGGTTCAGCACCGAGCCCATGATCCGCAGGCCCACCGATCCCGTATCCACGATCACGTGATCGATGGTTTGGCACTGGGCCGTGCCGGGCACGCAAACCGTCACCGTGGCGTACAGGCTATTGGCGAACCCCTTCCCGTCGGGCCCCGAGTCGACCACGAGTTCGGCCACGTTGTCGGCCAGCGGAGTCGTGACCACGGGCCCCGGCGCTTCTTCCGACGACGAATCGCAGCCCGCGGCCAGGACGAGGCCCAGACCAAGCCACGCGCGCCTCATCGGATCTCCTGGATGGGCAGGCCGGCGGGCAATGCCTGCTCCAAATAGGCGCGGCCGAACCAGGCGCGCGGGTGGCCCCCCATGAAGATGACTAAGCCGGGCACGCGGATGGTCACGGGACCGCGGGAGCGGCGAAGACGGCTCGTGCTGAAGGCCGAGTCGTAGTGCGCCCCCAGAAGCTCGCGCAGGTCGGGACGAAACGGACCTTCCCAGGTCACGGCGAAGACCTTCTGGTCCTTACCCACGTACTCGCGGACCGTGGCTCCGGCTGCGGTCTGCCGCTCGTGCAGGGTGTGGGTCGCGGCGCGAGCCACGCGGATGACGGCCGAGAAGCGCCCGCGCGCGCTGGCCTCCGCGACGATTCGCTCGCCCAGCGCCGCCTGCGCGGCCCCAGTCCCCAGCAACACCAAGAGCATCGACGACGCGAGTCTTCTGGCCAGCCGCATGGGCCGAGTCTACATCGAGCCTCGCGCGGCGACTGTGACGAATCCCCCTCGGTCGCTCAACTTTCGCCTGACCGGCACCGATGTGAAGTAGGATTCCCCGATGCCAGCAGAAGCCGAAAAGCGACGCCACCGGCGCTTCCTCCTGGGCTTGCCCGTGAGGGTGCAGGCCAACGGCTTGGCCGCGGCCATCACGGCCGAGTTGGCCGACGTCTCGCAGGGGGGCTGCCTGCTCAAAGCCCCCGGCCATGCCATCTCGCTGGGCGCCCGGGTGGCCTTCGGCTTCGTCATGTCTGAAGCGCAGATCGTGCTGGCCAGTGGCCAAGTGGTGCGCCTGGACGGCGACGGCGGCTTCGCTCTGGACCTGCAAGAGAAGAACGACGAGTTCCGCTCATTCCTGGCGGGCATCTCCGGACTGCGCATCCTGGCGGCGTAGGGGCGAGAGGCCGCTGCGCTCAGCCCTCCGGCGCGCTATCAAAGAGACGATGGAATCCCGCCTCATCGCCCTAGAAACCCGCTACACCCATCTCGAACGCCAGGTGGACGAGCTGAGTCAGGTGGTGTTCGAACAGCAGAAGACCATCGACCGCCTGACCAAAGAGCTGGCGTCCCTGCGGACCCGCGTGGCGGGCGTGGATCGCGACCCCAACGAGCGCCCGCCCCACTACTGACCAGCCCCCGCGCTACGGCGCGCGCTGCACGACGAGCCGGCTCGGCACGGGCGCGGCCACACGCAGCAAGCGGCCGCCGTCGAGCATCTGGCGCACGCATTTGGCCACCACGCCCTCTTGCAGCCCAAGGAGAAAGGCCAGGGTGGTCACATCGAGGGTGCGCTCGGCCAGACGCGCGAGGATGGCCTGCTCCACCTGGCGGTCATCCAGGCGTCGCGCCTCGCCGGCCCGGCGCGACGGAACCACGAAGACGGGGAGCGGCTCCAAGGACTGGGCCAGCATGGTCAGCAATTCGTCCGAGGCAACCGATACGGAGCCGTCCACGCCGGGCCGATCCAGCCGATTGAGCTGAATGGCGTCGGGACGGATGCGCTCGGCCGCGCTCCGCAGAGCGACCATCTCTCGGTTCGTGTCGTTGACACCCGGGACGACGAAGACCTCCAGCACGTAGGTCCCCTTGTACTCGTCGCGCAAGGCCGTCAGGCCGGCCACGACGTCGGCCACGGTGATGCCCGGGGCCGGCCGATCGATGGCCTGGAACGACTCGGCTGTGGCGCCGTCGAGGGACGGGACCAACAGGTCGGCCTGCAGGACCTGCTGGCGCACCTCGGGCTGGCAGAACAGGGTGCCGTTGGTCAGCACGGCGACCCTGTAGCGCGGGTGCTTGGCCTTGAGGTGCGCGATGATGCGGCCCAGGCCCGTGTGCAGAGTGGGCTCGCCCGATCCAGAAAACGTGACGTAGTCGAGGTCGGGCTTCTTGCCCAGGTACTGGTCCAACTCGCCCATCACCTGCTCGGTGGACACGAATTCCGCGCGCTGGGTGGTCAGGTGCGTGGTGGCGCCACATTCGCAGTACACGCAATCGAGCGAGCACGTCTTGTAGGGCACCAGATCGATGCCCAGCGAACGCCCCAGGCGACGCGAGGACACGGGACCGAAGAGGTGCGGGAATCCAAGGGCACTTAGGGACACGCGCTCATCTTGTCGCGGCCGCCGCCAGGTGGCGAGCAATTCCAGGACCTTACGCGACGTTCTCGCGCCGCCCCAGCAATCCATCGGTTGCACCGAACGGCGCGCCGGGTAAGCATGCGACTCCATGATCGCTCCGCCGACCCGCGCTCACCTGCTCGCACTGGCGCTTACCTGCGCTTGCACCAAGGCCGAATTCGCTCCCATTGACGGCGGTCAGGCACAGACCGGCAGCACGACCACGACCAGCACCGGGACGCACATAACCTGCTCCGCGCCCAACCTGGCGTGCGCGAGCGGGAGCCAGCCAGGCCTCTGCGATCCCGTGTGCCAGACCGGCGGCTGCGACTGGTGCAGCCAGAAGTGCAACTACGCCTACAGCGGCCAGTTGGCCTGCGGCGGGTTCGGTCAGAAGGCTTTCCCGCAATCCTGCACGCCCAGCGGTGACGGCTCGGACGACTGCGCGCCGGGCAGCATCTGCCTGGAGCCCAGCCTCGGCGACGGGACCTACGTCTGCCTCGCGCTCTGCCGCGTCTCGGGTGACTGTGTGGAGAACGTGAACTGCGGCGCCCGCAAGCTCACCGCGGCCGGGCCAACGGTTCTCGTCTGCGATCCGCCCTACTACCAGGTGGGCACTGCCGGTAGCTGCGACCCGCTGGCGAACACGGGCTGCGACACGGCCCGCACCTGCCTGCTGGTCGCACCCGACACGGGCACCGACCGCAGCCGGACAGTCTGCGAGTTCTCCTACGGCGACGGGCGCGATGGCGCCGCCTGCACCGCATCCCGGGACTGCATGACCAGGTTCACCTGCGTGGACAACGTCTGCCGCCAGGTCTGTGACAACGGCCACCCCTGCCCGGACGGCAAGGATTGCATGCCGCACGGCAGTGACTACGGCACCTGCATCTGAGCCGGTCGGCATCACAACGCCCCGCGCCCACCCGGTGCATCTTCCCTTGCATCGATGCATCTAATGCGGGATGTGTTCGCATGTGCGCCATTCACCTTATTTGACTTGGGACGGATCTGTGGGTTCGCCGAACGCCTTGGCGCGTCAACGAGTGGGGGCAGCACTCGCCTTGCTCTGCTCGTTGGCGCTGACGGCGACCGGCTGCAAGAGCGACGCACCTCGATCGGATGCGGGCGGCGCGGGAGGGTCAGATGCAGGCCGCGATGGCAAGGACGGCGGCACCGACGCCAAGACCTGCGCCGCGGATGGCGGCAAGAACAAGGGCAAGGCCGAGGCATGCACGTGCAACAGCGAATGCCAGAGCGGTTTCTGCGTCGACGGAGTCTGTTGCGCCTCGGCCTGCGGCGAGACCTGTAGGGCCTGCAACCTTGCCACCTCGATGGGCGACTGCGCCCTGGTTCCCGCGGGCGGCAGGCCCACCCGCCAGGAGTGCGCTGCTAGCACGCCCGCGACGTGCGGCCAGGACGGCACCTGCGATGGCAAGGGCGCGTGCCGCAAGTACGTGAAAGGCACGGAGTGCAAGACCGGGACGTGTGACGGCGACGGCATCGCGGGCGCCCTGGCCTGCGACGGCAAGGGCGCGTGTGTCGAGCCCGCGTTCACGGCCTGCGCGCCCTACACGTGCGACAAGAGCAAGAACCGCTGCGCCACTCGCTGTACCACCAACGCCCAGTGCGCGTCGGAACAGCAGTGCGCGGGGGGCAAGTGCGGCCGCAGCTCCAACGGCGCGGTCTGCGAGGACGGCAGCGACTGTGCCTCAGGCTTCTGCGTGGATGGGGTGTGCTGCAACGTCGCGTGCAGCGGGCCCTGTGTGTCGTGCAACCAGACCGGATCGGTGGGTCACTGCCAGTACGTGTCGATCGGCCTTCCCGATTCGGACTGCAACGGCCAGGATCGCACCACGTGCGGCAGCACGGGCCTGTGCGACGGCCAAGGCACGTGCACCCTCTACCCGGCCAACACGGTCTGCGCCCCCTCGTCGTGTTCGGGTCTGATCGAAAACGTGCCCCGCACCTGCGACGGCAAGGGTCAGTGCCAGGACGCCCAACTGGTGGACTGCGCGCCCTTCATCTGCAGCGACGGCGCCTGCACCGACAGTTGTGATCCCCAGAACGCCGACACCTGCGAAAGCGGGCATGCCTGCGTCGCCGACACCAGCGGCGGCACCAGCGCCTACGTGTGCGGCAAACGCAAGAACGGCCAGACCTGTCCCGATTCCAGCCAGTGCGAATCAGGCTTCTGCGTGGACGGGGTGTGCTGCGAGAGCGCCTGCACGGGCCCCTGCCGTAGCTGCAACCTGTCGGGCTCGCCAGGCAAGTGTACCAACGTCGCGACCGGCGCGGCGGACCCACGAAAGGTGTGCACGGACAAGGGCATTGCCAATTGCTCGACCAATGGCCTGTGCGACGGAAACGGCGCGTGCCAGAGCTATCCCGTGGGCGCCGAGTGTGGCCCATCGAGCTGCACCGCGGGCGCATACACGCCGCCCTCCACGTGCAATGCCGCGGGCCAGTGCACCGCCTCACGCTCACGCACGTGCAGCCCGTTCGTGTGCAACGGGAGTGTCTGCTACGACGCCTGCAACAGTGACAAACAGTGTGCAGAGGGCAGCTTCTGCTTGAACGGTAGCTGCGGCCCCAAACCGTCCGGCGCCAACTGCAGCGCGGGAACGGAATGCAAGTCGGGTTTCTGCGCCCAGGGCGTGTGCTGCGATCGCGCCTGCACCGAGGCCTGCATGGCCTGCAACCTGAGCAGCTCGCAGGGCATCTGTACGGCCGTGGCCGACGGCGCGGCGGATCCCCAGGGCAAGTGCAAAGACACCGCGACCAGCACCTGCGGTACCACCGGCGCGTGTCTGAAGGGGGCCTGCGCCTTCCACAAGCAGGGCACGAGCTGCATGGCGGCCGCGTGCGCCTCGACGTCGTCGCTCAAGCCGGCCTACACCTGCGACGGCGCCGGCAAGTGCACCGAGCCCAAGGTCGTGAGCTGCGGCAGCTTCGCGTGCGCAGAGGGAGCCTGCAAGACAAGCTGCACACTGGATAGTGACTGCATCGGTTTTGCCACGTGCATCAAGGGTTCCTGCGGCCTGAAGGTCGACGGGGCCGCCTGCACGGCACCGGCTCAATGCCAGAGCGGGCTCTGCACCGAGGGGGTGTGCTGCAACACGGCCTGCACGGACGCAACCACGGACGGATTGTGCCGGACCTGCAGAGGGGTCGGCACCACGCCCGCCGGGACCTGCACCTTCGTGGCCAGTGGAGATGCCGATCCCAGAGGGCGCTGCGAGGCCAGCGCCCCGCTGGCGGGCGACTGCTCCAACGACGGCACATGCAACGGCGCGGGCGCCTGTCGGCACTGGTCCACCAGCACGGCCTGCCGCAAGGAGAGCTGTAGCGCGGGCGAACACACGATGGCCGCGAACTGCAAGTCGGACGGGACGTGTGCGGCAGCCCAAACCACGTCCTGCTCTCCCTACACCTGCGCGGACAGCATCACGTGCCGGACCACGTGCACATCGTCTGAGCCATCGTCTGACCAGTGCGCCCCGGGCTTGACCTGCCTGGTCGCCACCAACAAGTGCGGCGAGAAGCGGGAGGCAGGTGAGGCATGCGACGGCGACAGTGACTGCGCCGATGCCCTTGTGTGCACGAATGAGCACGTGTGCTGCGGCAGTCCCTGCTCGGGGGGCTGCCAGAGCTGCAAGACCGGGTCCTGCACCTTCATCGGCAAGGGCCTGCCGCCCCGCACGTCCGCCACGTGCGAAGCGGACGCTGGCACGTGCGGGCAGACGGGGAGCTGTGACGGCGCGGGCGCCTGCGAGCTGCCCGCGACCTGTACGGCCGCGCACGCCACCTGCCCGGCGGACACGCACACGCAGTACTCCACGACCGGCACCTGCAGCGCCGAGGGCGTGTGTGCCAGCACCGGCACGGTGAGCTGTGGAACCGGCTACCTGTGTGTGGACGGCGCCTGTGCCACCCGGTGCACCATCGAGAACCAAACCCTCACATGCGACGCCGGATTCACCTGCAACGGAGAGGGATTCTGCGTCCCGAAGAAGGAGGACGGCGAGGTGTGCAGCGGCGATGCCGATTGCGCCAGCGGCAACTGCGAGGAGAGCAGCGCCGGCACGGATCGCATGTGCTGCGCTTCCGCCTGCACGGCGACCGAGGTCTGCGTGGCGGGCGCGTGCAAGAAGAAGCCCGGCCAGGTGTGCAGCGCTCCCGCCGAGTGCATCTCGGACGCCTGCCTGCAGCGCTGCTGCATCGCCTCATGCAACACGGGCTATGTCTGCGCGGACGACGGGACCTGCAAGGTCCCCCAGGGCCAAGCCTGCGACCCCGCCAAGAGCGACTGCATCACCGGCCACTGCGCGTGCTCGACCAGTGACTGCAGCAGCAGCGTGTGCTGTGACACGGACTGCGGCGGGAACCTGTGCAAGGTCGAAAGCGGCGTGTGCGCCACAGGCTGCACCGATTCTGACTGCGCCCCCGGCTACTACTGTTCCGCCTCGACCTGCACGCCCAAGAAAGAGGACGGCGAGGCCTGTGGCGACGCTCTGGAATGCAAGAGCGGCTACTGTGGGAGCGAGGGCTGCGCAGCGGCGCCCCCGACCGGCGCCCTGGCGCCCGGCATCTAACGCAGAACCCCCAGGTGGCGACAGAGAGCCCATGCGGACACACGCGACACCGGGACCCCAAGCCGTGGTATGTGGTCGCCTTGGAGGCGGCCCAGGGGAAGATTCATGAGCTTGGCCACAGCAACCAATAGTCCCGACCCGGTCTTTCAGCCCGGCCAAGTCGTGGGTCAGAAGTACCGCATCGACCGCATCATCGGTCAGGGCGGAATGGCGGCCGTGTGGGAAGCGACCAACGAGCGCACGGGCAAGAAGGTGGCGCTCAAGGTCATCCTCCAGTCCCTGGCCTCGCAGCACGAGGCCGAGCACCTCTTCCACTTCGAAGCCCTGGCCACCAGCAGGGTGAACCACCCCAACGTGGTTACCGTGTTCGACGTCATCGAGCACCAGGACATGGCCTGCATCGTGATGGAGTTGCTCGAGGGCGAGGCCTTTGGCACGTATCTGCTGCGCAAGGGACCGCTGAGCGTGGAGGAGGCGCTGGCCATCCTGCTGCCCGCCATGCGCGGGGTGGCCGCGGCCCACGCCGAAGGCATCATTCATCGGGACATCAAGCCGCAGAACATCTTCCTGTGCATGGGCCCCGACCGGCGCGTGCTGACCACCAAGGTTCTGGATTTCGGCGTGGCGCTCATGAAGGAACAGGCCCGCGACGGGGGCACCGGCCGTCCCGAAATGACCGCGGGCACGCCCGTGTACATGTCGCCCGAGCACCTGGCGGATGGCCAGCGCGTGGACGGGCGAACTGACGTCTACGGTTTCGGCATCCTGATCTACGAGGCGCTGACCGGCGACGCGCCTTTCGTGGGCGAGGTGGGCACGCCGCTGTTCGAGCGCATCATTCACGAGCCCCCGCCGCCCATCGCGCTCAAGCGCCCTGACCTGCCGGCCGGCGTGGTCCACGTCATACACAAGGCGCTGGCCAAGAATCCCGAGGAACGCTTCCACACCCTCGACGCGATGATCGATGCGCTGGAAGACGAGTTGATGCGCCGGCCGGGGCTGCCGCGCTCGCTGACCCCGCTGACGGGTATTGCGATGATCGACTCGGTTCGCAGGACGAGTGGCAGCTCGCCGGCCATCCAGCTTCCCATGCCGCCCGAGAATTCCAGCGGGCAGCACGAGACGCAGATGCTCTTCGGCCTCTCACTGACACCCGCCACGGACAGCGCGCCGGTTCCCGTGCCGGCCGCCGCTCCGCCCCAGGAGGGACCCAGCACGGTGGTGCTGGTGAACCCGCTGCAGAGAGTGGTGCCCACGCTCAAGCGACTGTGCGCCTCATCGCGGCCCCGCATCGCCATCAGCGCCGCCATCGTGCTCGTCTTGGGGCTGTCGCTTTGGCTGGCCCTAGGCTCGGGCGGCCGGACGCAGGCCGCGTTGCCATCGAGCGTGCCCAGCACCACCAGGCCCGTTACCAATCCCGCGCCCGCGCCGGCCCCCACCACCGTGCTGCCCGCGCCAGCGCCGGCCCCCACCATCGCGCTGCCCGCGCCGGCTCCGGCGGCCGCGCCGGCCGCGAAAGAAGCCGCAGCCGAAGCGGTTCCGACGGTCCTGCCCCGGGCCGAGGCGCGTGTGGAAGACAGGGCCACGCCCGCAGCCGCGCGCGGCCCGAGGGCGAGCGAGCCGCCCGCCCACACGCGGCGCAAGGTCGACTGGGATCCGTTCACAGCCCCGGCAGGCTCGCCGACACCACCTGCCCAGCGACCTGCTGCGATCAAGGCGCCCGATAAGGCCGCCTCGACGAGGGCTACGCCGCCGTCCGCCGCGGCGGCCAAGCCGGCTGCCCCACGCGCGGGCCGCCTCTCGGCGGACGATTTCTAGTTTAGGGAGAGCCATGCCACAGCCCACGTCGTCCCCCTCTCGCTTGCGCTCCACCCTCCTCGTCGCGCTGCTGGGCACGCTCGTGACAACCGCGCCGTCTTCGCACGCCCTTGCGGCCAAGGCCACGGTGCAGTCCGATACCGAGGCGGGTGACAGCCCTCTGTATCGGAAGCTGATCAAGGATGGCTTGGCCGAGTACGACGCTTTCCATTTCGAGGAAGCTCGCAGCATCTTCCTGCGCGCCCACGCCATGAGCCCCAGCGCCCGCACCTACCGGGCCATCGGCATGACGTGCTTCGAGCTGCGCGACTACGTCTCCGCCGTGCGCAACCTGTCGGCGGCGCTCAAGGACGAGCGCAGGCCCCTGTCGCCCGATCAACGCACACACGCGGAGGGGTTGCTGGCCCGCAGCCGGATGTTTGTCGACGCCTTCACCCTGACGGTTTCGCCCTCGTCCACGCGCGTGCTCGTCGACGGCGCGGCCATGGAATTGGAGCCGGACGGGAGCCTCCTGCTCGGGGCCGGCAGCCACACTCTGGAGGCGCGCGCACCGGGCATGGTCGGCCGCTCCTTTCCCGTGAGCGTCAAAGGCGGCGGGCGTCGCCAACTCACCATCACCCTCGAACCCGAAGCGCGAGCGCGCACTTCGACCGCCCCCACGAACGCCAGCCGCCGCGCGCTCGTCGATGCGCCCGCTCCCTCGAACCGCGCCGCCAAGACCTGGCTCATCGCCGGTGGTGCCACAGGCCTGGCCGCCGTCGCCGCCGGCATCGTCTGGATGGGGCGCAACTCCGAGCTCAACTCCTGCCACAGCCCCGACGCGGGCTGGCGGTGCACCAATGAAGCCACTCTCTCGGATCAGAAGAACCTGGCCATGAGCGCCACCCTGGTCGCGGGCGCGGCCGCCGTGACCATGGGCATCGTGGGCCTCCTCTCCTGGCACTCCGCGCCCGTACCCAGCCGCCAGGCGAGCCTGAGCTGCGGCCTGTCGCCCTTCGGCTTGAGCTGCGGTC
Source organism: Pseudomonadota bacterium (assembly GCA_023438785.1). GTDB lineage: Bacteria > Myxococcota_A > Polyangia > Fen-1088 > Fen-1088 > Fen-1137. The sequence continues at coordinate 16,497 of JAEXQJ010000170.1, forward strand.
AGGCCTTCTGACGCATTCTCAATCAGCCCCGCGGCGTCCGAGAGCGCGTGCAGAACGCACGCTCCCGACGAACCAGGCCAACCCACATCGGCCGAGCAGAGCACAGACGTCGTGAACGCCGCCACAGTTGGCTACGTCAACCGACGAGTCCCCGGGAATTCGGTGCAATTGGTCAACTGCAGTCGGCGCTTTCCTGGATATTCGCGCCGCCCGAAATGTGCCTAAATTTCACCGATACCCTTTGGGGCCAAAACGCGACCCGGACGGCCTGAAGGGGCTCGGAAGGACCATTTGATGGAACTGAAACGCAACCACTGGCTCATCGTGTTGGCACTGGGCATTCTTGGCGGATGCAGCAGCGGTGGGGTCTCGCAAAAGCACCAACCCGACGCGGCGCCGGGCGTAGACACGCGACCAGTCGAGCAAGACGGCCAGATCATTCTGCCGCCTTCCGACCGAGACGCGGCCGAGCTTCCCGACGTTCCAAGCGGCTGCGGGGATGCGTGTGACAGTCCCGATCTGGGCCCCGTCTGTGGCAACGGGATTGTCGAGGAGGGCGAGACCTGCGACGACGGCAACTCCCGGCCGGGTGATGGTTGCTCGGGCTTGTGTCGCCAGGAACCCAACTACACTTGCCCTGCCCCTGGCCAGCCCTGCGTTGCCGACCCCGTGTGCGGCGACAGCAAGCTGAGCGACGGCGAAACCTGCGATGACGGCAACGCCAAGGACGGCGACGGCTGTTCATCGACTTGTCAAATCGAGGTCGCCGCTGGCTGCGACGCCGGCGAGGCAGACTGCGGTGCCGGCCCGGTGTGCGGTAACGGCATGGTCAATGTGGGCGAAACCTGCGACGACGGCAACACGCAACCCGCTGACGGCTGTGGCGCCAATTGCCGCGTAGAGGCGGGATGGACTTGCCCGGTTGCCAACCAGCCCTGCGTGCGCGACGAGTACTGCGGCGATGGCAAGTTGAGCGCCGCCAAGGGCGAGCAGTGCGACGACGGCAACTCCGCCCCGGGCGACGGCTGCACCGGCACCTGTCAGAAGGAACCGTTCTACGACTGCCCTGTGCCCGGCCAGAAGTGTGTGACCACGATCGTGTGCGGCGACGGCAAGGTCGTGGCCGACGAGGCCTGCGACGACAGCAACACCAAGGCCGGCGATGGCTGCTCCGCCGATTGCAAACAGGTGGAGCCAGGCTACACGTGCCCCAAGACAGCCGGCGTGGGCGGGGCGTGCACGACGGTGCCGCAGGACCGGTGTGGCGACGCGCGCCTGTCGTACGGCGAGACCTGCGACGACGGTAGCAAGGAGGCTGGCGACGGCTGCTCGGCCACTTGTCAGGTCGAGCTAGGCTATCGCTGCCCGGAGGTCGGCAAAGCCTGCCTGCTGGTGGCCGTGTGTGGCGACGCCAAGCTCAGCGTGGCGGACGGAGAACAGTGCGACGACGGAAACCGAGAGAGCGGTGACGGGTGCAGCTCGGCTTGCCTCATTGAGGCCAACTACGTGTGCCCCGCCCCTGGCCAGAAGTGCCAGTCCACGGTGGTGTGCGGCGACGGAAAGATCACGGGCAGCGAGACCTGCGACGACGGCAATACCCGCGCGGGCGACGGTTGCTCGCTGCTCTGTCAGGTCGAGGCGGGCTGGACGTGTCCCGCCGGCAGCGTGTGCCGCCCCACCCGCTGCGGTGACGGCATCCGCGTGGGGAGCGAGGCGTGCGACGACGCCAACACGCGAGAGGGCGATGGGTGCAGCTCCCTGTGCCGGTTGGAGACGCCCGCGGATACAGAGGGCGACGGCTGGGCGTGCCCGACGGTCGGCCAGCCTTGCGTGCGCACCACGTGCGGCAACGGCGTCCCGGAAGGCAGCGAGCAGTGCGACGATGGCAACAGCGACATGGGCGACGGGTGCACGCCCTTCTGTCGAGAGGAGCCTAATTGCCCGGCCAGCGGCGGGCCTTGCACCACCTCGTGCGGCGACGGCTTGCTCCTTCAGGCCGATGTGGCCGCGGGTCAGCAATGCGACGACGGCAACACCATCAGCGGCGACGGCTGTTCATCCACCTGCAAGATCGAAGCGGGTTACACCTGCGAGACCACCCAGGTGACCAAGGACCCGCTCGTTCTCCCCATCATCTATCGCGACTTCAAGCCCATCACCGAAACCGGCGGCCACCCGGACTTCGAATCGGTCAGTCCGTCCTGGAGCGACTTCTGCCTGCCCGGCATACCCGCGGCCACGCTGGGCGCCGATGGCAAGCCGACGCACGGGGGCACCGCACAGAGCCCGGGCGCCACCTACGCGACGGGTGCAGCCGCCGACTGGTTCGCCCTTTGGTACAAGGATTCCGCCTATGCCAAGACGGTGGTCGACACGCTGACCTTCGCCAAGCTGACCAGCGGGGCCTACCAGTACAACAAGGTGAACAATGACTTCTACCCGCTGGACGGGAAGGGCTGGGGCAACACCCCTGGCCAGACTCACAACTTCCACTTCACCTCCGAGGTCCGCTACTGGTTCGAGTACCGCGGCGGAGAGAAGCTGGAGTTCACCGGCGACGATGACGTGTTCGTCTTCATCAACAAGAAGCTAGCCGTCGACCTGGGCGGCGTGCACTGGCCCTACGCGGGCAGCGTGACCCTAGCCGCGAGCAGCGGCACCGGCGTGGTTTGCGACATGACCTCGGAAACGCAGCTCAGCCTGTACTGCGGGGACAGCACCAGTCACAAACTGCAGTGTACGGCCCCGCGCACCGTGGACTTCGGTCTCACCAAGGGCAGCGTCTACGAGATCGTGGTCTTCCAGGCGGAGCGGCACACCCCGGGCTCGGATTACCAGCTCACCCTTTCCAACTTCGGCGCCACGCGTTCGAGCTGCCACAGTCGATGCGGCGACGGCGTGGTCACCCCCGACGAGGCCTGCGATCTGGGGACAGACAAGAACACGGGCGCCTACGGCACGTGCAACCCGGACTGCACACGTCCGGCTTACTGCGGTGACGGCGTGGCCAACGGCCCCGCGGGCGCGGAAGAGTGCGACAACGGCGTCAACCTGACCTCCTACGGAGGCACCACCAGGACGTGTGGTCCGGGCTGCAAGTGGGCGCCTTACTGCGGCGATGGCAACGCGGATACCCTTCACGGCGAGATCTGCGACGAAGGCGCGGACAACGGCAAGGGATATGACCACTGCAGCGCCGCCTGCACCGAGGGCCCGCACTGCGGAGACGGTCTGGTCACCGACGCGGAGGAGTGCGACAACGGCGTCCAGAACGGCATGCCCGGCGACAAGTGCAGCGCCAAGTGCACCTGGAATTGCGGCAACGGTAAGGTCGACGAGGGCGAACAGTGCGACGAGGGCAAGGCGGCCAACACGGGCGGATACGGCAAGTGCAAGGCGGACTGCACGTGGGGCCCGCGCTGCGGCGACGGTATTAAGAACGGCACTGAGCAGTGCGACGACGGCGTGAACGATGGCAGCTATGGGGCGTGCGCCCCGGGCTGTCTCCTGGGCCCGCGTTGTGGCGACGAGCTCGTGCAGTCCACGGCCGGCGAGATCTGCGACCTGGGCAGCGCCAACTCCGCCACCGCTTACGGCAAAAACATGTGCACCAACCGCTGCCGTCCAGCTCCCTACTGCGGCGACAAGGCCGTGGACACCACGCACGGCGAGGTGTGCGACGACGGCGTGAACAGCGGCTTGCCCGGCTCGTGCACCGTGGATTGCTCGGCCTTCGTGCCCTTGCCCTCGTGTGGCGACCACATCATTCAGCCGCCCGAGGTGTGC
>JAEXQJ010000009.1 GCA_023438785.1 Pseudomonadota bacterium
ACGCCCGCCCGCGGGCCTATTTGGAAGGGCGGTTTACTAAGAAAATTTGCTATGCCCGGCAGAGGCGAATCGATAGTATGACCTCGCCAAACAGGAGAGAAGAACCGATGTCGGCCCGGCACGCTCATCACCTTCGGAAGAAGGCTTTACGAAGAGGAACGTCGCTGTCACTCGTCGGTGGCGCGTCCATGTTGCTCGGCTTCGGCTGCGCGGTCACCCAGCTTGGCGCGACCCCCGCGGACCTGGATCGGGCCCGCGCTCAGGCGGACGTGGGCGCGACCGTTTTCGCCAACGAGTGCGCCAGGTGCCATGGCCAACGCGGTGAGGGCTCGGGGGGCGTGTCGGCGATCCTGGGGCCGGGCGCCTTGCCCGAGTTCCCACGCAACAGCGGCGGTTCCGCTGATCCCACGGTCACCGATCCCCAGCTTCTGCAGATTCAGGCGCAGGGGCGACCCGCGGGGGCGGCTTGGCGTGATTCCTTCCGCTCCGCCCAGGACGTGTTCAACTTCACCAGCACCCAGATGCCCAAGGGGCGCGGGGGATCGCTGGGCGCGGCTGACTACTGGGCCGTGGTGAATTTCATCTTTGCTGCCCAGGGCGCCACTCTGCCCGCGGGGGGCATCGGTCCTTCGAACGCAAGCTCCGTACAGGTTCCCCCGCGGTGATGATCGGCAGCCGATCCACCCGCGCTTGTCCCGTTCTTCTGTCCACCCGGCTGGACCAAGAAGTTCGCCTTCTGGTTGAGGCTTGATGGCTTGATGGTTCGTCTCCACACCCGCTACGCCACCGCAGCGCCCCTCGCGTTGCTCCTCGCAGCCAGCTCGGCCCACGCCGACAGCGCTGCGCCCGCCGCGGCCAAGCCGGAGGACGCTGTCCCGCCGGGGCTTGGACTGTCGCCCGAGGCGCCTCCCGTACCGCCCGCCCCGGGCGGCAGGGCGCCGTCGTTTGGTGCGCCCAGCAAGGCACCTCCCTCATCTTTCCACATCACCGGTCGTATCTATGGCTGGGAAACCGTGGGCGTCGGCAAGAAGCCGGTCAATCCACCCGAGGGCTATTCGGGAACGCCGCTGCACGTACCGGCCGTCTCGACGGGGAAGATTCCTTTCTGGGGTGGGGCGGGTTCCAGTTTCGAATTCAAGTATCGCAATCCCGTGGTGACCGCCGTGGCCGGCTACTACTTTCGTATGAACCGGAAGGAGTACCAGGGATACGCCAACCCGCAGCAAGGGCCGTCTTTCGCTCAGGCTTACCTCTTGGTGACCCCGGATCCCATCGGGAGGTTGCGGCTAAATTTCCGCGTCGGTGCTTTCACCGAGAACTATGGCGGTCCTGGCCAATGGGGTTGGGGCGTTTTCGGGCCCATGCTCGCGTTGCGTGGCTACGGCGAGACGACCAACGGACAGGTTGATCTCTCGCGCGACCTGCGCTTCGAGTTCGGGCACGGCGTTTTGGTCGTTCCAGGTGTGCCCGAGGATTTCGTTCGCGGCGAGTACAATAGCTGGCTGGAGACGGGGGTATCGAGCCTCGTGCACCACGCCCACGCCGCGTTGGTTTACAAAGGCTACACCTTCAAGCTGCACTACGCGTCCGACTACGGAACGGACGAACGCGAGTACCTGCAGACCTCTCTGAGTACCACTCCCGCGGATGGGCGCATGGATGTCTATCTGGCTCAGGTGGACTGGCAAGGCGCCCCCTGGGGCCACTTCGGCATGACCGGCGGCCTTTACAACTTCAAGAAGGCCACGGCGGTCGGGGACGGTATCTGGTGGGGCGTGGACTGGACGCAAGGCGCCCGCGAGATGACCAACAAGTTTCTCGGGGAGAATAGTAACGGGAACGGCAAGGTGGCCGTGATCGGCGCCGAATACAACTTCAGCGTTTCCAGCATTCTCTGGCATCCGCGCAGCTTCAACGGCGACGGGCCCGATCTGCGCGTCGCGATCGCGGGCATGCTCACCCGGACCGTCGACACCGATGACGCGCGGTTGAAGAACGCCAATTCGTACTTCTTCGGACTCGAGACCGAGTACCGGATGACGTCCAAATTCAGCTTGACGTTCAAGGCCTACGGCGAGAGCCGCCCGGGGTTGAGCTACGACCCGGACAACCAGAGCGTTGCCAGCACGAGCGACTCCACGGATGACTCCGCCGCGACCGCAACGGGGGTTGAAGACTACGGCGTGTCTGGAAGATGGAGTGTCTACAGCCTCAATCCGGGCCTCATGTACCACACGAACTGGCTCACAAATGACCGCGTGGAGCTCATCTACAGCCGGCGCTTCTACAGCAGCGTCGCGGACAACAACCCAGCCCAGCCATACGACCGCCACATGATCGCGCTCGGTGGCACCATCACCTTCTGAATCGAAAGCGCTCGACGATGCAAACCGTCCTTCATTCACCTAGGTCCGGCTGGAAGTCAGGGATCGCCCTGGCTTTGCTTGCCATGCCCGCGCTAGCGATGTCTGCGGAGGTTCGCGCGGATCAAGGGCTTCCGCGGTTGGGCCTCTCGCCAGGCGAGCCACAGGTCCGCAGCGCGACGCCCGCGCTCCCGTTCGGGGTTCAGCCCGCGCTGTCCAAGGAGTTCGTGCTCGATTTCCACGGCTACCTCCTCTTGCCAGCCCGTGTCGGTGTGCACGAGCGCGAGACGACCACCGCCGGCCAGAGCAAGACGATCCTGCACTCGCCGCCGGTGCTGGCACAGAACCTGAGGAGCTTCGAGTACACCGCCGCGGTGCCCACGCCTTGGGTGCAGCTCAATTTCACCTACGGCAACTCGACGATAGCGGCGACCACCATCCTTTCGGGCACGACCGCCATGGATGCCTCGGGCCAGTACAATGTGGTCGATCAACTCGGGGTCAGCGACGCGTTCGTCACAGTGAATCTGGGGCAGACCTTCGGATTCCCGTTCCAGCTCAACGTGGGCGCCTTCACGGGCCGCTACGGCGCGATGGGAACCTACGATGCGGGCCGTTACGCCACGCCGCTCATCGCTCGTACCAACACCATTGGCGAGACCATTACCGCCGCGTACAGCGTCGGCAAGCTCACCTTCGTCATCGAGCAGGGTTTGGGCGGCCAACTGGGGCGTCCCCCGGCGGGCTTGACCCCGGCCGGTTGGAACGACTTCTCGGACGACAGCGTCGGGTCGACGCTGGTCAATCATGTGCACGTCGGCCTTGCCTACGACAACGTCGCGCGCCTGGGATTCCACTACCTGACCGCGTGGACCCAGGACGACATCGTCAAGGGCGGTACCATGCCTGACGGCCGCATCACGGTGGCCGGCGCTGACCTGAGCCTGACCGCGGGTCGGGCGGGGCACTTGTATGTCGGCGGGGCGCGCACCCAGGCCACCAATGCCTCGACGGTCTCGGGGGCCATCGAGGTTCTGAACGCGCGCGGTGGGCCCGAGCTCATCGAGAACTACCTGGGCGCGAACAGCAACGGCAACGGCAAGCTGACCACGTTCGGAGCGCAGTACGACCTCAGCATCGCGAAGCTCATCTATGGCGACCTCTTCACCGGGACGAGCTCGGACATTCTCATCAGCGCCTTCGGCATCGCCACCAAGGTGAGCAGCCGCGACGCGGACTACGACGGCGTGACCAAGACGAAGGCCGGGGCCGAGGCCACGTATTTGCCCTGTTCTTGGTTCGGCCTATCCGAGCGCCTCGACTACGTCCGCCTGCACGGCAGCGATACCAAGAAGGCCTTCACCAGCTACTCGTCCCGGGTTCTGTTCCACACCGGTTGGAAGAGCCGCGACGAGTTCGCGCTGCAGTACACCCACTTCGTGTACGGCGCCGATGTCTACGCCACCGAAGGGTTCACACCCGACGATCGTACGGAAGTGAAGCCCGACCGCGATGTGTTCTCCTTGTCCGCCACCTTCTGGTGGTAGTCACTTCGATGAACCCCATGCGCAAATCGGGAGTCCTGGTTCCGCAAGTGGCGGGCTCGGCCTGCGTGGGGCTGCTCCTCCTCGGCATGACTGGAGCGGCCGGATGCGGCGATCCCTATGACACGGTGACGGTGTTGGCCCTTGATTGTTCGATCGAGGAGCCTTTCGAGTTCGAGTCCATCGAGAAGTTCGAGACCGAAGGCGCGGCCAGCTTCTGGACCTCGGCCGACACCACCGTCGGAAGCATGACCGTGGCCGTCGAGGCGATGAACGATGGCGAGCGATGTGGCTCGAAGGACGCCTTGGTCGTTCGCGCCTCGCACAACAACGATTGGGGATCCCTGGCCGGCTACAACAACTTCGGTCCACGGGACGCGTCCGAGTACGAGGGGCTGTCGTTTTGGGCTCGCGCTCCGGGCAACACGACGAAGGCGTTTACCGTTCTCCTCGACGATGAGAACACCTTCTCAACGGCCGGCCGCTGCACGGACTACGGAGGCAGCGGCCAGGGCGATTCTTCAGGCGGCGGAGGGGGAGGCGCGAGCGCGTCGGACCCCGGGACCAACTCCTCAAGCAATGGTCGCGCGTCATTCCCCGATGAGTGCGGCAACAGCTATGCGACGGCGGTTGTCGTATCGGATCAATGGGAGCTGTACACCATCCCGTTCAGCAAGTTCACCCAAACCGCGCAGCCAAATCGTGTCCCCAACGCTGTCTTCACCGAAACGGGGGGGATACCGGGAACCGGCATCATCCCGGGCAAGCTCTGGAACTTGGTTCTTCGCATGCCGAAGGAGGCCACGATGGAGCTGTGGATCGACAATCTGGGCTTCTATCGAAAGGCTGGCGCGAATGCAGAGGACTCTGGCGACGCACAGGAATGATACGGGACGGTTCGCCGAGCGGAAGGCCAATGCCTGCGCATTCGGGGCTGCTCGTGGGTTCTAACGAAGGGAACGGAGCTAATCTCATGAAAACCAATCTTCGATCTGGAAATCATACGCGGTCTGTTCTGGCCATCACGCTGCTCGGTGGCGCCCTCGTTGCCGGCGCGATCGCTTCCTGTACGACGGAGGAGGCCGACGGCCCGAGTGGCACGGCCGGCAGCGGCGGTTCCACTC
>JAEXQJ010000048.1 GCA_023438785.1 Pseudomonadota bacterium
ATCCGGAGGTAGCGCCAGCCGTCCCTGCGGCGGCGCTCCCGGCGCCAAAGGTCCAGCCGACAGCAGCCCCCGAGCCGGTCCACCCGGTAAAGCAGGCAGCCGCGCCCACGCTGGCCAGGATCGAGCCGACCCCGGCCCGGGCCGAACCCGAGCCGCCTGCCCAGCCGTCCCCGCTCGCCCAACCCGCACCGGCCATACAGGTCCCGCCCGCGGCGCCCAACGCCCCAGCCCCGCCCGCGGCGACCAACACCCCAGCCCCGCCCGCCCGGGCCATGACCCAGCCTGGCCCGCTGGACCTGCAGCAGCGCTGCATGCAACTGGCCCGGCGGCACAGAACCAAGGACGTGGTGCAGGTGTGCGAACGAGCCTATGCGGCCGGCGTGGCCACCGCCGAGGTGGCCGTGGCCATCGCCCGCGCGGAGTTCGATCGGGGCCGCGGCCCACAGGCCCTGGCGTGGGCGCGCAGAGCCATCGAGCGCAACGCCGATGCAGCCGAGGCCTACGTCTACGTGGGCATGGCGGAGCAGGAAAGCGGCCATCCCCAAGCTGCCAAGGCCGCCTACCAGCGGTACCTGCAGCTCGCCCCCAAAGGCCCCCACGCCGCGGACCTACGCGCCATCGTGAGCACGCTGTAGCAGAGATCGGCTGCTGCGAAGCCTCTGTCCTGGGCTAGGCTCACGACCGACCATGAAAACCAAGTTCCTGTGGTTCGCGATTCCCGCCCTGGCGCTCCTGGCCTGGTTGTCCGTGGGGAAGTCCGGCGGCAAGGCCGACGGCCACGTTCGCGTCGATGGTAAGGCCGCCCGGCAACTGGTGCAGGCCGGCGCCCGGCTGCTGGACGTACGCACCGCCGCTGAATTCGCGACCCAGCACATCCCCGACGCCATCAACATCCCCGTGCAAGACCTACCTGCTCGTATCAACGAGCTCGAGCCCAAGGATCGCGCGATCGTCGTTTACTGTCGAAGTGGCCACCGCAGCGGCATGGCCTACGAGGCGCTCAAGACGGCCGGCTTCACGCGGCTCGCCGACCTGGGCCCCATGACGGCCTGGTGAGGCACGCTCGCCAGTCTCGGCGGCCAGCCCAGCCGAGCAGCCAAGCAGGGCCTTGCCCGTCGTGAGCCGCGGGGGCTAAGAGTCAGTCATGGTTGCCGCTCGCCCGTTGTGCCGTGTCGCCTTGTTGGCCTTGCTTCTCGCCGCCTGCCGCTCGGCCACGGCGGTTTGCCCGGCGCCGCCGGTCGTGGTGCACCCCGGCGCCTCGGCGCCCGAGCTGCGCCGCGTTTCCTACCAGAGCGCGGCCACGCAGCGCGAGCGCGACTACTTTCTCTACCTACCCCGAGGCCATGCATCCGAGGCGAATCGGATGTGGCCGGTGCTGGTCGTCTTGCACGGCGACGGCGAGCGCGGCGATGGCAAGGCCGACCTGGACTATCTGCTCAAGAACGGCCCCCTTTACGAGGCCTGGATCCAGAAGCGCGATCTGCCCTTTATCATCGTCGCGCCACAGCTGCCCCTCTGTGGGCGCGACGGATTCGTTCCCTATCTGCAGAACCGCACACGCGCCGAGATCCCGAAACGCCTGGACCAGGGCGTCCCCGAGCGACCGGCCGCCTTTCCGACGCCACCGCGCCTGACGGGCACGCTGGGGGCGGATCTGCCGCCCGACGCCGCCGTGGAGGGTCTGCCCGATGGCTGGTCGCGCCTGGAGGGCGACGTGATGGCCATCCTGGATGATGTGCTTCGCTCACAGCGTGGCGATGCCAGTCGCACGTACCTGACGGGCATCAGCTACGGCGGGTTCGGCACGTGGTATCTGGCCAGCCGACATCCGCGGCGCTTCGCAGCCATCGCCCCCGTGGTCGGCTACGGCCACCCCGACCTGATGCCGCCCATCGCCGAGGCCCGCGTGCCCATCTGGTGTTTCGCGGGAGGCGCCGACGAGGCCGTGCCGCTCAGGTACTTCTACCCGGGACTCAATCGCCTCAAGGCTCTGGGCCACAGCTTCCGGTTCACCATCCAAGAGGACATGAACCACGATGTGTGGACCCGGGTCTACGCGGGCACCGATCTGTACGACTGGCTGCTCGAACACCAGCTCGAGCGGCGGTGATTGGCTGGCCGGCCGCTGACCCTTCGATCGAGCCTGGGAGTAGCTCATAATCGGGAAGGCCCCCTGCCCGGCGGCCCGACACTGGCCCCCGCGGCCAAGCACAAAGGAGACCGCATGCCCCTCGCGAAGACTGGCCGTCCGCTGACTGTCCTGACCCTCATGTTGGGCGTGGCCTTGGGCGTGGGCTGCAAGAAGGACAAGGCCGTCACGCCCCAGCGCCCCACGGCTAGGCCCGCGGCCCAGGGTCAGCCGGGCAAGTTCTATCGCGTCGCCATCATCGCCAAGAGTGCGACCCCGGCGTTCTTCGCCGCGCGCACCGGCGCTCAGGACGCGGCCAAGGCTCTGTCGGCCAAGCTGGGCATCGACATCGAGCTCGACTGGCTGACCCCGCCCCGAGAGGACGCCCAGGCGCAGGCCCAGCGTATCGCCCAGGCGGTCAACGAGGGCGCCAACGCCGTGCTGCTTTCCAGCGCGGACGCCAGCACGCTCACGAATGCCGTCAACGACGCGGTGGCGCACGGCGTGCCCGTCATGACCTTCGACAGCGACGTGCCGCAGTCCAAACGGTTCGCCTTCTACGGCATCGACGACTTCGCCCTGGGCTCCGAGGTGATGGCCGAATTGGCCAAACTGCTCAACGGCCAGGGCCAGATCGCGATCCTGGCGGGCAACCGGAAGGCGCCCGACCTGCAGCGCCGCCTGGCCGGCGCGCAACAAGCGGCAGAGAAGCTCCCCGGCATCAAGGTCGTGGCCACCGTCTTCCAGCCCGAGACGTCTCAGGACGCGGCGGCCGAACTGGCGCGCGCGACCAAAGCCAATCCTGGCATCCGCGGCTGGGCCGTTCTGGGGACCTGGCCCATTTGCACCAAGACCCTGCTGGCCGATCTCGATCCCAACCAGGTCAAGGTGGTGGCCGTAAACGCGCTACCGCCCGAGCTGACCTGCGTGCAAAAGGGCCTGGCGCCCGTGCTGTTTGCGCAACCCGTGTACCTGTGGGGCAAGGTCGGCGTCGAAACCATCATCGACAAGATCCACCTCAAGAGAGACGTGCCCACGATCATCCACATGGATCGCACCCGGATCACCAAGGACAACCTGGGTCCATGGGCGCGCCAGTTGAAGACCTGGGGCTTCACCGACGTGGCCGAGGAGCACCTGAAGCTCCCTTGAGCGTCGCTAGCGTTTCACGCCCGCGGACGCCAGCAAGGATTCGATCTCGCCCTTGGTGAGATCGCGCCAGCCGCCCATCTTCAGGCCCTCGAAGGACATCTCGCCCAGCCGCACGCGCGAGATCTTGAGCAAGGTGTGGCGGATGAGCTCACCCGCGGCCTTGAGGGCACGGGGCCGCGCCTCGGCCACCACCACCTCGATCCAGGTGTTCTTGCCCGTGGTGGCCAGGGGCTCCACCTTCTTCGGTCGCACGGGCTTGCCTTCCCAAGTCCAGCCGCGCGCCAGACGGGCAACCGCGTCGTCTTTGACCAGGCCCTGAAACTTCAGGTGATAGGTCATGAGGACGCGCCCACCGCCGCGCGACATGCGTTCGGCCAACGCGCCGTCGGTGGTCAGCAACAACACGCCCTCGGCCAGATAGTCCAGGGGCGCCACGACCTGCCAGCCCAACTGGCGATCGCTCACGTAGCGCGCCAGGGTCGGTCGGGCGGCCTCCTCGGCAGGCGGCTTGGCCGGCGGTTCCTTCACGGTGCGTGCGACCGCCGCGCGGGCGGGCTTGCGCTTGTCCTTGTCGGGGCGCTCGGGGGCCTTGGCCGCCCCGTCGCCGCGCGCCAGGGTCGCCAGACACCCGCGTGGCTTGAGCAGCAAGCGGTAGAGCGGCTCTTCGATCCAGATGCGCCGGCCGTCGACCTCCACGCGATCGCGTCGCTCGTCCACGCGGACGCCCAACTCGGTCACTGGCTTTCCGTTCACCGTGACCGCGCCCGAGGTGATCAGCTCCTCGGCCTTGCGCCGCGAAGACACGCCCGCGTGGGCCAATACTTTCTGAAGTCGCTCCATACCAGACCTCGCAGACTAGGACTCGTCGCTCGTCTGCTCCGGGGTTTCGTTCTTGGCCTCGCCCTCGGGCGCGGGTGCTTCCTCGGGCGTGGGCTCGGTGGGGGCGCCCAGGGCCTGAGTCGCCGCCTTGGTCGCGTCCTCCAGCTCCTCGAGCAAAGGATCGGCATCCTCGTCCTCGGGGGGCAAATCCTGGCGCGACACGAAGCTGAGCTTGGGCGGTTCCTTCTTCGAGGTCGGCGTGCCCGCCGGGACGGACGCGTCCGCCGTCTCGCCTTCGGCCGGCGCCGCCTCGGGGGCCGGACCGTGCTTGGCCTCCACGTGGGCCTGCTGGTCCTCCGAGAGCTCATAGAACTCGCGCAGGGTCGGCAAGTCGCTCAGGTCGCGCAGGTTGAAGACGCGCAAGAACTCAGGCGTGGTGCCGTAGAGCATGGGCCGCCCGACGTCTTCCTTCTTGCCGATGATGCGGATGAGACCGCGATCGAGCAGGGTCTTGAGGACCGGACCGCAGTCCACGCCCCGGATGTCGTCGATCTCGGGACGGGTCACCGGCTGCCGATAGGCCACGATGGCCAGGGTCTCCATCATGGCGCGTGACAAGCGCATGGGCTTGCCGGCCAGCAACTTGGCTACCCAGGCGCCGTTCTCGTGATTGGTGCGCAGGTGCCAGCCGTTGGAAAGATGGACGACTTGGATGCCGCTCTCGCGGCGGCGCTCGATCAGCTCGTCGAGGGCAGCCTGGATCTTCTTGCCATCGCGCTCGTCGAGCAGGCGCTTGAAATCGCCCATGTTGAGCGCCCGGTCCGAGGCGAAGAGCAGACTCTCGATGATCGACTGCATCTGCGGGATGTCGAGAGGCCGCTCGCCCTCGTCCGCCTCACCCTCGGAGGGCGAGGCCTCGCCGGTCTCGCCGGCGCCCTCCCAGACCTTGGCGTCTTCGTCGGCGGTGCGGCTCTCGAGCACAGCGGGGTTGGTCGGGGCTTCATCACCCCAGACGTCCTCCTCCACGGGCTCGCCCGGGGCCGGGTCGCCGCTCGTCTCGTCGGGATCATCGCTGTCCGACCCGCGCGTCACGCGACGGGTGACCACGTCCTCGTCGGCCAGCTCTCTGACCACACCCTCGCCCTCGTCTCCCTCCTCGCCTTGGTCGGCCGAGCCTTCCGACGTGTCCTCACAGGACGCTTCCGCGGACGGCTCGCCCTCGCCGCTGGCCGCTCCCGCAGGGGCTTCCTGCCCCACGTCCTCGCCGGGCGCTTCGCCCTCCCCGGCAAACTCGTCCGCGGGCGTGCCCTCGGCAGAGGCATTGGCCATCGGCGCTGGGGCGGCGGTCCCGGTTTGCGCGGCGGCCTCCTCAGCCAGGCGCGGCTCCTCGCCGCCGGCCCCCTCCCACGCAGGGTCGGCGATCTCCTCGTCCGAGAGAGACGGGGTGGCCTCACCAACAGCAGGGTTGGCCTGATTCTCCTCGGCGACCGGATCTCGGCCCCGCTTGTTCTTCTTACGTTTGGCCATCGGGATCTTTTGCACCCTGCTCGGGACTCAGGAAAGTTTCCTGGGTGTTCTCTAAGGTGGTCTCGGAGACCTCGAAGACCGGCTCGGGAATCTCGGACACCTCCTCCGCGGCCGATTCGGAGGCCTCGGGCTCGTTCGCCGGCTGCGCGGCCGGCTCGTCGAGGACCGCTTCCGCGTCAGCCTGCGGATTCGCCTCCGCCTCGCCAAGCGCGCCCGCAGGCGTTTCCGAAGGGGCCTCGTCCAGGACGACGGGGCTCGCTCCCTCGCCAACCCAAGCCGTAGGCTCCTCGGCATCCACAGCCGCGGTCGCCTGCGGGTCCGCGGGCACGGGCTCCTCGACGGCCACCTCGGGAAC
>JAEXQJ010000050.1 GCA_023438785.1 Pseudomonadota bacterium
TACGGTGTTCCCCACCGCCAGGTTGACACATCGAAGGGCGGAAAATGCCCTGCGGGATGGGTAGGAAGACAGACCTGGAGATGAAGAAACCGACCCGAGTGATGGAGCAGCACGAGACCGAGAGGGCCTTCAAGGCACAGCCGCCCGAGGCCAAGGAAGCGGATGTCCGTGGGCGTCCTGGACGAAGGACCGTGGAGGAGCGGCGCAAGGCCGTGCTCGACGTGCTGATGGGCAAAGCCACCGTGGATCAGATCGCGCGGCGGCTGGGCGTTGAGCCCGCCACGGTCGAGAACTGGCGACAGGACGCGATGGGTGGCATCGGCGAAGCCTTGCGCCGAGGCAGTGGCCGTACGGCACGGGAGCTTGAGCTCGAGAAGGAGGTTCGGCAACTGCGCCACGTGGTCACCCAGTCGGCGATCAAGGCGGCGCTGCTGGAGCAGGCTCTCGACCTTGAGCGACAGAAACGCCCTACGGGGCCCGCGAGGTCCGGGCGATGAACCGCACCACCTACGCGGGCGAGGCATCGGTGAGCCTGCTCTGCCAGACGTTCAAGCTGTCGCGGGCGGCGTACTACGCGTCGACGAAGGCGCCTGCGCGCCGGAAGGCGGACGTGGTGGTGTTGCCGAAGCGGCCACGCTACACGGCTGCCGACGTGGTCCTGACTGGGATCAGGCGCGTGGTCGATGCGAACGCGGCGTGGGGCGTGCGGAAGGTATGGGCGACGTTGCGCAATGAGG
The DNA here is from genome assembly GCA_023438785.1 of Pseudomonadota bacterium. Classification (GTDB taxonomy): domain Bacteria; phylum Myxococcota_A; class Polyangia; order Fen-1088; family Fen-1088; genus Fen-1137. The sequence continues at coordinate 738 of JAEXQJ010000050.1, forward strand.
GCCTGAAGGTGTCGCGCAAGCGCATCTGGGCGCTGATGCACGCGCACGGACTGGTACTGGCTCGCGACAGCGAGCCGGGCGAGCCGCGACGAGGGCACGTGGCCGTGCCCGAGCCCAACCGTCGCATCGCCACGGACCTGACCACGACGTGGACGAGGCGCGACGGTGTGGTCGCCATCGTGCCCACGGTCGACTGCGGATGCCGTAGCGCCCTCGCGCTGGAGGTGACCAAGGATCAGCACGGCCCTGCGGTGCTGGCGTCGACGGAGGCGGCACTGGTGGCCGCGTTCGGCAGCCCACAGCACGTCCCCGAGGGCGTGGAACTGCGCACCGACCACGGCCCGCAGTACACCGGCGACGACTGCGCCAAACTCGTCGACAAGTGGCACCTCGACCACACCTTCGCGCCGGTGGGCCGCCCGACCGGGAACGCCGTCGTCGAGCGCTTCATCCGCACGATGAAAGAAGAGGTCGTCTGGCTGCGCGACTGGGACAGCATGGATGAGCTGCGGACGGCTCTGCAGTCGTGGGTGAAGCGCTACAACGAGCAGCGACCGCACCAGTCTCTCGACTGGAAGACACCCTCTGCCTACCGGGCTGAGAAACTCGCTCTTGCGCAGGAGGAGGCCGCGTAACCATGACCACCGCGCGGCCCAGTCTGCCCCTTGCCCGGCACAGCAGCGTGCCCGTGGAGAGCGCAGTGGCCGTCAAGGCCGGCGCAGCCGCCGAGCACAGCGAGGGTAGCCTTTACGGCCGCGAGCACTCCTCGACGATCCACCTGCGCCGGGCTGGCGCGATCAGCAAACAGAACCGCAACTCAACCCCAATTCCCGCTGCGCGTTCTGTCTTGACGGTAGGGGAACACTACACCATGCGCTTGAGCACGCGGCCACGATAACGATGCACCGACCCTGTAGCAAGCCGGCGTGTGGTGCCTGGCACCCAACTCGCTCGGAAGGGCGGTGCTAAAACCAAGTGCCCAGGCCAATGCTCATCTGCCCGAGAGCGATCCCCTTTGCCGGTATCAATGAATCGGGATCGCCCAAGCCGGTCACGCTGCCACCACCCAGACCCGCGGTGACGCCGCCGGTAAAGTAGACCAGGGCGTGGCTGGCAGCTCGAATCTCCACCCCCGCGAGATCGACGTTCAGCCAGACCGGATGCCCGGTCGTTCCCCAGTAGCGGGGCGCGGTGACAGATACGCCCACGCCTGCGGTGAAGCGAATGCGCGAGCCACCGAACGCCACCTTTTGCATGAAAGAATCCTGGACGCCGGTCATTCCCAGCCCGATGCCGATCTCGCTCTCCAGCCACGACAACCACGAATACCCGTAGCTGAGGCCGAGTTCGCCCACTGGTGATGCGAAGCCGAGGCGAAAAGCTATCTGGCGTCGCCCGGCCACCCAGGATTCCTCTGGCGGCGTCGACCTCTCGCCATCGTCGATGGGGCCCTGGTCGGCCCACCTCTGCCGCTCGATGGCCGAACCAGCACGAGCGTCCTGTTCGCTCGCCGCGAACGCGGCAGCCGCAGCGATGGCGACCAGCAACGGCCGCCACCGTACGCACTCGCGATGTACCGATTCGCATTGGCCGCGCATGCGCTTGGGTTCGATTGCAAAGCGACGGCCGCACCCGTTCGCCCGCACCTGCCGCGTGATTCCCGAGCAATTGATCCTTTCTCCGTCAGGTTTTCAACAGGTCACGCGTCGGAGGTGTCGAAACGAGCGCCCCGCGGGACCGCGTGGAACGGGGATGGGTTGATGCTCACGCGACCGGAGAACCGCCCTTCGCTCCGCTGCACCTCCGCTCCCGCTCCTTCAGGCACGACAGCCGATCCGGCGGACTGGCACGGTGCGAGGCACCGCATACGCCTGGCGGTGGCCGCCCTCTCGGACCCACAAACCGCCCGCCGTCCCTCCCGCAGCCGCCACTCCACCGCAGGTGATTTTCCGGGAGCCTCTTGCGGTGCCTGCAATTGCCAAGGTCACCGTCTGAAACGCGCTTGCGGGGACCGCAACGGGGGGGACGGACGTTGATCCAGGGCC
>JAEXQJ010000067.1 GCA_023438785.1 Pseudomonadota bacterium
CGCGCCGGCATGGCCCGCCTCACAGGAGAGCCCGACCCGGAGGTCGGGAGCACATTCGGCAAGACCCAATCCGGTCCTTATCTGGGACCAGAGATCGGAATCGCCGCCACCTTCTTCTCGCATGCGAAGGTCCATGCAACCGTGGCGCTTTCGGTCGGGGTCCTGCTGCTCGGGGTCCGCGGCGGGGTCGTTGGAGACAGCCACGTGAACGCCCTGGGACCATGGCTTGGCATGGTCGTCGGTGTGGGCTTCGCCAAGTCGCGCTTGCGGCCGCCGTGAGCCGTTTTCGTGTGAGCCCGGCATTTACGATCAACAGGTCGGCGGGTTCGCTGGGCGGGAGTCGATACCTCCCGCACCATCGCTGGTAAGCCGCCCGTCCGTGCCGCCGGCACTGCCGCCGGTTCCGTCCACGGCTGAAGCATCCGCGTTACCGTGCGAGTCGTTGTTCGAGGAGTTGCAAGCCGTGGCCATCGCCCAGAGCAGGAACGTGGCCAGTCCGCGGGATAGGCTCATGTGACGATCTCCTGGGATGACGAAAGCTAACGGGGGAGGGGCACCTCCTGAGAATATTTCGGATGACATGAGTAGAGCCGACCCTGGCGGCCGGCATGCTGGCCGCTGTGTTCATCCTCACCGCGAGTGAGTTCCGGAGCTGTGGTGCCTGAGCCTTCGCCGGCACCGATTACGCCTGCGTGTCGACGTCGGAATACACAGAGTCAGCACCGCACCGCCAGTTGATCGCCATGTGCTGCTCCTGCGCTCTCAGCATGTGGGGCACCAAAGCGTCGGCCGCGACCGAGCCCACGGGCATGCTCGCCAACAGCCAGATCGTCGTCGAGAGCCGAATGCCACCGAGAGGCCAGCCTTCCGAACCATGCGCTCCCGGTCGGCGGACACGGACGCGTCATCGCGTGCTGCAGTGTTGACGGGAGTCAAGATCGGCGCTCCGTCGGTGCTTCGTCACCTCGGGTGCAGAAGGACGAGCGCCTCACGCCGGGGCTCAAGACGCTGTCAGTGGACGCCTTCGGTCAGGTCGTTCAGCAGGCGAACGCGTATTCGGAGCTGTTCAAGAAGGCGGCGGCGAAGAATTCCGACTACAAGGCGGTGCTCTTCGACGCTCCGGAGAAAGCCTTCGCCGCCTGGCAGAAGAAACGTGAATCCATCAGCGGTGATTTCGAGGCGCCCCTACATCTGCAGTCCGATCACGATGCCCGGATACTCGCGCACGGTGGTCTTGCCGCTGTGCTGGGTGGCCTGCAGGAAGCCCGATCCGATGTCCAGGTCGCGTCCGCCCCAGGCGATGGCGGTGTTGGCCGAGACGCCGACGATGGCGCTCACGTCGGAGGTGATCTCGATGCCGAGCAGGCCGCGCAGCGAGGCGAGGATGGGATCGCCGTCGCTCCTGGCGAAGCCGTAGGCATCCGAGCTGAAATGGGCGCGCACGTCGAGGGCGCTCGCCTCGACCTCCACGAAACGCAGCCGGCCGAGCCCCAGGGGCTGGCGATAGCCGATGCCCATGCCGAGTCCGTAGCGGCGGCTCCTGTATTGGAACTGCTCCGGGGTCGCGGTGACCTCGTCGCCGGGCTGGTAGGCGAATTGGATGGACGTGTACAGGTGGCGGCTGCCCAGCTTGAGCTCGAGGTTGCTCAGCATGCTGTCCGTGGCGTAGGCGGCCAGGCTGTGAATGCCGTTGCCGATCAGGTTGATCACGCCAAATGTCTCGCCGTCGTGCTGGCGAGCGATGTTGATGACGCCGAAGCCGAAGCCGCTGCCGTGCGAAGCCAGGTTGATGACACCGAACTGCAGGCCGTTGATGTTGCCGGCCAGGTTGATGGGCGCGATCTGGGCGCCGTGCAGGTCATGGGCCACGTTTACGCCGCCCGCCATCTGCAGGCCGCGGGCGCTGCCGCTCGCCAGGTTGAAGCCAGCCGCCATCTGGGCCCCGCTGCTGTCGTCGGATGCGATGTTCGCACCGGCCGCCATCTGCAGCCCCGACACCTTGCCGCCCGCCAGGTTCAGGCCGGCGGCAAACTGAGCCCCGTGCACCTCGTCGCGGGCGATGTTGAGCCCGGTCGCCATCTGCGCCCCATGGTAGGGCCCCGCCGCATAGTTGCCGGCCACCGAGAGCTGCAGGCCGTGGCCGGGCCCGCGCACGATGTTGGCCCCCACCGTCAGCTGGACGCCCGAGAGCTCGCGCTCGATCAGGTCCACGGCCAGCGAAAGCTGCAGCCCCGACGACAGCTTGCCAACGCGATCGCCGATGAAGCCGAAGGCAAGACCGTGCACATCCCACTGGTCGTCGCCGCTCATCGGCACCAGGGCCAGCTGCACAGCCGTTTCGCGCAGGGGGGGTTGCGCCGGCGGGGGCATGTCTTGGCCCTCAGGCTGAACATCCCCGCGCGCGACCGCCATCTCCAGGGGGCGTCCGGGGTGAAAAGCCAAACGCGCCAGATCGGCGCGCTGCCCGAGCGCGAGCACCACCTCCGCCTCGGAGCTGGTCGCGCCGCCTTCCATGGTCACGACGTAGCTGCCGGCTTCCAGGCCCAGCTCAATGGTGTTGCCGCCCGTCTTGCGCAATTCGACCACCAGGTTGCCGGCGGCATCGCGCACACCAATCCGTCCCGACAGATCAGTGCCCAAGGCCAGCGTGGCCTGCGTCGCGCGCACATCGGTCACCACCAGGTCGGACGTGCCCGCCAGGTCGAACTCGTAGGCCGCGTGCTGGGGGCCGCCGCGCGTCTTTTCCGTGTGAGCCAGCGTCTCCTGGGACGCAAACTGAAACGCCTCTTGCAACGTGACCCGGCGATCGCGGTTCACGTCGGCCGCCCCGCGCAGCCCCGACACCAGGTAGTGCGTGAAGAACGAGGCGCCGATGCGGTTCGATTCCTGCGCCACTTCGTTGATGGCGCTCGAGGCCAGAAAGGCGTGTCCCTTGGCGTTGACCGAAGTGTCGAGCAAGAACGGGGCCCGCCGCGTTCCCCCCTTGTGCATGGTGAACGCGCCCGACGCGCACGAATCGAGGATGGCCAGGCGCACGTCAGCCGGCAGGCCCTGAATGCGCGCGCGTAGTTCGTCGTAGCTCACGCGGTCTTGCCCGATGAGCAGCCCCTCCTCGTCGGAGTGGCCCGAGTAATACACGACGACTTCGCGGCGCACGCCCGCCGAAGCCGTGGCCAGCAGCTTGCCCAAATGATCGAAGGCGCCCACGAAGGCAGCCCGGCTCGGCTGCTGCACCAAGATCAGGTCCTCGGCTGCGACGCCGCCCATGGACTCGAGCACCTTGGTCATGGCCTGTGCATCGGTGCCGGCAAAGCGGAGCATGGCGCGGCTGGGACCGCCATCATTGAATCCGGCCATGAGGGCGAAGCGGCGCGTGCGCACGCTCGGCTCGGCCGCGTCCGTCGGATACGAGGCCAAGCTGGCGACCACGGCGGCGAGCAGAGCCAGAGAGCGACTGGCGCGCCGTTCGCGACGGCAGAGGCTGAGGGCAACGGCGTTTGTCTTGAACATCATGGGGCTCCTTTGCCGGTCTTGTTCAGCGAGACCGAGGTTTGGCCAAAGCTCGGGTCCAACGCGAGGGGCAGGGTGCGGGCCGATGAGCCCTCGTGGACGATCGCGCGCGCCGCGGCCTGCACCACGTCCACCGCGAAGGGTCGCTTGCTGGTGATGAGGATGAAGCGCTCGAACTCCGGGGCGTCGTCGAGCTCGTAAGCCGACGGCAGGGGCGTCTCGCGTAGCGAGGTCAGGGGTGCGGAGGCGGCCGCTCCCTCTTCCGGCAAGTGCTGGGTCACCCGTCCGGCCCCGTCGATGGACAGCAAGACCCCGAATAGACCGTCGGGCGCCTTGTCGTAGGCCAGCTGGAGCACGTCCCCGCGGGCCGCGTGAGCCCCATCGGACAGACGTTCTGCCCCAGGCGGCCCCGACGCCTTGGCCGCCTTCTGCCTGAAGACCAGCAGCCGCGGTGAGCTGGGGATATCGCCCTTGATGCCGATCTCCTCGTCGGCAGAGGGGGCGGGCTGGATGACGGCGCCGTGCTGGGTGGCGCGGACCGTGACCAGGGCCGCTGCACCGAGCAGCAGCGCGGGCGCGAGCAGCAGACGAAACCGGCGCGGCGTACTGGGTGCTGGTTCGCGGCTGGCGCGCTGGCGGATGGCGGGAACAATGCTCTGGCGTGGCAGCCGGCTCAGAATCTCGCGGTCCGATGCGCTCAAGCTGGCCAGCTCGGCCTCCAGCAAGCGACCCTCGGCAGCCAAGCGCTGACGAAGCTGCTCCACCTCGGCCGGCGCCAACTCGTCCTGGGCCACGCGCTCAATCAGCCACATGGGTGTCTTGTTCAGGGCAGTGGTCATGGTGCAGCTCCCTCCAACTCGGCCAGGCGGGCACGCACGGAACGCAGTCGCTTGCGCACGCCCGAGACCGACAAGCCTGCGTCGCGGGCCACTTCTTCCAACGTCATCCCGTCGACCAGATGCATGACGGCGATGGTCTGCGTACTGGCAGCCAGCGGATCGTCCGCGCGGAACAGCTTGCCCAGCAGATCCCGGGCCACGGTGCGCCGCTCGCTGGCCGCCCCGGCGGTGTCGGCAATGCGCAGCAGCCGTTCATGGTCGGCGTCCTCGGCGCGATAGCGTACTGCTCGCGCGCGGTTCAGGCAGATGTTGGTCGCGACCCGCAACAGAAGCGCCGCCGGCGCCCCTTCCGTGAGCCGATCGGCGTGACGGAGGAGCGCCACGAACACGTCCTGCATGGCGTCCTGGGCATGGGCGTCGTCGCGTAACAACGTGCGGCAGCGCCTCAGCACCATAGGAGCGTACCTGTCGTAATAGGTCTCGATGTCGAATGCCAACGGCAGCTCCCTTCCTTCATGGCTGAACAAACACATGGGGAAGGGCCGAGTGTCACCTGTCCCCGGACGATTTCGCACGGTGTCGCGCAGATCCGGCTCTTCGGCGGCTCTCCTTTGCCGCGTCTGAGCCGCGTCGGCCACGCGCACCGGGCCACCGTCGACGCGCAACGCCCCCGGGGCAGCGGAGCTCGCACTCAGTCGAAAAGGGGTGCGGGAACAATCCGGCAGGCGATCGCCGCGACCGACCGCTGCGAGTGAGTCAGCTCATCGACTGCGAGGGAGCCAGGTCATCAGCAAGATGAGCTGCGCCCCGGATCGCCTGGCCAGCCACGGCGACGTCGCACAATCGCGTCGACGCCGCCCCAGATTGGGGCCCGCGGTCGAGGCCGAGGGACGCATGGAGCTTGCCCGGTTGGCCTCCATCGCCCGCTTGGCCGCTCTGGTCCCGGCTTGACGCCACCACACCGCCAGGTGCTTCGGCGTTCTGGTTTCACCCTCGGGACTGCGGAGCCAGTTCGGGCCCGCGTCCTCCGCCCCACGCCCCGTGGGCCCGCTACACCGTCAGGTGCTTCGGCGTGGCGGCCTCGCCGTCGCAACTGCGCGGCCAGGTCACGCCCACGCCCGCCAGCGGAGGACGTGCCTGGCGCCCCTCGCGCGCGTGGCGGAGCGAGGATCGCGACGCCACCGACGACTGGCTCAACTGGCGGAGCTTTCGGCCGGCCGTGCTGGGATAACCCGAACGCGCGGCTAGCCCGTCCGCTCGCAAGGCCAGAGACCAGGTGCTGGAATTCGCGGGCGCCCAGCCTCCGGCGACCGGGCCGCCGCCTGCCCGGGGCAGGGAACGGTTCTCCGATTCGCCAAACACCGGTTCGAAACCGTGGGCGCGCAATCCCCAATGGACGGCACCTATTCGAAACCACGTCGGAAGTGCTTGGGCCCTCTTACGGTGGATTGCTAAGCGTGCTGCTTCAAAAGGCGTCCATTGGGGATTGTAGGCTGAGACCCTAGCGTCGCCGAGGGTCTCAGATTCGCACTATTCTAGACACCAGAACTGATTGGCAGAGCCGTCATAGTCCCACTGAATAACCGTACCCCCATTCTGCACATCTCCGTTCGTCACGCCCATGGCTTTGCTGTTGTAGACATTCCACATGATGAAGCAGTTTGGATACTGGCTCCCAAGCCCGACGCTGCTTGACGGAATCATTTGCCAGTATTGTTCAGGATGCACCGTCTGACTCCAATCGCATGGCTGGTCGATTATCCGGGCACCGTTCCCTGCGCCGAGTCCCCCCTCCACGCCAATGCATACGCTGTTGCTATAGGGATCCGTATAGAGATCGCTGAAAAGCCCACCGCCGGCTGGGACGTTCCAAATTTGGTCGTCCTGGCCGTATTGCCACACAATGAGACCAACGTTGGCAGGCACATGGCCATTTTGCGGACCCGGCGGGATGCCAAGGTAGAAAGTCCCGTTAGTAAAGTCGCGATTCTTAAGGCGGTGCTGGTCCGCGTTTGCTGGCGCAGCCACGGCAAGCGCGGCTGCGATGATGGATAGTCCAAGTGCCCCTCTGGTGATCGTCTGTCGCATCATGATTCTCCCCTTTCCTCTGCCCGGTTTGGTACTGCCCAGCACTTCTGAACGAAGTTTTGGCATTAGAGCACGGTGATCTTGGCAAAACAACACGCGAAGTTGTCACGGCGGCATGGCTGATGGACACGCGCCCAACCTGCTTCGCTGCGGGCCTAGCACACCAAGTGGAGCGCTGGCCGTGCTACCGGCCTCATTCAAGCGGTGAGCGGTTATGCCGAAGAGAGGTTCGCTTGGCCGCCAAAACGGCATCAAGAAGCCTGGCGGCAACGGCGCGCCGGGAGGGCTGCCAGAGCTTGAGGCCAGCGGCGCGTCTGCCCCGAAAGCTACTTCACGGTCACGCCGAAACGGTCGAGCCAGAGCTCGCCTTTGCCGCCGAAGACCTCGGTGATGAGCTCCACGCCGGCCACCGCGTGGGTCGCGTCCACCAGACCTTTGCTCACGCAATCGTCGAGAGCCAGCTTGAGATCGAAGGACGCGGCCTGTAGGTCGTCGCGGACGGCGTAGATAATCATGGTCCACTTCTGCGTGGAGCCGCCCGAGGCATCGGGGTTGTTCACCAGGTGCCACACGTCGAACTGGATACCGGCCAAGGTCACGTCGCCATCGTAGGTGATGCCGCCGCCCAATCCCGCCGGGTTTGCGAACCACACCATGATCTCATTTCGGATGTCCGATGGATTGGGAGTGAGCGTGGCCACGTCGGTGGCCGTGATCCACATGGTCGTGTTCAGGTTGTAGGTGGGGTCGGCCTTGATATCCACGGAGAAATCCACGTTGAGCGAGGAGATGGCATCCACGCGACGGGGCAGACTGGCCAGGGTGGACTTGCCGCCGTCCCAGGCCTTCCAGCCGACGAAGGCCTCGGGGGCCGCGTACGACGTATACGGCTTGTAGGCTGGCCAATCCCAGCGCCACCCGTACTGGGTACTGCCGTCGGCCTTGGGCCGCTGAAGCAGACACTGACTGTGGGGCTTGTCGCCCGCCCACTGTTCGTTCCACACGTTGTTGACCAGCACCGCGTCCGTGCCGGCGATGGGATGGCGATACCAGGTCTCGCAGGATAGGACGTTGTCGCTCGGGTCGGCGGCGGGGGCAGGGTCGGCGTCAGGCGCGGCGCCGGCCTCGCTGGCGGCGTCGGCGTCAGGGGCGGCGTCGGCAGAATTCGACGATTTGGCTCCGGTGGTGCTGGCGCAGGCCAGGGTGGGCAGGAGAGGCACGAGGGTGAGCAGGCGGCGGGTCTTCATGAGCCGCAGAGTACGGTGGGCAGTGGAGACGATCCTCGCATTTGGTGACCTCGCCTAATCACGCGGGAACCAGGGCGCGTACGTTGCGGCCGCCGCCGAAATAGATGCGGGGGGAAACCCCAGCCAGGCGAACGAAGACCCGGTGCAGTTGGGAGTAGCTGCCAAAACCGGCGTCGAGGGCGGCTTCGATGAAGCTGCGGCCGTCGCGCATCACGCGGGTGACGAAGATGGCCAGACGGATGCGCATGCGTTGCTCTTGCAGCGTGGCCCCCAGCTCGCTGTGAAAACGGCGGGACAGGTAGGCGCCGCTCACGTCCAGAGCGTGGCACAAGGCGGGGCGATCCATGGCGGGATCGTCGAACATGAGGTTGCAGGCCAGTTCCACCAACGACGTGGCACGTGAGAATTCGTGGTCGGTACGCGTGGCGGCCACGGCTGTGCAGGCGGCAGCCTTCAACTGCGGCGTGCGATCCGCCAGCGCACCGTGGGCGTCGCTGGTGCAATCACAGTGGCCGAGCAGGGCGTAGAAGTCCCGCCGCTGCAGCTGGACCACGGGACGCCCGGCAACCAGGTTGCTCAGCTCGGCGAGGCCGGGAATCAGGTCGGGCTCCACGTGCACGACCCGCAAATCCAGATCGTTCGAGGCGCCGACATTGAGGTGTGGCCGCCCCGGCAGGTGCCACAGCATCTGCCCCGCGTGCGCCACGTGTATTTGGTTGCCCACCCGTTCGCGTACCAACCCGCGCTTGACCAGCAGGAACTCCAACTGGCCATGGAAGTGATGCAACTTGGGGTGCTGCGCCGAGTACCGCCAAATCGCGCCATTCACCGTCGCGGGGTCGAGAGGATGCTCCTGCAGGACGGGCGAGATCACGAGGCCAAGAGTAGATCGATGCGAACCGCCGGCGCACCCAATCCCGCGCGCCGGGCGTGAGCTGCTTGCCAGGCTGCGCCACTCCTGGCTCGCTCAGGGCGCCGCAGCGTTCGCGTGACCATGACCTGATTCCGCTTCCGTCCGTTTGCGCGCGGTGAAGGGCCGTGTTCCGGTCAACTGATGCGGCGCGCGCCGCTGCTGCATTTGCCGAACTTCCGATCCGTCGCAGGCACGCCAGGTGACGCTTCGGCCGCCTGACGCCGCGCGGTCAGTGGACGGGCGAGAGGGACTCTTCGCTGAGCCGATCAGCTTGCTCCGCGGCTGAGTCAGCGCATTGGCTGAGCCGACCAGCTTGCTCCGCGGCCGAGTCAGCGCATTGGCTGAGCCGATCAGCTCTCTCCGCCGCCGAGTACGCCCGTTGGCTGAGCCGATCGCCTCTCTCCGCGGCTGAGTCAGTCCGTTGGCTCAGCCGATCAGCGCTCTCCACGTTAGGAGTGCGCACTTCGAGCCGCTGAAAAGGCGGCCGTGGGGATGGTGGCCGCCTCTGGATTCAGCGCCTCCTGGTCCGGCTTCCTCGCCGCCCGCCTCAGTACTTGACGCTGTAGACGATGTTCACACCGGCTCCGCGCTGCGAACGCTCGGCCAGGACCGGAATCGGGAGCGCCGTCGTGTCGACGTACTTCGTCGCCAGCGCTTGTGCCGCTTGCACGTCACCCTTCGCCTTGATGGAGGCCGCGATTTGCATGAGCTTTTCGGCTGCGCCCGGCAGCTTGTCATAATCGATGACGAAGGCGCCTTGGTCCGTGCCGTTGGCGGCCATAGCTTGCGGGTCGAACCTGAGAGCGCCCTCGTCCACGAGAAAGCCGGCCTCGATGGCCGAGAGCTGGACGTACGCGTCCTTCGAGTTCGTGCCCCCCGCGATGAAGGCGAGCGCAAACATGACGTTGTAAAGGTACGCGTCCCTCGCCTGCTTCGGCGTGATGACCCCCTTTTCGACCAGCAGCGGCAGATACCAGAGGGCACCGGTTTCGGCCTTGAGCTCCTCCAGAACGGAAGCCTGTAGGCCCCCGAAGATCAGGTCTGCGGTGAGGTCACCGATGCGGTACGCGAGGCCCGGGCCCAGGTTGTGGGTTGCCTCGTGCAGAATGGTCGTGAGCAGGTAGGCCTGAGCGAAGCTCGTGAAGTCGCCCAGGGTGTCCGCGGTAAACAGGCTTTGCGCTAAGCTCTCCCGACTCGCGCCCGAATCCGGATCGGCTTCCAGGTTGGTCACGACCATCGTCCGGCCGCGGCCCTCGCTGGCGACCGGGCCCCAGTTCGGGAGGCTCTCACCCGCAAAGCCGCCCGTGGGACTTCTGTCATAGCCGTAGTTCGCGATCACGTTGATGAAGTCCGGGAGGTGAAAATTCACCGTGCGCGCGACGTACGGTGCGCCGGCCAGCACGGCGAGCCTGTCCTCCATCTCTTGTCGGAGAGGTGCAAGCCTGTCCTGCCATGAAAGCGAATCGAGGTTGATGCGCGCGAGGTTCATGTGAAAGGCGGCCTTGTGATCGCAGGGGTCCCAGTACACCTCGTCGGGAGCCACGCGGATGTACCACTTCGAGTTCGTGGAGCTCATCCTCGACCATGGCTCGTCAGCCAATTCCCAGGAGTTGTCGCGGAAAGCCTGAGCCGCCGCGACGAGGTAGGCAGCCAGGGCAGCCTCCGAAGGGTCGCTGATGGCACCTGCCGCCTCGTCGAGCTTCGCCGCGATGGCCGTCATCTCGTCGGCGTAGGCCTGTGAGTACGCCAACGCGGCAAATGCATCGCCTTCGCCGCGTACCACGGTGAACGGTGTCAGCAAGGTCACCGCATCACTCCGTGCGCGCAGGGTCTTGCAGAAATCACCCTGATCGTCGACCAGGGCGCTTGGATAGACGTCGATCTTGGGCTTGGGTGCGCCGGGGATCGCACTGCAGACCGGGTTCCGCGAGGTCGGCTTGTAGACGCACTTTGGCCCCCAGTTGCGGCGGAACAAGCTTTGGCTCGCGACGTCGTCCGCGGGCACCTGGTCCGCCAGTGCCGCAATACCCAGGGTGCGCGCATAGAGTTTGTCGATGAGGGCGCCCACCTCCAGCATGAGCGAGAGAAATCTCTTCTCCTCCGTCGTCAGCGCGGAGAGATCGTTCAGCACCACCGAAGGACAGGCCTGATCCAGCTCCGCGACCACCGCCTCGCGGCGCGACCTGTCGTCCGCGGGGACGCTCTCCGGAACCGGCGGCCCCTTGTCCAGCGTCGCAATGCGCTCATAGGCGTCCTTAAATTCGGCCGTGAATGTGTCGTCCGCCACCCAATGTCCGACCGTCGGATAAAAGAGCAGCGCCGCGACTTCGCTGGGGTCAATGGCCTGATCATGGTCGGAGTCCGTCACCCAGAAGAGCGGCAGGTTGAGTCGGACAGCGAGCTGATTGAAACGCACGCGCGCGACACGATCGTAGGTCGGCGGCGCCTCTGCATCGGGGTCCTCGGACAGTCGGGGCGATGCGCTCTCGGAGCATCCGGACAGGCCGACGCCCAGGCTAGCCACCGACAGAAACGCGAGGAACGTGCCTCTCTTCATGAAGACTTCCTTCGGTTAGCGCCCGGGCGTTGCGCCTGAGAATGGGCGGTGCGGTCACACATCGGGGAACCTTCCGTCCTTCGTCACCTCGAACGAGCCTCTTGAGCGACGCCCGCGCCGTCTCGCGTCGCCCACGTCCGCGCGAGATGCCGACCTCCTGCCCCAGTGCGTGGGCGCTCACAGCGTTGGGGGCGGGGGCGCTGGGTGGAATCGGCCCCTCTACGTGAACCGGATCCGCCAATCGGTGATCCAGCGCAGCAGCCGGACCAGGGGCACCAGGCGGCGTGGCCGGGTCACGCGAATGGCATTCTCGCGCAGCGTCCGCACCACCACGTCCACCGCCCAGTCGACGGAACGCAGGAACGGGCGCACCGGGGCCTTGGCCATGTTGGTGTCGACAAATCCGAAACGAAGGTTGGTCACGCGCACGCCCGACGGTCGGGCTGCCAAGGCCAGGGCTTCGAAATAGGAGGACAGGGCGGCTTTCGATGCGGCGTAGCTCGGAGCGTCCGGCGTGATGAGCCCGTCAGCCTGGCTCGACAGTACCAGGAAATGCCCACGGCGCGCTTGCAGCATGGGCCGTAGGAGCTCGGCCGCGGTCTGCACCGCCGCGGCGCGCTCGGCGCGCAACTTCTGGTGGTCCCTGTCGTTGCGGCCCACGGTGGCCAGCAGCGTGCGACGCAGGGCCGCCAGATCACGCTGCAGATCCGCTGCTTGCACGCGCTGGTTGGCCATCACGCTTTGGTGCTGCTTGACCTTGTCCTTGTCCCATTCCCTGGCCGCCGCCTGCACCAGCGCGCCCAGCTTGGCCATGGCCTGATCGCGACGGGCCAGCGGCTCGCCCTTGGCGAGCGGGCCTCGTCGATGATCGCGAGCAAGCGCTCTCCACCTTCCAGCACGTCCGGGAACCCTGAAGTCAGGACGGGGCCAGTTCCACCACGTGCACGTCGTCGGCGCGCAGGTCCAGGCTTACCGTGGTGTGGGCACCGTCGCGCTGGGTGGGGACGGGGCCGCGGTCTTCACCGGTGGCGCTGTAGCTGCGCGCGGGGCCAGCGGCGCCAGGCAGGATCAGGTCTACGCGAGCGCGGCGATCGTCGGGGCGGGCGCCTTCGCCTTCGGGCGGCGTGGACGTGTGGCCGGCGAGCC
>JAEXQJ010000084.1 GCA_023438785.1 Pseudomonadota bacterium
ACGGGGGGCACGGCGGGGACGGGAGGCACGCCGTCGGCAACAGGGGGTGTGGCGTCGGATGGTGGGGCAAAGGACGGCGGGGTGGACGGAAGCGCGGGGCCCGGGGGCGCGACGGCGGGTTGGGTCCTGAGTTACTTTCGACCCGAGCAAAGCGTGGACGCGGACTCGCTGTATCTGGCGTATTCCACGGATGGTCTGCATTGGAAGGCGCTGGGATCGGGCAAGCCTGCCTATCGACTCTCGGGCTTCGGCACCAACCACATCCGCGATCCGTTCCTCCTGCGCAAGGCGGACGGCGGCTTCATCTACGTGGCCACGGACTGGACCCTGTCCAACAACGACGCGAACTACTGGAACAACCCCAGCTCGAAGATCTTCGTCGCGGAATCGCAGGACTTGAAGTCGTTCACCAACCCACGGCTGCTGACCCTGACATCGATGAAGGGGCCGGGCGGCCGCGCCATGCACGCCTGGGCGCCCGAGGCCTATTACGACGCCGCCAGCGGGCAGTACGCGATCATCTGGTCGGGCAACGATTCGTCCGATCGCAACCGCATCTACCTCAGCTACACCAAGGACTTTCAAACCTTGGTCAACCCCGAGCCGAAGGTCTTGTTCGATCCCGGCTACTCGGTGATCGACGGGACATTCGTGCCAGAGAACGGCGCCGGCTATCTGTTCTTCAAGGACGAAACCTCGGCCGGCAAGGATATTCAGGTCGCGCGGTCGTCTTCCGAGTCACTGGCGCCGGGCTTTACCCGCTTGGGCGCGGGCTACGTCACTCGCGGCACCAACCAGGGCACCCGGCAATACACCGAAGGCCCCTTCGTGTTGCGGGATCCGGCCAAGGCCCGGTGGCTCCTTTACGCGGACTTCTACTCGCAAGGGGGAGTCTTTGGGTGTTGGACCAGCACCTCGCTCGACGCCGATCCCGCCACGTGGACCCGCCTGGCCGCAACGGAGTACAGCTTGCCCGCGGGGGTCAGGCACGCCAACGCCGTCCCGGTGACCCAAGCGGAACTGGACGCCGTCGTCGCCTATTACGCGAACAAGTAGGGCGTCGCTAACCCTTGCCGCGCGCGTCGACGGGCGGCGGGGGAGCCTCGATCATGCCGCCCTGGTCGACGAACGTCCGCGTGTCACGAGCGGCGTCGGTCTGCGCATCGAGGCTCGCGTCCGGCGTGGCATCCATGCCGCCGCGCGCATCGAGGCTCGCGTCCGGCGTGGCATCCACACCGCCGTCTTCGCCGGTCTGAAT
Source organism: Pseudomonadota bacterium (assembly GCA_023438785.1). Lineage (GTDB taxonomy): Bacteria > Myxococcota_A > Polyangia > Fen-1088 > Fen-1088 > Fen-1137. Next base: position 1,259 of record JAEXQJ010000084.1, read on the forward strand.
GGGGGCATCGACAGGCGGCGGAGGAGCCTCGATCATGCCTCGCTCATCGAGATAGATGCGCCCGTCCTCCACGGCCGCGTCCAGCGGCGTGGGCGCCATCTCGTTCATGCCACGCTGGTCCAGTTTCATTGAGGCGTCGCGCGGCTCGTCCTTGTTGCCGTCGCAGTTGACCATGGACATGGCCAGCACGACGGCCGCCGCGTGCAGCGGCAAGCGATCGAGCCGTCGCGCCCACCCCACACGCTGAGCGTGATCGATGACCCCCGCGTACTCAGCGGTCATCGCCTCGCGCAGGGTGCAGGCCTGGGCCTCGAACTTGTGGCGCGCGACCTGCTCGCGAGCGCCCAGGTCGGCCAGTCGAGCGCGCAGCTCAGCCGAATCCAGGCTGGGGTGGGCTTGGCACGCGTCGAAGATCTCTCCCATCAGCGCGGCCGTATCCAGGTTGGCTGCCACCTCCAAGGCGGTGAACGAATCACACAGGTCGTCGACGCTCGCCCCGTCGTAGAAATGGCGAAGCACGGCCGCCTGGTGGTCCAGGCGGATGATGCGCCCGAGGAGGTTGCCCTGGCTGAAGCAACGTTCGCGCAGCAGATCGCTGGCCGCGCTCCAGGCCAGGGTGGTGAGCGGATCGCTGTAGTGATACGCGCGCGCCAGGTAATCACCGTACGCGCGGCCGGCGCCGATCATGCGCTTCTCCAGCGGCGTGCCCGCGTAGATCTCGGCGCGGCAGTAACTCATGGGGTGGCGCGGGTGGCGGCGCACGAAGGCCAGATCCTCGCGCATGCTGTGCAAGGTGGCCTCGGGGTGAAACAGGATGATGGTGTACTGGGTGGAGATGCCCAGGTCCTGGCAGATGTCGAGCGCGCGGTGTTCTTCCTCCACCGTCTGACGGCGGCCGATCGACGACAGGCCCGCCGCGCTGCCCGATTCGATGCCCAGGAAGACGCGCAGCAGGCCCATCTCGCGCAGACGCAGGAAGACCTCGCGGTTCACGTCGGCCGGGCGGCACTTGAGCGCCAGGCCCAGCCGCCGCATACGCCTTTCGCGAATGCCCCGGTCCAACGCATCGATGCGTTCCAGGTTGCGCGCCTGGCTGGGCACCAGGAAGTTGTCGTCGTGGAAGATGAACTGGCGCACCCCGCGCTGGTGATAGAGGGAAGCCATCTCCTCGACGATGTCGAGCGGGCTGCGCTGGCGGAAACGTGGGCCATCGACCATCCGGTGCAGGGCCGAGATACAACAGTAATCGCAGGCGTTCAGGCAGCCGCGGCTGCCCATCATGTAGGCGGTGGGCACGCCCGACATCAGCCGGGCCGGTCCCGTGCGATCGGGCCAGGGCAGCGCATCCAGCTCGGCCAACGCCGGGCGCGGCGGCGTGGCCACGACGTGCTCACCTTCGCGGTAGACCAGCCCGGGAACCGTCGCCAACCGCGCGGGCGCCAGATTGGGCAGGTTGGCCAGCTCCACGATGGTGCGCTCGGCCTCGGCGATGGCAATGGCATCCAATTCGGGATGCAGGCGTATCAGATCGCGGGCCGCGCACGAGGCGTAGTGCCCGCCTGCCACCACGGGCTGATTCGGCCGCGTCGCCTTGAGAGCCGCGGCCAGCGCCAGGAAGTCTTTGGCCCGCACCTGGTAGCACAGGGACAGGCCGACCAGATCGGCTCCGCCGGCCAGCGCCAACACGGCCGAGAAGTCATCCATTGAGTCGAAGGCGGCCAGCGTGGCCTGATGCCCCGCTTTGTGCAGCGACGACATGAGATAGCGAAGCGACAGGTTCTCTTCCAGGTCAGGACCGACGAGAACAACGCGCATGGTGGGCTCCTCTTCTTAAGGGGCGAGGCTGGACGGCCACAGCTTACACGCGAACACGGACGGGGCGTGCGATCTGCCGCACAGAAAGCCACGCCGGCGCGCGGCGACGTGGGCGCCGAAGGCGCTACAACGGGCGGAGGGGCCAAGGGAGCGCGCGCAACCCGCGGCCGATCTCGGCCAGGCGGGCGCGCAGCGGCGGCAGGAGGGGCCGGCGACCGGGCTGATGGGCCAAGCCGTAGGACAGTAGCTCGGCCAGCGGGGCCAGATGGCGTTGCCGGCGCATCCAATCCAGCCCGGCGGGGCCGTTGGGATGGGACAGGTGCGCCGCGATCACCGCCGAGAGGGTGTCGCCACCGAACAGCGTCTCGCCGGTCAGCATCTCGTAGGCCAGGCAGCAGAAGGCGTAGACGTCCGTGGCGCGCGGGTCCACCTCGCCGAAGCTGGCCCGGTCCCACACCTCAGGCGCGCCGTAGTAGGGACTGCCGCAACCCGGTCGCACCTTGCGGCCCGCCAGGCCGAAATCCACCAGGGCGGGCGACGGGCTGCCGTTGAGGGCGTGGACCCCTGTGCCTTCGGTCGAACGCAGGATCACGTTGGCGGGCTTCACGTCCAGGTGCCCGATTCCCACGCCGTGCATGGCCTCCAATCCCGCGGCCATGCCATCCAGCACGTCCAACGACGCGGGCACGGTCAGCATGCGTTTGTCGAGCAGCCGCTCCAGGGTTGGCCCTGGCACCAGCTCCATGACCAGGATGGGCTTGGGCCGCGCGCCGACGTCGAAGGTCACGAACCCGGCCAGGTTCCTGTGCACGGGCAGGGTGAGCAGGGCGCCCGCCTCGCTGCGGAAGAGCTGCAAGAATTCGTCTTCCGAGAGTGTGTGCGCGGCCGAGCCGTTGTAGGCCGGGACCTTGAGGGCGAAGCTCTCGGCGTGCTCGTCGTGGCGTTCTTCCATGCGCCGGGCCACGAAGACCGAGCCGCCCGCGCCCGAGCCGATGGGGCGCACCACGTAGAAACCGCCCAGGACGCGGCTGGGCGGCAACCAGGCGGGCAGGTGCTGCTGGCGCGTGCGTTTGACCGGCAAGGCGAATTCGCCCGAGTGGCCCGAGTCGCGCGGCAGTTGCCCCAGGCGAAGCAACACGCGACCCACCACCTCGGCGAAGAGCGGCGGCAGATCCTGGCGAATGGCTTCCGCGGCGGCCGCCACGGCCGGGCCCACGCCCTCGTCGCCCTCGTCCACGGCGCGTTCGACCCAGGCTTCCAGCTTGCGCAGGGCGCGCGTGGACTCCACCGGGAAGAAGCCTTCGCGCAGGCCCGTGCGTCGTCCGGCACCGGCCACCAACCGGGCCGCATAGGTGATGGCGCTGGCCAGCCGATCCAGCACCGTGCCGTCGTCACCGCCGCGCAGATCGGCCAGCCCGGAGGCGTCGGCGATGGGCTCCAGCGCGCGTGTGATGCCCAGGACGGCCCGGCGCAGGCCTTCCAGGCGCGCCGAGCTGCCCGGCGGCAGCGCCTCGGCCACCTGGCGTAGGGCCTCGATGATGGTGTTGTCCTCGTGGTGGCCCGTTCGGTCTCCGAGGGCGCGCGCCACGGCGGCGGTCGCCGTGAACACATCCTTGAATTCGGGCACCATGCACGCCTCGGCCAGCGAACGCAGATCCTCCGCGCTCTGCGCGCACCAACACAAGGTGACGAAGACGTCGGACAGCTCGTGGATCTGCTCGCGCACCAGCGCGTCCGAGGCGCGCGCTAACGCCGCGCAGGTCACCCGGCGCAAGGGTGACACGACGTCGAGGCGCACCCGCTCGGTCAGCATGCGAAAGGTGTTCATGCGCCGGCTGCGCATGGGGACGGACGGCTCCGCCGTGGTTCCCGTCTCCGCATCCACCAGGTGCAGGAGCGTGCGCATCTGGCTCAGCCGCAGCGTCAGGTGGGGCACCACCGCCTCGCGCAGGGGGGCCTGCTCGCGGCCCAGCAGCCAGCTACCCATCAACCACAGCATGTCGGAGAGGGGACCCTCGCGGAACGGATCGTCGTGGCTGCGCACCACGAGCAGATCGGCCAACGTAGAGGTTTGCAGCAGGCCCGTATCCAGATCCCGCAAGGCGCGGAAGACGGCGCGGCGGTCGGGCGCCTTGTTTTCCAGGATGGCGACGGCCCTCTCGGCGGCGGCCAAGGCGCCGTCCGTGTCGGGCGTCAGATCGCGACCCTCGGCGAAGGCGTTCAGCGCGGCGGACAGATGCATGCGCACCGAGGGGACGCTGTCGGCGCTCATCTTGAGGTCGTCCATCAGCGCCTCGACCAAGGCCACCGCACCCTCGTCGCCGCCCGGCGCGGCCGAGCGCAATTGTTCGAGGGCCATGAACGCGGCTTGTGCCCCGAGGGGGCTGCCCGCGTAGTCCTCGCGCAAATCGATGAGCGCCTCCATGGCGTCCAGGCCGCCCACCAAGACCAGCTTGGTGAGCAACTCCTCGGCCGCCTCGGGCTCCTCTTCCATGGCTTGCAGCAGCCCGTAGATCATCGCTGCCGCCACACCCTGGTCGCGGCGCAGGACCTCGCTGGACAGCACGTTCAAGCAGCGGGACACGGCGCGGTCGGGACTGTGGGCCACGCTGGCCGCCAAAGATGTGGCCGCGCGCCGCCATTCGCTGGGGCTGAAGCGAGGCGCCAGATCGCGCTCGATCTCCGAGGCCCAATGGGGCGCCGCCTGGGCCAGCGCCCCGCGCGCCGACGCCACGTGACGCCAGACCAGCGACTCGCGATCGGTGAGCAGGCGCGTCCAGGCCGTGCGCACCGTGGGGCGATCGAAGACGCGCACCGTGCTGTCGTCACCTTCCTTGGCCCGTCGAGCCGCCTCGCGCGCCGAACGTTCCAGGAGGCGCGCCGCCAGTCGACGCGAGGGTAGGGCGCCGGTGGAGTGCTGGCTCAGCCATTCGCGCTCCAACTCGGGCCGCGAGATCATGGCCAGGGCCAGGGCGTCGGCGCCGGTGCCCGCGGCGATGGGCAGACGCAGGGCCAGAGCCACGCGGGCGCGCATGGTCGCCTCCCCGAGGGCACGCGGCGAGGCCAGGGCCAGCGCCGTGGCCAAGGTGACGAACGTGGCCGCATCGCCGTCGTGCAAGGCCGCCAGGACCCGCCGCCCCAGTTCGCGCTTCTCGGGACCGGGCGGAAGCGCGCCCGCCAACTCGAACAGTGCCGCCGTGGCCACCGGCCGGGACAGGAAACTGAGATCGTCGACGAACCCGCTCGACAGGGCCACGCGCACGCTGGCCAGCAACGGCTCCATGGGCACGCCTTCCAGAGGCGTGGGCTGCTGGTCGGCTGCGGCGGCAGCTAGACTGGCCAGACCCTGACGCCACAGCGCTCGACGATCGTCCACGCTGGGGCGCGTGTGGATCTGCGCCAGACCGGTCAGGTAGTCGTGGGTGCCGTCCATGCGCGGAAAGAGGATCGTAGCAGTGTGCAGGGCCAAGCGACAGTTAAGCCACGCATGCTACACGCGACCACAGAACACGCGCTCCGCGTATGTTTCGGGTGGCCGCGCTAGAGCACCGAACGGTTTGGAGACCGAGCGAAAACGCGGAGATGCGAGCAGCCCGAGGCGCGAGGAGGGAGAATACTCGACGTATTTGACCGACGAGCAACGAAGGGATGCGACGCAGATCCGCGTTTTCGCGACCGATTCAAACCGTTCGGTGCTCTAG
>JAEXQJ010000143.1 GCA_023438785.1 Pseudomonadota bacterium
CGTCCAGGGCCCGCACGGCCGGCTGCGCCCCGATGCGCAGCACGGCACTGTCCGCATGCGCGAGGAAGTGCCGCGCCGTCAGGTACATCACGTGACCGTTCTGGATGTGGCCGCACTCGCGCCCCAGCACGAAGAGCAGCTCGGCTTCGCTCAGCCGATCGATCAGGGCCGAGGCCATGACGATCGTCGCCTCGTCGCGGTTGCCGAAGGTGTGCACGGTCAGTGACGCGTCCGCGGCCAGGTAGAGCGGCGGCTCGGGAATGCCCAGGATCTGCGCGCAACGCGCCAGATGGGTCCGCAGCCCGGGGAACTTCTGCTCGCCGGCCCGCACCGCGCCGGTCAGCAGGCGCGCCTTGCCGCCGTCCCACAGCCCCGCCGCGGTTTGCAGGGCCAGGCCCACGGGACGCAGACGCTCCAGGTTGGCGCGCACCCGCAGGTCGGCCCCGTAGGCGTACATCGCGGCCTCTTGGGCCCGGGCCTGCAAGGCGCCCTTGCACTTGGCCACGTATCGAGAGAACGACAGGTCCACGGTCGCCATGGTGCTTCATCATAGCTCACCGTCGTGGGCCGGGCTGGCGGCGCCGGCCGCGTTTCGCGCTACAATGCGCGCCCGGTATGTCCCGCAGCGCAGAAGCCCTCATCGAGATACCTGCCGACCCCTCGCCCGACCACGCGTACATGCGCATGGCGCTCGAGGCGGCCGAGCAAGCCGGGCGCTCAGGCGAAGTGCCGGTGGGGGCGGTGGTGGTGGCGCGCGGCCAGGTGGTGGCCGTCGCCCACAACAAGCGCGAGTGCAACAACGACCCCACGGCTCACGCCGAGATCATCGCCTTGCGCACGGCGGCCGCGGCCCTGGGCGGCTGGCGCCTGGTGGACGCCGATCTCTATGTGACCATGGAGCCGTGCCCGATGTGCGCCGGGGCGCTGGTCAACGCGCGCGTGCGCCGGCTCATCTACGGCTGCGACGATCCCAAGGCGGGCTCGGTGCGCACCCTCTACCGCTTGCTCGACGACGCCCGTCTCAACCACCGCGTGGAGGTGGTGCCCGGCGTCCTGGCTGCCGAGGGCGCGGCCTTACTCAAGTCGTTCTTTTCGCGCTTGCGGCGCCCCTCGAATCCCGCGGTTGGCTGAGAGAGACCTCGGCGACGGGCGGTGATCCGTCTGGTCTCAGGGCTTCTTGTTTTCGGCGCTGAACCGGCGGCGTGCTTCGGGGGCCGTGGCCATGGGATCCTTGTGGCCGCGTGCCTCGCGGCTGCGCAGATCGGTGATGGCCCCGGCCAGCGCGGACGCGATGGTCTTGATACCCTCGGGCGATAGCAGATAGGGCCCCTCCTCGGGGTGATCGAGGTAGCCCACCTCCACCAGCACGGCCGGCATGCGCAGGCCCAGCAACACATCCAGCGTGGCGCCCCCTTGCTTGATGCCCCCGTCGCGGTCTTCGCCCAGGGCGTCGGCCAGGCGCCAGCGTATCCGGCGGGCCGCGGCCAGGGTCTCGGCCGCGGTCTGGCGCGTGCGGTGACCGGCCCACGCGGCATCCGTGTCGTCCTCCTCCAGCAGGGCGGCTTGCGTCGCCTCCTGCTCCACGTCGGCCACGGGCAAGACGTAGATCTCGAAGCCGTGCTGGCTGCCCGGCGGCCTCTCGGGGCGGACGGCATTGGCGTGGAGGCTGATGAACAGACGCGCCCCGGCCTGGTTCGCGCAGCGTACGCGCGTGCGTACGGGCACCAGCACGTCTCGATCGCGGCACAGCACCACGCGCAGGCCCGGCTCGCTGGCCAGGTTTTGTTGGATGCGTTTGGCCAGAGTGAGCGTCAGGTGCTTCTCGAACTGGCCGGCCTGCATGGTGGGCGCGCCCCGGTTCGAGCCTCCGTGGCCCGGATCCAACGCCACGGTGAACGCGGGCTCGCCAGCCGCGACGAGAAACCATGTGCCAAGAGCGCTCAGAAAATGCATGCGGCTGGACCAGGCTAACACTCAATCTTCGTCGTTGCGGCCTGGTGCGGGTGAAATGGGGTTGGACCCACTATACTGATGGAAATGCCGCTTCAGCCCAATCTGACTGGCGTGCTGGCCCTGACGGCGCTGGCGGACCTGCTGCTCTATCGCTTGGCTGCCCACGTCTTTCTGCCTGCCCAGAGCACGTCCTGCTTGGCGCGCGTTCTGTGGGACACGGGGGCATTCGCGGCCAATCTGGGCGGCGTGCTCGGCCTGGTCCTCATCGTCACGGCCCTGGTGCGGGCCTTGCGCGGCGAGACTCTGTTTCCGCGCTCCATGCGCATCACGGTGAGCGCGGTGGCCCTCTTCTTCGTGGTGCTGGCCGGGCTCGGCGTGTCTTCCGCGGACGGGAACGGCCGTTTCTTGGCCCACCTGCAGATCAGCCGCGCTTTCCTCGCGCTGTTCTTGGTGGTCGGCCTTCTGCGGGCACCCGGGCCCGGGCGTGCCAAGCTGGGCGTGAGCCTGCTGGCCTTCCCGGGCGTGCTGCAGGCCGCGGCTCTCTTCCTGGACAATCGTCCCTGGGCGCCCGGGTTGGCGGGACAGCTGGTGCGCGCGGCTGATCTGCTGGCCCTGGTGGGCGCGGCGCTTTCGGTGGCACTGCTGCTACCCCGGCCCTGCCGTGGCTGGCGTCTGGCCCTGGCCGCGCTGGCGGGCTCTCTGGCCCTGGGCGCGTCGTCGTGGGCAGTGGTTCGCCACTTCGGCGCGGTTCAGCTCATCGCCCTCTATGGTTTTCGACTGGATCTGCCGGCGCTGACCTCGCCGGCGGGCTGGCTCTACGCTGGCCTCCTGGTGGCCGCGGTGACCGGGCTTTCGGCCGCGGCCGCCGGGTGCCTGGTCGGGCCGGGCTCGTCTCGCTTGCTGGCCTACGGGCTCATCCTAGTGGGCGTGGCTGGCCATCAGCCCGTGGCGAGCAACATGGCCCTCTTCGCCCTGTGCGGCCTCTTTGCGGTGGCCCTGGGCAGTCTCTTCAGCGGCGGCGAATCCGCGCGCCAGGCGGTTTCGCTTCCGACGCCTGCCGCGGCTCCCGACCCGAGGTGATCAGCCGCCGCGCCCGCTTGCAGGCGCGCCTCGCTCTCGCTCGGGCCGCCGCCGAGCGCAGTCTATCCTCCCACTCGGACGCGCGCAGACGGCCGAGCCAACCCCTGGCGGCGTTGATGGGCTAGCGCTGACCGCGCCCCGTCAGCTCACGCTCGGCGCGGAGCCAGTTCTCCACCTCCGAGCCGCCCTCGCGTTGATGAATCTCGTACGCGCGAAGCGCGATCTCTTCCTGGCTGGGCTTGTGCGGCGCAGGCGCCTTGGGCTTGGCGGCTGCCGACCCACTGGACTGACTCTTCACCGAGGCCTTGCTTGTGCTCTTGCTAGCCATGTCCAATAGGTTCGGACAGTCCAAGAATATGTCAAGAAGACCGCAGGATTAGGCTACTTGCTGGAAGTGCCCTTGACGGGCGCGGCGTGCACGGGCCAGGGCTTGCCGGCCAGTGACTGACAGGTGGTGTCGCTGGCAACGCGGCGATAGGCGATGGTTCCCATCTGCACCTCCTGGCTATCGCCGGCCATGGACCGCAGGCACAGTCCGTCCGCGCCGAGCACGCGTTGGCGAACCAGGCCGCTCAGCAGGCCGCTGAGCTGCGAATCCTTGATCTGCCCCGAGGTCAGAGAGGTCCGCGTCTCGCTGGAGACGTATAGGTCGCCCGAACAGAACGTGCCGCCCACGTGCACCGTGACGCCGGGGTGGCCGTCGCGATCCAGGTCCTCCGCGCCCCAGCCGCTGGTCCACGGCCCTCCGCTCACCTGACCGTCATGAACACTCAACGTGAATTTGGTGGGGGGTAAGTGCGCGATGGTGTTCGGGCTCATGGTGACCGTGACCCCTTTAACCGGGCGCACCTGGATGCGACAGACATGTTCGGTGAAGTCGAGCTGGCCGTCGGATCGGCGCACCTGCGCGACCACGAAGGTCTCGGTGTGCACCTCCTTCTTTCCGGAGAGCGGCACCTGGCGCAGACCTTCCTGGACGTATTGCCCGACCCACGTCTCCGCCTCTGCCGCGTCGCCGCTCGCACCCTTGACCGCCATCAGCAACAACAACCACGCCATCCCGCCCATGCGGGAAGTGTAGCGCAGAAGGCTGCCGGGCCGGCTACTTGAGGGTGTCGAGCAGGCGCCGCGCCTCGGTGTGCTCAGGGTCTTCCTGCAAAGCCCTCTTGAGGAAGATGATGGCCCGGGCCTTCTCCCGCATCTTGTGCGCGATTCGGCCCTGACGGAAATAGGCCATGCCGATGGCCTTGGCATCCTTGACGGGGCTCGCCGCGATGACGCGCAGGGCGCGCATGGCCAGCTCGTTGTCACCCGCGGCCTCCGCCAGATCGGCCACCTCGTTCGCGATGGCTAGATTCTTGCGGTCCGTTTCCATGGCCTTCTTGAGCGACTGAAGCTGTGCCGTCGCGTCCCCGACCGCCGCAGCCAGGTGCGCCTGGCGCTGGAACAACGTGGCCAGCTCCTCGGAGCGCAGGGATTTGGCATCGGCCAGGAGGCCGTCGAGCACCTCGGAGGCGCGATTGAGGTTCCCCGCGGCCAGGCAGGCATCCACCAGCAAGGCGCACGCCGCGCGATCAGCCGGGCGCAGCGCGGTCGCCTTGTCCAGCGCCGCCACCACGTCGGCCCATTCGCCCGCCTCGGCGAGGGTCTGGGCCGCCTGGACCCACATCGCGTGGCGCTGATCCTCGTCGGGCTCGCCGTCGGCCATTTGGCTGCTCAACCGGGCCGCCTCGACGATCTGACCGTTGGATTGCAGCCGCCCGGCCAGACGTCCTTGCAGGTCTCGGTGATCGGGCATGCGGCTGAGGACGCCTTGTAGCCACGGTATGGCCTCGGCCCCGCGTCCCAGCTTCTCGCAGGCATCGGTCATAGCCAGCACCGCGTGAGCCTTGGCCTCGCCCTCCTCCATGTGAACCAGACGGGCCCACACGTTGGCGGCCGCGTCCCAGCGCTCGTCGGCCTCGAAGCGCTCCCGCATGCTGTGCAGAACCTCGCGGTCATCGGGGTTCACGTCTATCCAGTGGAAGAGCAGTTGGTCGGCCTGAGCCACGTCGCCGGACGCGCGCAGGACCTCGGCCAAGCGCAGGGTGGACTTGCGCGCCGTGGGTACGTCACCGGCAGCCGCGGCGGCGGCAGTCAGGCGCGACAGGGCCTCGGTCAAGGCAGGGGCGGTGGCCGAATCGCCCAGGGCGAAGGCCTCCTCCAAGTCGGCCACCGCGGCCGCATGATCCTCGCGGCCGGTGTGCAGCTCCGCGCGCAGGTGCAGCAGGGCCGGACGGGTGGCGGGTTGGCTGCCCTCCAGGGCTTCGCCCACCGCCGCCACGGCCGCGCCCGAATCACCGGCACTCAGCCAGGTCGCGGTCAGCTCGCGAAGGACGTCCAGATCGTCAGGCGTGGCAGCCACCGCCTGTCGCAGCGTCTCGGTGGCACCTCGCTCGTCGTGCATGCGCTCGCGTTGAATGCGTGCCGCGCGCCGCAAGATCTTGGCCTTCTTGGCCCGGTCGGTCTGGCGGGCCGCCTCGCCCGCCATCAGGGTCACCACGTCGGGCCATAGCTGTCGATCTATGTACAGCTGGCCCAGGCGCTGGAAGATCGCCGCGTCCTCGGGGCACTTCTCGCGGCCCATTTCCAGGGCGCGCCGCGTACCCGCCTCGTCCGCCAGGTGGGCGCGCAACTCGGCCAGGCGCAGGGCGTGGGCGGCGGCTTCGGGGCCGGCCTCTTCAGCCAAGAGGGCTTCCAAGACGGCCGCGCGTTCGGCCTGCTCGCTCTCGGCAGTCAGCAATTCGGCCAAACTGGCCTGCAGCTCGCGCCGGGTGGTCGGGTCGTCAATGGGGCCGGCCAGGGTGGCGCGGTAGATGGCCTTGGCTTGCTCGGGATCGGCGTGCCGGAGCAGGTTGGCCAAGCGTCGGGTCAGGGCGATGCGTCCCGCGCCCGCCGCCGCACCTTCCCCGCTCGAGAGCGCCTCCGAGAGCAGCGCCACCGCGTCGTTCACGTTGCCGGCCTTCTCGTACAGGTCGGCCAGCAGACCCAGGGCCTCGGGATGCCCCGTCTCCTCGGTGAGCACGTCACGCAGCACGGACGTGGCCTCGTCGCCCGCGCCCTGGGCCATGAGGAACCCGGCCCATGCCATGCGAACCGCGTTGCGATCGGCGCGGCCCATCAGCTTGGCGCCCAACTCCTGGGCCAGAGCCTCCAAGGCCTCGCGGTTGCCCAGGTTGGCGTGCAGGCGCAGGAGCGGCTCCCACACCTCGCGGTCCGTGGGATACAGGGTGCGCAGGTGCTCGAGCAGGCGCGCGGCCACGTTGGCCGTGTCGGGGTGCTCGGCGGCGGCGCGCGCCATGTCGCGCACCACCGGCGCCAGGCGGGGATTGGCCCAGGCCTCGCGGGCCTCTTCGAGCACGCGCGCCGCGCCCACCACGTCACCGCGACCACGCAGGCGGCGCACCAGATCCAGCACCGCCCACGTGGCCTCACGCACGCCCACGGTGTCGCGGCTGATCTCGATGGCGCGAGCGAGCAGGGCTTCGGCACGTGCGCCCTCACCCAACGAGTGGGCCAGCTCCACCGCCTCGCGCAGATCGTCCATGCGCGCGCCGGGCAGAGCCGCACGCCGCTCGAGGAAATCGAGCAGCACGCGCTCGTCGCCCGAGCCTCGCGCCACCTTCTCGTAAACCGGCATCACCGAGGCCAGCTCCGCATCGGGAACCTGAGCCGCCTGAACCAGCGCCGTGGCGCGGGTCAGATCGGCGGCCAAGTCGATGGCCTGGGCCAGGGCCTGCAGTCCCTCGGCCCGCGTGTCCGCTTGGCCGAGCTGGCAGGCCGCCAGTCGATACAGCAGGTCGGCCTTCTCGGCCTTGGCGGTGGCTTGGCCCGCCAGGCGGCGCAGTTGGTTCACGGCTCGGCGCGATTCCGCCTCGTCGCTCGTGGCCAGCGCCAGCCGGGCCAAACCACTCAGCGCCTCGGCGGCGCGTACACCCACCTGCTCGGCGCGGCGGAACAGGGCCGTGGCCCGCGCCGGATCGTGCACGTCCTGCTCAGCCGCCTCGGCCGCGCGCAGGAGCAGATCGGACAGCCGGCCCACGTCGTCGGCTCGGCGCAGTTGATCCGTGGCCTTTGTCACCGCGTCCAGGTAGTGGGCCGACTGACCCAGCTTCCTGGCCAGCGCGCGCGCCTGGTTGTGCGCGGGTGTACTGTCCGGGACCTTCTCCAGCAGCTTGAGAACCGAGTCGAGCGCCTGCTCGGGCTGGCCCAACTGGTCCAGGGCGTCGGCCAGCTCGCACACCACGGTGGCCTCTTCGGCGCCGTTGGCCACGGCGGCTCGTCGCCTGGCCAGCAGGGCGAGGAGCGTGTCCTTCTCCCCTCCGGCCAGCAGAGCGGCTTGCACCCGGCGCGCTTCGTTGGGCGAGTGCAGGGCACGGCCGATGGCCGCGTCCAGGGATTCTCCCGCGCTCTCCGGACGGCCCAGGGCCAAGGCCACGCGCCGCAAGCGCAGCAAGACCTCACCCGCGGTGATGGTGTCGTCGCCCTGACCGCGGCGGGCCAGCACCAGGAGCGACCGGTACGCCTTCTCGGCGCGCTCCTGGTCACCCATCTGCTCGGCCACCTCGGCCAGCGAGAGCTGCACCTCCGCGTGGTCGATGAGCACGGCGGCGGCTTGCTCCAGGTGCTCGCGGGCCAGGGCCAGGTTGCCCTCGGCACGGGCCGCCAGGGCGGCCTGGTGGTGCAGCAGCGCCCGTTCACGCGATTGACGGCGGCCGTACTCCGTGATGAGGCCTTCGAGCAGCGCGCGCGCCTCGGCCACGCGGCCCGTGAGGCGGAGGGCTTCGGCCAGGGCCAGGCGCAATGACCGATCGCCCGGCACCACGGCCACCGCACGCTCCAGCACGGGCAGGGCGCGTTCGGGCGCGTTCAGCCTGTCGGTACACACCTGAACCGCTTCGCGCGCGCAGGTCGTGAGCACGGCGTGGTCGTCCGTGTGGCTGGCGCGCTCGCCCAGCACGCGCACCAGGGCCTCCCAGCGCTGGCCTTGGCGGTACAGGTCGGCCAGCAGGGCCCACAGCTCGTCCGCGGAGCCGTCCTCGGCCAACACGCGTTCCAGCACGGCCACCGCGCGGTGCCCTTGACCGGCGGCCTGATAGGCGCGGGCCAGGGCGGCGGCAGACTGACGTCGGTCAGCGGCCGTGCCCACGGAGATCCGCTGCTCCAACCACTGCGCCGCCATGAGGGGCTCGCCACACGAGGTGTAGTGGCGGGCCAAAGCCTCCAGGGCCGCGGGGTTGGGCTCCAGGGTCGCGATGCGCTCATAGGCCGTGATCGCGCGTGCGCTGTCGGCCAGCGGCGACTCGGCCAACGCAGCCACCTGCGACCACACCCGAACCGCCGCCGCGCTCTCGTCGCGGTTTTCCAGCTTGCGTGCCTGGGCAGCCAGGATGTCGGCCAACTCGGCCTGGCGGCTGCGGGCGCACATGAGGTTGGACAGGGCCTCGACGGTGGCGGGGTGCCCGGGCGATTCCTCCAAATTGGCCATCAGGGTCTCGAAGCGTCCCGCGCGCCCCTCGATGAGCTCGGCCACGCGGCTGATTTCCAGGCGGGCGGCCAAACGCTGCTCAGGTGCGCGTTCCAGCTCCAGCGCGCGTCGGCGCAGATCCAGCAGCTCGGAGTGCAGCTCGGCCTCCTCGAACAGCCGCGCCAAAGTCTCGATGGCCTCGCGGTTGCGCGGCTCCTCCTCGACGAGGTGGCGATAGATATCGCGCGCCGTCGCCTTGTCCACATCCTGAGCGAGCTGGCCAGCGCGCACGCGCAGGGTGTGCAGATCCTCGGGCGGCACGGGCAGGCGTGTCGCGTCGACCAGGACCTCCAAGGCCCGCTGCGCGTCCGCGCGCTCCTGTGTGCCGAGGAGCAGGCCCACCAGGCCGTCCACGGCACGCAGCAAGCCCTGCATGGGCGTGCTCTGGCCCTCGGCAGGCAAACCCAGGCGCAACAGTTGGGCCGAGCGATCGAAGAGCAAGGCCAGGCTGCCGCGCGCCAGCTCCGGATCCTGAAGCGTCTGCGCCAGGTCGGCGGCCTCGATGGTCACGTCCAAATCGCGCGGCGCCAGCGTGGCGATCTTCATCAACGTCTGCACCAACGGCCGGCCACCCTGCGCCTTCTGGGCGCGGGCCAGGTGTTGCAGCGCGGGCAAATAGGTGGGATCGCGGTCCGTGGCGCGCACGAGAGCGCGGTAGGCCCAATCGGGATCGTTCGTCGGGTAGTCGGCCGTGCGCTCCTCAATCAGGCGCGCGAACGCCGCGGGCAGGGTGGGCCGGTTGGCCACCGCGGTCGCCATGGCCAGGCCCAACTGGCGATAGGCCTCGCTCGGCTCGGGCGCCTCGGCGGCCATCTTCTCCAGCGTGGGCAGGAGCGTACTGGTCAGCAGATCGGGCGAGAAGGGCTCGGCCAGGGCGGCCTCGGCCGCTTGGGTCCAGGCGCCGGTTTGGGCAGACAGGCGCGCCACCATGAGGCGGGCCTCACGCGAATCGGCCGCTCCGCGCAGGGCCACTTGCGCCGCTTCCAGCGCGGCGGGTTTGTCGCCCAACTTTTCGTCCAGGAGTCGGGCCTGCAGCAAGCGCAGATGCACCGAGCGCGCCGAGCCCTCGGGAGTCGCGGCCGCCGCCGCGGCCAGGGATTCGAGCGCGGTGGGCCAGCCGGAGACCAGCCCGGCCAGCCGCAGCACCTCATTCTCCAGCCGCCCGTCCTCGGGCGCTAGGCGGAGGGCCGCGGCCATGTGCTGCAGGGCCTGCTCCGGGTTGCCAGCGCGTTGTTCCTCCAGGCTCGCGGCCTCGGCCAGCAGGTCGGCACGCTGGCGATCGTTGTCGGCCAAGGCCAGACGGTGGGGCAGCAGCTGCAGCAGGTCGCGCCAATCGCCGGTGGCCGTGAAAGCGCGCAGCAGAGACTGCGTGGCGCCCGGGCGGGCGGCCTCGTCCTCCAGCAAGGCCCACAGCCCCGTGCGGGCCTCGGCGGCCCCCGGGTTGCTGCCCAGGGCGCGCGCGTAGAACCCGACCGCGGCTTTGCCGTCGCCGAGCCGCGTGCGGCCCACGTCGCCCAGGCGCACCAGCAAACCGACCAGCCGGCTCTCGTCCTTGCTGGACGCCTCGCCGCCCAAGGCGACCAACTCGGGCCAGCGTTCGCACTGGGCCAATAGATCGGCCAGCGTGGCCGTGCCCTCGCGATCGTCGGGGCACAGGGCCAGAACCTCCTGAAGGGCCGCGATGGCCTTATCCGCCTGGCCCAGGTGCTCGCGTTCGATGAGCGCCACGCGCATCAGATCGGCCCGTCTTTGCACCTCGGGCACACCCGTGGCCGCACGTCGGCGCAGCGCCGCCACCAACTCGGCCCAGCGGCCGGCACCCGCAAGCAAGTCAATGACCGCCACCATGGCCTTGCGGTCCTCGGGATCCGCTTGCAGGCGCTTCTCCCAGAGCTTGAGGGCGCGATCGAGCTCACCGCGACCCGCGGCCAGCCGCGCCGCCTCGCCGAGCAGACCGCGACGCACGCCCGGCACGCTCTCCAGCACGGCCTCGCGCTCCAAGATGTCCAGACGTTCGGCCGCGTGCTCATCGCCGGCCAGCAGCACGGCCAGGCGGCGCAGGGCCGCCAGAACCTGTTCGGGTCGGGCCGCCTCATCCTCGGCCACGCGACGATAGAGGGCCGACGCCTGGTCGGGATCCTCCGCGTCCTTGATCTGGGCCGCCTCCAGCCACAGCGACACGCGCAGGCCCGCATCCTGGGTCGCCTGGGCGGCGGCCAGCAGCCCTCGCCCGTAGGCCTCGGGGGCTTGGGTCACCTCGGCCAGGTACTTCAGTCGCGCACGCAGGGCGGCTTCGTCAGGCTCCAGCGCCAGCAGCTCGACGGTTTGTTCGCGCGCCGCCGCCGCATCACCCTTGTAGAAGAGGGTGTCCGCGGCCTCGCGGGTCAGCGCCTTGCGCTCGTCCCCGTCGGCGAAGGCCAGGGCCGCGCGCAGGGCCGCCACCGCGCGCTCGGGGCGATTCATCTGGTTGTGCCGCTTGCGCAGCAGATCGAGGGCCCTCAGTCGAACCGGCTTGGCCACCTCGGGCGCACCCAGAATGCGTTCCGCCAGGGTGCAAACCGCGCTGTCATCGCCGATGAGGCCACCACGCAAGATGCGGGCGAGCTCGTCCAACGCCCTTTCGGCCTCGCCCAGCTTGTCGAAGCAGATGCCCGCCAGCCGCTGCCGCACTTGATCGGCCTCGTTGCCGGAGAGCAGCGGGATGCGCCTGGCCAGCACCTCGGCCAGGGCCGGCCATTGGCCCAGGCGCTCCAGCGTGCGCTCCAAAGTGGCAGCCACGTCGTCCGCGCTGGGCGTCGCGGCGAAGAGCGCCTGTAGGTAGACCGCGGCCCGTTCGATGGCACCCGAGTCGGCGGCCACCTGGGCCGCCTCGTGCAGGAAGAGCCGGCGCCGCGGCCCGTCGGCCAAGCCCGCCAGGGCCTTGTCGTAGGCCTGCAGCAACTCGTCCCAGCGCTGCTGAACCGACAACACCAGGCTGAGCCGTTCGAGCGCCCAGTCGGCCTCGGGATCCGCGGCCAGCACGTGGTTCAGCAGATCCACCATGCGATTCGTGTCGCCGGCGAACCATTCCTCGGAGAAGCGCAGGGCGCGGCGGCCCAGTCGGGTCACGCCCGCGGCGCCCAATTCGCGCCGAATGACCTTCTGGTACAGGGCCGCGACCTCGTCGGGCTTCTGGGTCTCGCTGGCGGCGGCCTCGAGAGCGTCCCAGGCCCGTTCGTCATCGGTCTGGTTCTCAGCCTCTCGAAGAGCAAGGGCCAGCTTGTCGTTGACCGCTTCGGCCGAATCACTGACTCGCGCACTGGTCTGACTGGATTCGCGCTTCATGACCCCTCGCTGTGGGTGGGGGAAGGAATTGGCGGATTGTATCAGGAAGTGTCAGGCACGCGCAGATAGCCCGCGGCTCTGCTATGCAAGGGGTGGGGATGAACTGGAATCTCTACGCCGCGTGCTACGACTTGGTGTCCGACCTGGGACCTTACCAAGACATGCTGGACGAGGTGGTGGCGGAGTTGGATCTGCGGCCCGGCATGCGCGTGCTGGACGCGGGCTGCGGCACGGGCGCCCTGGCGGCGCGCCTGGCCTTGCGGCATCCGGACGTGCAGGTGGTGGGCGTGGATTCGTCCACCGGCATGGTGACGCGGGCCCGGCGGCGCGCCTCCTGGCCGGGCGGCTTCCGCTTCGTCCACAGTTCGCTGGAGGACGCTCTCGACGGCGACGGTGAGGGATTCGATCGCATTGCGAGCGTGAACGTCATCTGGGCGCTGGGCGATCCGGCCGCGGCGGTCGAGCGCATGGCATTGCGGTTGCGGCCGGGCGGGCGCATGGTGCACACCACACCGCGCTGGCGGTTTCGCTTCGAACGCATCGTGGCCCTGCATCTGCGGCGGGCCTGGACGCGCCGGCGCCTGGGTCGGGCCTTGCTGTCCCTCCCCCTGCTGGCCGTGGCCGGGCTGCTGAATTTGGGCCTGGTGCTGCGTGTCCTCGGGCGCACCTGGCGTGATCGCAGCCGCTGGTATGCCGAGGGGCTGGTGCGCTTCTTCACGCACCCGCGCCTGCGCCCGCCCACGGTTCGGCCCACCTACGCGGGCCAGGGCTTCCTGGTGGTCTGTGATTCGGCGGACGGTGCTGCTACTGTCCGCGCCGGCACTCACTGATCGCCGGCAAGAGGGGGACCATGGACTTTCAAGAGCTGATTCGCGTTCGCCGAAGCATTCGTGCCTACAAGCCCGAGGACTTGCCCGAAGATGTCGTGCACCGGGTGGTGGACGCGGCCCGCGTGGCGCCCTCGGCGTGCAACCTGCAGCCCTTCCGCTTCATCGTGATCACCGATCAGGAGACGCGCCACAAGCTCCAGGCCGCCTATCAGCGCGAGTGGTTCTGGAGCGCGCCCGTCATCCTGGCCGCCTGCGCCCTGCCTGGTGAGGGTTGGGTGCGCGCCGACGGCTTCAACGCCGCCGAGCTGGACACGGCCATCGCCATGGATCACGTCATCCTGGCCGCCGCGGAGGAGGGCCTGGGCACCTGCTGGGTCTGCAACTTCGACGAGCACAAGGCCAAGGAAATCCTGGGCGTCCCTGCCAGCGTGCGCATCCTTGCCATGACGCCGCTCGGTTACCCGGCGGGCGAGCCTCGCCCGTTCCAGCGCAAGGCGCATTCCGATCTGGTGCGCAAGGATCACTGGTAGCGCCCTGTCAGATCCCCGGGCTCGCGCGCCGGTTTGGCTGGCGTCGATCCCTCACTGCGCGAAAGTGCGGCTGGCCACCTCGCGGCACGCAAGGTCCACCTGGTGTTCTTGCCGAAGAAGGGGATTCCGTCGACGAGCCACGGGGCATTTGCGCTGTCTGGCGAGCGAAGTTTCGTCGAAAACGCGAGGATGAACGGGTATCCTGACCGTAGAGGTGGACATGCAGATTGCCAATCAGACCGTCGTTACGATTCACTACACGCTCACGGACGATAAGGGTGTAGTGCTGGATTCGTCGGCGGGCGAGGAGCCTTTGACCTTCGTGCAGGGCTCGGGAACCATGATTCCGGGTTTGGAAAAAGAGCTGGAGGGCAAGTCGCCCGGTGACGAGTTCAAGGTCTCCATTCCGCCGGCGGCGGGCTACGGCGATCGCGACGAAGAGCTGGTGCAGAAGGTTCCGCGTGAGACCTTCCCGGTGGATGACGTGGAGGTGGGGATGCACTTCCAGGCGCGCGGTCCCGAGGGCACGCGCATCCTGACCGTGGTGGCCACCGACAAGGAAAACGTCACCATCGATTCCAACCACCCGCTCGCCGGCGCGACCTTGAACTTCGACGTCAAAGTCGTCGAAGTGCGCGCCGCGACCCCCGAGGACTTGATGGGTGGCGGTGGCTGCGGAGCCGGATGCGCCGGCTGCCAAGGGCACCACTAGAGCGGAAGGCCTTCCCCTTGGCCCAGGGTGGGCAGCGCCGAGAGCAGCGAATTTCGCTGGGAGGCGGTGAACCCCTGGGTCAAAGTTTGGCCGGCTCGTCACCGCTGGCCGGCTCGTCCGAGCGCTTTTCCGAGTGTTTCTCGGGGCGCTTTCTGCCCGGCGCGACCTTGGGCTCGGTCTCCTCGGCCTCGAGCGCGATGTGGGCCTCGCCGTCGGCTTCCAGGCTCAGCTCGTGCATGGCCGGCAGGTGGCCTTCCTTCTCCAGGCGGATGCGCAGCGGTTGACTTGACGCGCGCAATTCCATGACCTGCGGCGTGGTCCCCAGCACGACACCGTCGGCCACCCGCACGACACGGGCCGCGCTGGGCACGCTGTCCACGCGTATGTGGACCAGGCGAGCGGGCGCCGGCGCGGGCGCGGGCGCAGCCACGGGCGCAGGTGCGGCAGCGGGCGGGGCCGGTGCGCGATTCGCCGG
>JAEXQJ010000147.1 GCA_023438785.1 Pseudomonadota bacterium
ATCGTGGAGGAACGGCTACGGCGGCCGTTCGACTCGTTGGCGGATTTTCGGGCACGGGTGGGCGCGCCGGCCCAGGTGTGCGGGACGCTGGCCGAGGTGGGGGCGTTCGCTTCGCTAGGCGTGGGCCGGCGCGAGGCCCTCTGGCAGGTGGAGGCGCTGGGACGGTCGGGTGAGCTCTTTGCGCGCGTGCCCGAGACGGACGAGTCGCCCTTGCCCGAGACCGATGCCCAGGAAGACATGCTGACCGACCTGCGCACCACCGCGGTGACCACGGGTCCCCATCCCCTCGCCTTCTTGCGTGCGCAACTGGCGCGGGACCGTGTCCTGACCGCGGCCCAGTTGGCGCACAGGCCGGATGGCGAGCGGGTTCGGGTGGCGGGCTTGGTGGTGGTACGCCAACGCCCCTCCACCGCCCGGGGTTTCATCTTCGTCACCTTGGAAGACGAAACCGGCTTCGCCAATGCGGTCGTCACCCCCGATGCGTTCGCACGCGGGCGCACGATCATCCTGGGTCACGGTGCCTTGATCATCGAGGGGGCAGTCCAGAACCGTGACGGCGTCATCACCATCAAGGCCGACGGCTTCCAGCCGCTGGTCGATGGAGCCGTGCAGGAGACGTGGTCGCGCGACTTTCGCTGAACGCGCCGAGGGCGTGTCTGAAAGTGGACTGGGCGCGAGGGATACGGGGCGAGAAGGGCGAATGAGGAGCAGCACCGGCGACCACGGAAGGGGTTGACCTCACCCCCAACCCCTCTCCGTCCCGGGCCGTCCCGGAGAGGGGCTGGGGGTGAGATTGATTTTCCGAACCTCGGATACCCCTTGCGGCCTGTTCCGTGTTCGGTGGGTCCTACTCTTGAGCCAGTCTGCGAAGCCGATCATCGTGACGTGGATGGTGGTCTCGCTGGGGCTCGATTCGTTGGCACTGTCTTTCGGTCAAGTCGCTCGGGTACCGGCCTCGCGGCATTCCCTTGCTCGCCCACCTCGACGCGAAGTCAGTTTTTCAGACACCCTCTGAGAGACGCTGACCGCCGGTTTCCGTGGGCGACCGGGCCGGCGCCGGGGATTGAGCTACACTGCCGGGCCATGAGCAAGGGCCGATCGCTCCTCACCACGCTGCTGCTTGCCGCGGTGCTGACGCCGGCGTGCACGAAGAGTTGCTCGCGCGCGAGCCAAACGCCCCCCGCCACGCAAGGCACGGTCCAGCCGGTCTCCGCGCCTGCCTTGCCGCCAGCCGCGCCGCCACCGCCGCCACCGCCACCTCCTCCGCCACCGCCCCCACCACCTCCGCCTCCCCCACCACCTCCGCCGCCTCCGGCTGCGCCCGCTCCCTGAGGTAGCTAGACGGCTGGCCCCTCGGGCGGCAGGGGCGGCAGGCCCTTGCGCGTCCGGGCCCAGTCGATGAAGAGGTAGGGCTCGCGGGCCTCCTCGGGGTGACGGATGAAGTAGCTCACCGTGAACCAGCCGCCGAGCACGAAATACGCCCCCACCGCTGCCAGGCCCACCCTGGTCAACTTGGCCGTCCGCGCGGGCGTGGTGCGCAGGTGCTGCCACAGCAGAGCGACGGCCAGACTGATGGACATCACCAGGACCGTCAGCCCCAGCGAGCCGCCCCATGCCTGGCTGTGCCGATCCCAGCCCGTGCGCATCCGCACGCCCGCGGCCAGCATGAGGCGAAAAATGAGGAGCAGGTGGAGCATGTAGATGAGCAGGGACTCGCGGCTGGCCGTCTCCACCAGGTTGGGACCGGGCCAGCGACGCCGGAGCCGGTCGATGCCGCCCAGCGCGGCGCCCGCCAGCAAGGCCACGCCCGCCCGCTGCAACACGCTGGGCAGCGTGGTGTTGTGCAGACGCGCCGCCTCGGCCGGCGGCCAACCACCGTGCCAAAGCCAACCGCGCGCGGTGTACGCCCACCCGATCAGCGCCAGGCCCAGGCCCGCCATGGCCAACAGCCACTGGGCCTCGCTCCAGAGGGCGCGGTCAGCGCGCGCGGTCACGCGCAGCTCGCGGTACAGCACGCCCAGCACGGCCCCAAAGGCCGCGAAGGACAACCAGGGGAAGAGCGGGAACAGGGCGCGCACGCCCCTGTCCATGTTGCCGTTCACCATTCCGCGCACCGGCAACCACCAGCCGTCGGCCACGCCCGGCGCCCACAGGTGCGGCGCTGCCCAGGCCACCGCCACACCCAGCGCGAGCGCGACCACAGCGAAGACGCGTGGCCGCCGCACCAGCCGTGCCAGTCCCTGCAGCACCAGGAGCGACACGGCGATGCAATGGAGGACATCGAAGGTGGCCAGCTCGCGGAGACGCTGCGGCGTGACCAGCAATGTGAAGTCCACCAAGCGCATGCCGGGCGCGTGCAGGATGTACCCGCACAACAGGATAACGGCCAAGCGGCGAGCCGTGGGCGCGAAGGGTCGCAGGGTTCCGTCCGCGCGGAAGGTGCTGAGGACCAGACTGTAGCCCGCGCACAGGATGAAGCTGGGGGCCACTAAGCCGTTCATGTAGTCGAGCCACCTGGGCAGCAGCCCGCCGGCCAACCACACGTTGAGGCAGTGCACCTCGATCATCACGATGACCGCCCATCCGCGTAGCTGATCGATCCAGGCGCAGCGACGGGAGGGCGCGTGGTCGCCCCAGAACGACATCTACTTGAACACCACCGAGAGACTGACCCTGCCGCCGTTGTCCTGCTGACCGCGCACTTGCATCTCCACGGCCGTGGCCAGGGGCGTCCCGTCGGCGCAAAGGCGTCGCGTAAACGTGAACGACGTCAGCAGCAAGTCGTCCTTGAGCGGCAACTGCGGACTGGCCTTGCCCTCCAGCGTGACCGTCCCGTCCTCGGCACGCGTGCCGGTGACCGCGACCGCAAACGGCTCCTTCTGCACCAGCGCCACGTCACCCTTCAGCCTGGGCACGAGGGTTCCGCAGACCTGGCCCAGGATCACGGCCGCCTGCGCCTCGGGGCTCTGCAACGAGAAGCTGGTCACACCGGCGGGGACGTCGATGGACGGCGAGGCGAGAAGCCCCAGAGCACGGGCCAGTGCCTCGTAGACGAACGGATAGGTCTCCGTGGCCCGCGCTGCCTTGGCCTTCACATCGTTGCGCAGCCCGGTGCGCGCCAGGCGCCCGTCCCGGCCCACCACGAACTGGAACTTGCCCGCGGGCGGCGCCTCGTACACGAAGGACACGGGCTTGCGCCGCTCGGGCGCGATGGTCTTCTCCAACTCTGGCTGCTGGCGCACGTACTGGGCCAGCGCCGCGCTCCCGGCGGACAGGCCTTCCTCGTCGGAGGTGGCCATCACGCGGGCTTGCATTTCGGTCCCGGTGCGCCCCAACGACTGCAGGGTATAGGGCGGACGCAGGGGCTTGCGCAGGGACAGTTGCACGCCGCCCTCCTGTGGGCTGGCGTCCATCACCAGGTCGGCCTCGCTGTGGAAGAAGCCGCTGAAGGGGATGAAGAACTTTCGCCCCGAGATGCGCATGTCGATGCTGAAATGAACCTCGGCCTCGCGAATGGCGCCGCATGGACTGACGGACGCCGGTGGTTCGGCGGCCCAAAGGGCAAGCAGGGCAAGCGTGGCGAGCATCAAGGGGTGGATTGTATGCCACGACTTGGACCGCCCACCCAGACGGAGGTGCGACGCGCCTCCCTCGTGTTGGCAGCTCGCCCGCTGCGCGCCCGAGGGACGGCCGGGTCATTTCAACACGGCGCCGGACCGCCAGTCATAAGCGGAACCAGCCGTCGCCATAAACGAAAATGAGGCAAATTCCCGAGAAAAAGGCCCGATCCGCGCTTGAAATTCCCGACAACGGCTGGCGTAATCCCGGCCCGACATGGCCGAGCTGAACATCATCCAAGCCATCACGGATTGCCTACGCGTGGAGATGCGTCGGGACGACCGCGTCGTCGTGCTGGGCGAAGACGTGGGTCGCTTCGGCGGCGTATTCCGCGCCACCGTGGGCCTACACGAGGAGTTCGGTCCCGACCGCTGCATCGACACACCGTTGGCAGAGAACGGCATCGTGGGCTGTGCCATCGGCATGGCGCTGTACGGATTGCGCCCGGTGGCCGAGATCCAATTCGCCGACTACGTGTACCCGGCGTTCGACCAGATCGTGAACGAGCTGGCCAAGATGCGCTACCGCTCGGGCGGCGAGTACAGCTCACCCGTGGTGGTGCGCATGCCCGCCGGGGGCGGCATCAAGGGCGGGCACTACCACTCGCAATCGCCCGAGGCGGTGTTCCTGCACACGCCCGGTCTCAAAGTCGTGTACCCGTCCAACCCGGCCGACACCAAGGGCCTGCTGGCCTCGGCCATTCGCGGCGAGGATCCGGTCATCTTCATGGAGCCCAAGCGCTACTACCGGGCCGCGCGGGGCGAGGTGCCCGAGGGAGAGTACCTGGTGCCCATCGGCAAGGCCGCCGTGCTGCGCGAGGCCGCCGGCCGCTCGGCGCGCTCGCTCACCATGCTGGCCTGGGGCGGGATGGTGCCCGTGGCGCAGGAGACGGTGGAGAAGGCCGAGGCGCTGGGCTACGACGTCGAGCTCATCGACCTGCGCACGCTCATGCCCTTCGACGTGGACACCATCGTCGAGTCGGTGAAGAAGACCGGCCGCGCGGTGATCGTGCACGAGGCCCCGCGCACCTGCGGCTTTGGCGCCGAGTTGGCCGCCACCATCCAGGAGCGCGCCCTCTATCACCTCGAGGCCCCCATCCTGCGCGTCACCGGCTTCGACACGCCGTTCCCGTACACGCTAGAGATGGAATACTTGCCCAACCGGGAGAGAATCCTGGACGCGGTCGAGCGCATCACAACCGGTTAGGAGAGTCCATGGCCTACGAGTTCAAACTGCCCGATATCGGTGAGGGAATGGCCGAGGGCGAGATCGTCCGTTGGCTGGTCAAGGAGGGCGATCAGCTTCAGCAGGACCAGGCCATGGTCGAAATCATGACCGACAAGGCCACGGTGGAGATTGCCAGTCCGCGCGCCGGGCGGGTCCTCGAACGGCGCTACCAAGAGGGCCAGCGCTGCCCGGTGGGCGCGGTGCTGGTGATCCTGGAGGCCGAGGCCGCCGAGCCCGCCCCGGCCAAGCCGGCACCTGCACCAGCCCCCGCCCCTGTTCCCGAGGTACCGCCCCCACCACCGGTCATCAACAAGCCCGAGGCCGTGTTGGCCACGCCGGCCACGCGCCGCTTGGCCCGCGATCTGGACGTGGATCTGACCACGCTCAAGGGCACGGGTCCGAATGGCCAGATCACCGCCGACGACGTGCGTGCGGCCAAGGCGGCGCTGGGCTACACGGCGCCCACGGCGCGCCCCACGGTGACCGGCGATGTGCGCATTCCCTTCCGCGGGGTGCGCCGCAAGATCGCCGAACACATGGTCCGCACGCAGCGCGAGGTGGCCCAGTTCACCTACGTCGAGGAGGTGGACGCCACCGAGCTGGTCGAGCTGCGCGACAAGGCCGAGCAGCGCCTGGCCCATCACGGCGTCAAGCTCACCTACCTACCGTTCTTCATTCGCGCCGCCGTGGAGGCGCTCAAGCGTCATCCCCAGCTCAACGCCTATCTGGACGAGAAGGCGGCGGAGATCGTGCAGCGCCACGAGTACCACATCGGCATCGCGGCCCAGACGCCCGAGGGCCTCATGGTGCCGGTCATTCGAAACGCGGAACGGCGCTCGGTGCTCGATCTGGCGCGCGAGGTGGAGCGGCTGGCCAATGCGGCCCGCACCGGCAAGATGGCGCAGCAGGATTTGGGCGACTCGACCTTCACCATCACCAGCCTGGGCGTGCTGGGCGGCTTGGTGGCCACCCCCATCGTGAACTACCCCGAGGTGGCCATCATGGGCGTGCACAAGATCTCGAAGCGCCCCGCCGTGGTCGACGACAAGATTGTCATCCGCGAGATGATGAACGTGTCGCTGTCCGTCGACCACCGCATGGTCGACGGGTACGACGCGGCCAAGTTCGTGGCCGACATCAAGGCCTCGCTGGAGACGCCCGGTCTCCTGTTCCTGGAGAGTCACTAGTTCGTCATGAGCGAGACGACCAAGATTCGTTCGGGCCAACTGGCGACCGATGTGGTCGAGGTGTGGTCCGAGGACGACGAGGCGCGGGCCGTCGGCCTGTTCCAGATCCTCGACGAGCACGGCCAAGCCGACGCGGCTCGCGTGCCGGCCCTGCCCGCCCAGGATCTCATCCGCATGTTCGAGAGCATGGTGCGCAGCCGCGTGCTCGACGACACGCTCATGCTCATGCAGCGCCAGGGGCGTATCAGCTTCTACCTCGAAGCGCGCGGCCAGGAGGCGGGCGTGGTGGCGGCAGCACAGGCACTCCGTCGCACGGATGTCCTCTTCCCGGCCCTGCGCGAATCCAGCGCGGCCCTGCACCGTGGCCTGCCTCTGCGGGCCTACCTGGCGCAGATGTTCGGTAACGCCAACGACCCCGCCCGCGGACGCCAGATGCCTTGTCACCCCAGCTCGCGCGCCATTCGCCATGTGAGCGGGTCCTCCAGCGTGGCCTCGCAGATGCCGCACGCCACGGGCCTGGCTTGGGCGGCGCGCATCCGCGGCGAAAGCGTGGTGGCCCTGTGCTTCGTGGGCGACGGCGGAACCAGCGAGGACGACTTCCAATCCGCCCTCAACTTCGCGGCGGTGTTCAAGGTCCCGGTGGTGTTCGTCTGCCAAAACAACCAGTGGGCCATCTCCACGCCGGTGACCAGCCAGACGGCCTCGCGTTCCATCGCCATCAAGGGGCTGTCGCTGGGCGTGCCCTCGGTGCGCGCCGACGGGAACGACGTCTTGGGAATGTACGCCATCGTGAAGGAGGCGCTCGACAAGGCGCGCTCCGGTGGTGGGCCGAGCTTCATCGAGGCCGTGACCTACCGTCTCGGCGCGCACACCACGTCCGACGATCCCGGGCGCTACCGCAACCCCGACGAGGTCAAGGCTTGGGAGCGTAAGGATCCCTTGCTGCGCTTCGGGGCGTGGCTCGACGCCCAGAGGGTTTTCTCGCGCGAGGCTCAGGCCGCCACACGTCACGGCATCGAGGCCCAGGTCCGCGACGCCATCGCCGCCGAGGAGGCGGTGGGCCCGCCGCCGGTGGAGAGCCTGTTTGCCGACGTCCTGGCCACGCCAAGTTGGCCGCTCGCCGAACAGCGAGCGGAATATCTGCGCATTCGCCAAGGCCGAAGGTCCGAGTAGACGTCGTCGCCCGCGCGGCACGCGCCGCCCCCGTGCACACACGCCACGTGGAGACTTGCGCAACGGGCTGCTAGATTCCGGGCTATGGAAACCTTGCACGTCGAGGCGCTGGTCATCGGCGCCGGTCCGGGCGGCTACGTGGCCGGCATCCGGCTCGGGCAGCTCAAGAAGAAGTCCCTGGTGGTGGAGAAGCTGCGCGCGGGTGGCGTGTGCCTCAACGTGGGTTGCATTCCCTCCAAGGCGCTCATCAACGCCGCCAAGCTGTACGAGAAGGTGGCCCACGGCGCCGACATTGGCATTTTGGCCGACAACCTACGCGTGGACATGGCCAAGCTGCAGGCCTGGAAGGCCGGCGTGGTGGACAAACTCACGTCGGGCGTGCGCCAATTGCTGAGAGCCAACGGATGTGACTACCGCACCGGCACGGCCCGGCTGCTGGCCCCCGGTCGCGTGCAGGTGGACGGCCCCGAGGGCGGCGTGCTCGTGGAGGCCCAGAACATCATCATCGCCACCGGCTCACGTCCCGTGCAGATTCCGGGTTTCGCCTTCGACGGCAAGCGGGTCGTGGATTCGACGGGGGCCCTGGATTTCGCCGAGGTGCCGCGCCGGCTGGTGGTCATCGGGGCCGGGTACATCGGTATGGAGATCGGCACGCTGTACGCCAAGCTGGGCAGCCGGGTGACCTTCGTGGAAGCGACGCCGACCATCCTGCCAGGCTCCGATCCCGACGCGGCCGCTGCGGTGGCGCGCAAGCTGAAGAAGCTGGGCCTGGAGACGCTGACCTCGGCCCGCGCCACCGGCTGGCAGGACAAGGGGGATCACGCCGTGGTCAGCGTGGAGACCAGCGCGGGTGCGCGCCAACTGGAGGCGGACAAGGTCCTGGTCTCGGTGGGCCGCAAACCCAACGTGGAGGACATCGGCCTGCAGGCTGCGGGCGTGCAGATGCAGGGTGGCTTCATCAAGGTCGACCAGACCATGCGCACCAACGTCCCCGGCATCTTCGCCATCGGCGACGTGGTGGGACAGCCGCAACTGGCGCACAAAGCCTCGCGCGAGGCCGAGGTGGCGGCGGAGGTCATCGCCGGTCAGCACGCCGCCATGGACGCCATGGTCATTCCCGCAGTGGTCTTCACCGATCCCGAGGTGGCTTCGGCCGGCCTCACCGCCGCCGATGCGGAGAAACAGGGCCTCGCCGTGAAGGTGGGCAAGTTCCCCCTGGCGGCCTTGGGGCGCGCCTTGGCCAACCACGACACCGACGGATTCGTGAAGGTGGTCGTCGACGCGGCCTCACGCCGGGTGCTGGGGATTCAGGTCATCGGCAACGGCGCGGGGGACATCATCGCCGAGGCCGCGCTGGCCATCGAGATGGGCGCGCTCGACGCGGATCTGGCCTTGACCATTCACGCCCACCCCACCTTGCCCGAGGCCATCATGGAGGCGGCCAAGGCGGCGCGAGGTGAAGCCATCCACATCCAAAACCGTTAGGGAGTCTTCATGCGCATTCTCGTGACAGGCGGCGCCGGCTACATCGGGTCACACACCGTGGCTCTGTTGCGCGGCCGCGGCGATTTCGTGGTCGTGCTCGACAGCATGGAACGGGGCCATCGCCAGGCCATCGGCGACACGCCGCTCGTGGTGGGCAACACGCGCGATCAGGCTCTGGTGCGCCAGGTGATCGGCGACCACCGCTTGGAGGCCGTGATTCACTTCGCCGCGCACAAGGCAGCGGGTGAGTCCATGGTGAACCCGGCCAAGTACTTCGACAACAACGTGTCCGGCTCGCTGGCCCTGCTCGAGGCCGCGCGCCAGGCCGGCGTGCGCCGATTCGTGTTCTCGTCGACCGCGGCCGTGTACGGCACGCCCACCACCCTGCCCATCCGCGAGACCGAGCGTCTGTGCCCGGATAACCCCTACGGCGAGAGCAAGCTGCTCGTGGAGCAAATGCTCAAGTGGTTCGATCAGTGCCACGGGCTGCGCTCAGTGGCCTTGCGCTATTTCAACGCGGCGGGCGCGGCCCTGGACGGCAGCAACGGCGAAGATCCCGGCCAGGTGGCCAATCTGGTTCCCTTGGTCATGAAGGTGGCCACGGGTCGCATGGCCAGACTCTCCGTGTTCGGCACCGACTACCCGACGCCCGACGGCACGGGCATCCGCGACTACATCCACGTTCTGGATCTGGCCGAGGCCCACGCGCGCGCGCTGGATTACCTGGCCGAACACGATCGCTCGGACGTGTTCAACCTGGGCACGGGCCGGGGCGCCTCCGTGCTGGAAGTCCTGAACGCGGCCCGCAAGGTGAGCGGCCGCGAGATCCCCGCCGACATGGTCGCCCGCAGGCCCGGTGATCCACCGGCCGTGTGGGCCGACAACACCAAAGCCCGAACCCTGCTCGGCTGGCAGCCACGCTACGGCCTGCAAGAGATCATCGAGACGGCCTGGCGCTGGCACAGCCTCCACCCGGACGGGTTCACGGACGGCTGAGCGACGTTCTCCAAACGCAAAACGGCCGGCACCAAGGCCGGCCGTGCGATTGGCTTCGGGCTCTGAACGACTACTTGATCGAGAGCAGCTCGATGTCGAAGACGAGCATGCCCGCGGGGGCGCCGGGACGGCTGGGCGTGTCGCCGTAGGCCATGTTGCCGGGGATCCAGAAGCGGGCCTGCTCGCCGACCACCATGAGCTGCACACCCTCGGTCCAGCCCTTGATCACTTGATTGAGCGGGAACTCGGCGGGCGTGCCGCGCGTGACGGAGCTGTCGAACATCTTGCCGTCGGTGGTCCAGCCGCTGTAGTGCACCTCGACGGTGCTGGTCTCCTTGGGGTGTTGCTTGCCCGTGCCCTTCTTCAGGACCTTGTAGGCCAAGCCCGACTTGGTCTTCTTGGCGTCCTTGGGCGGCGCCTTCACGTCGGCGGGCACGGTGGGCGCCTTGATGAAGCTCAGCAGCTCCACGTCGAAGACCAGCATGCCCGAGGGCGCGCCCGGCCTGCGGGGCGTCTCGCCGTAGGCGAGATCGGCCGGGATCCAAAAGCGCCGCTTCTCGCCCACCACCATGAGCTGCAGGCCCTCGGTCCAGCCCTTGATCACACGATTGAGCGGGAACTGAGCCGGCTCGCCACGCTTGACCGAGCTGTCGAACATCTTGCCGTTGGTCATCCAGCCCGTGTAGTGCACCTTGACCATGTCCTCGGGGCCGGGCCTCTCGGTGCCGGGGCCCTTCTGCAGCACCTTGGAGGCCAGGCCGCTGGGCGTCTTCACCGCGTCTGCGGGCGGCGCGGCCACGTCGGGCGGCGCGGGGATGGCGTCAGGATCCGCGGCCGGCGCCTGAACCTTGGCGGCCTCGACCTTCTTCTCCACGGCGGGTGTTGGCGCGGGCTTCTTCTCAGCTTCCGCCTTGCAGGCCACGCCGAACAGCGCGGCCATGAAGGCGACGACCAGTGTTTTTTGCATGGGGCGACTCTTGTCACGGCCTGGACCCGTGTCAAGGCGCCATGGCTGGCCGGCAGAGGTCTGGTAAAACGCGCTCGATGGCACTTTTCCAAGCGCCCGCGCGCACCGAGGAGGAGGCGGCTCAAGGAACGCCGCTGGGGATTCCGCCCGACGAGGTGGCCGGCTTCGACGAGGAGACCTGGTACAAGCGCGCCTACCGCGGGGACGGCGTACCGCAGCTCACCCTGCGCGCCGTGCTCATGGGCTCGTTGCTCGGCTTTCTGCTGGCCTTCACCAACCTGTACGTTGGTCTCAAGACGGGTTGGGGCCTGGGCGTGGCCATCACGGCCTGCATCGTCTCCTTCACGCTGTGGAACGCGTGCCTCAAGGTGGGCCTTGCGCGGACGCCGCTGTCCATCTTGGAGACCAATTGCCTGCAGTCCACGGCCTCGGCCGCGGGCTACTCGACGGGCAACATCATGGTTTCGGCCGTTCCGGCCTTGTTGCTTCTGACCGTCACGGCCGAGCAGCCTGGCGGGCGGCACCTGCCCTGGCCCGTGTTGGTGGGCTGGACCTTCTTCCTGGCCATGCTGGGCGTGTGCCTGGCCATTCCCATGAAACGCAGCATGATCAACCGCGAGCGCCTGCGTTTCCCGTCGGGCATCGCCGCCGCGGTCACGCTGCAATCGCTATACAGCCAGGGCGCCGAGGCCGCGGCCAAGGCACGGGCGCTGCTCTACGCGGCGCTGGTGGCGGGGGTGCCGCCCGTGCTGATGGATCTCAACGCCTGGCGGGGCAAGAGCGGCGAGCGCCAGCCCCTGCTGCCGGCGGAGACGCCGATTTTCAACTGGCTGGGACTGCCAGTGCGCGGGATCAATCCCAAGACCGGCGCGGCCTACACGGCCGCGGACTGGAACATCCTGCTCGACAACAAGTTCGTGATGATCGCGGCGGGCGCGATCACGGGGCCGCGCATCTGCCTGTCCATGGTCCTGGGCGGTCTCTTGCTCACCTATTGGGTGGGGCCGCAGGCCCTGGCCGTGGGCGCCGCCCAAGCGCCGGCCCGCGCCTGGCGCGACATCGGCGTGTGGGTGGGGGCGCCCCTGATGATCTCGGCGGGCCTGCTGACCTTTGCCCTGCAGTGGCGCACCATCGGCCGCGCCCTGCGGGGCATGACCGGCGGGGCTCGGGGCGCCCATGCCCGCGTGGAGGTGCCGCAGTCGTGGTTCGCGGCCGGGGTGCTCTTCGCGACAGTGGGCGTGCTGCTCATCGGCCACCTGCATTTCGGCATCCCCTGGCACCTGGGCCTGATCGCCGTGCTGCTCACCTTCTTCCTGTCGCTGGTCGCCTGCCGGGCCACCGGCGAGTCCGACATCACGCCCATCGGTGCGCTCGGCAAGATCACGCAACTGGTGTACGGCGTGCTCATTCCGCAAAATGCGGTGGCCAACCTGACCACGGCCAGCATCACCTCCAACGCGGCGGCCTCGAGCGCCGATCTGCTGACCGATCTGAAGTCGGGCTACCTGCTGGGCGCCAATCCCCGACGTCAGTTCGTGGCCCAGTTTCTGGGCATCTTCGCGGGCACCATCGCCACCGTGCTGGGTTTTCATCTCCTGGTGCCGGACGCCACCGCGCTCACTGGTGTGGGCGGCAACGCACCGGCGTTCCCGGCGCCCGCCGCGCAGGCGTGGTTGGCGGTGGCGCAGCTCTTCCAGAAGGGCGTGGGCAGCCTGCATCCCATGGCCCGCACTTGCATTCTGTGGGGCCTGGTCGCGGGTGCGCTGCTCGTGCTCGCGGAGCTGGCCTTCCCCAGACTGCGCAGGTGGTTGCCCTCGCCCACGGGCATCGGCCTGGGATTCATCCTGCCCTTCTTCAACCCCCTGTCCATGCTCATGGGTGCCCTGCTGGCCTGGGCGTGGACCCGGCGCGACCAGCCGCGCGCTGATCGCTACGTGGTCCCCCTGGCCTCGGGGGCCATCGCGGGTGAATCCATCGTCGGTGTGCTCATCGCCGCCGTGAACAACCTGTTTCTGCGCCACTGAGCTGGGACCTCTCGCTCCGGCATCCCCCGTCGCGGCGCTCCCGCACGTGAACTCGCCACGAAGACGCCCCGTGCACTGTTAAGATGAGCCGTGCCGGCGAGCACCCGCTCACGCATGTTCCTGTTCGGTGGCCTGTACTTCGCGCAGGGCATCCCGTGGGGCTTTTTCACCGTGGCCCTCATGCTTCGCCTCTCGACGCTGAAGGTCTCGGCATCGACGCTCGGCGAGTTGGCTTTCTGGACCTGGCTGGCGTGGACGGCCAAGCCCTTGCTCGGCCCCGTGGTCGATGCTCTCCCCATGACGCGCTGGGGGCGGCGGCGACCGTTCATCCTGCTGGCTCAACTGGGCATGGCCCTGAGCCTCATCACCCTGGCGCCCTTGGATCCGCTGCGCTCGCTGGGCTGGTACACGGCCTTGCTGTTCGTGCACAACCTGGCCGCGGCCGCGCAGGACGTGGGCACGGACGCCTTGGCCATCGATCTGTTGCAGCCCGACGAGCGCGGACGGGCCAATGGTTTCATGTCGGCCGGCAAGTTCGCTGGCATGGTGGTGGGCGGACAGGGCCTGCTCTGGGTGGCCCATCGCGCGGGCTGGCCCGTGGCCTTTGCGGCGGCCGTGGTGCTGCTGCTCATCCCGTCCACCCTCGTCCTCTTGGCGCGGGAGGGCGAGGTGCAGGCTCGGCCGCCCATCTCGCTCCGCGCGGCCTTGGGCGCGTTCTCGAAACGGGCCGTGATCCTGGCCGCCCTCTTTGCCCTGGTGGTGGACTGGTGTGACAGCCTGATCTTCCCCCTGACCTACCCGCTGTTCAATCAACGGCTGGGCTTCTCCGAGGAGCAACTCGCCTCGCTCAGCACACTCGGCAGCCTGGTGGCCGCACTGGCGTCGCTGGCCGGAGGGGCGCTGTGCGATCGCTTCGGACGCCGCCGCACGCTCATCGTGGCCAGCCTGGGCACGGCCGCCCTCAATCTGGGCTTTGCCCTGGGGCAGGCGTATTGGTCTCACTTCGCGGCGCTGGCGGCCTTCACGATCCTGGGCGGTGTGGCCGCCGGCATCGTGAACGCGGCCTTGCTGGCCCTCTTCATGGACCTCACGGATCCGCGCTTGGGGGCCACGCAGTTCCAGCTCTACATGTCACTGCTCAATGCCCACGCGGCCGTGGCCTCGCGCGTGGGGGGCAGGCTGGCCGACCGCTTGCCGGCGCCGACCATGTTTGGCCTCGGTGCCCTGGTGGAGGTGCTGCCCCTGGCTCTGCTGTACTGGGTGGGCCGGCGCCCAGCCCAGGTCACCGAGCCACGGCGGGCCATTTCGATGCCGTAACCTTCGCTCGCGCGTTTGCTCCTGAGCCGCCGGGCTATTTCGGCGTGGCGACGCGGAAGAAGTCGGACGTTCCCCAGACCAGGTTGTCCAGGGTCCTCTGATTCAGCTCGCCCTCCTCGGTCAGGCAAATCGGATCGACTTGGACGCGAACGATTTCGGCCACGAAGAGATCGTGGCTGCCCAACGGCATGACGTGTTGAACGCGGCATTCCAGGTTGATGGGGCAGTCGTCGACGAGAGGGGCGTCGACCACTTCAGCCTTCCTGTGTTCCAGGCCCAGGGTCTGGAACTTGTCCACGAGCTCACCCGAATGCGTCCCACAGAATTCCAGAAGGTCTTCCTGCTTGGAGGTGGGCACGTTCACCACGAATTCGCGGCTGGCCTGGATGAGGCCGTGCGTGAAGCGCGTGCTGCGGATGCCCACGGCGAGCATGGGCGGCGCGGAGCAGGCCATTCCGATCCAAGTGGCTGTCATGAGGCCAACCTTCCCATTCGTTCCGCGCGCGCTGATGAGCACGGCGGGTCGGGGAAACAGCCAGGGGCGGGGAGGCAGGCTCTTCTTCATCGGGCTACTCTGCCTTGATCTCGACGCGGGGTGGATTGGCGTAATCCTTCCACAGCTCCTCGAAGAGCTTGGCGTCGGGCGGACCGTCCAGCACGACGAAGCGATAGGCCAGGTGCAACGGCTGATCGGGCCTGATGCTGATGGACGCTGACTTGGCAGGCGCAAAGCCGAGCACGGGGGCCTCCGCATCCACGTACACCGCCTGGGGCGCGTGGGGATTCTGAGGGCTGGCCAGGATGGCAACCCCCACCGGCTTGCCCTCAACCTTGCCGCCCAGATAGACCCAGCGGGCGGGCGCGCCCTGGGCCGCCGTGCGCGTGGCGCCCTCGGAAGACAGAAAGACGGACTGGGCCGCGCCCTGCCATTGGGGATTGCCGCGCAGGAAGATGCCGCCCACTGAACCCGCGGCCAGCGTGACCGGTTTGCCCTGAATGGCTTGCGTGGTGGACTGCAGGTCCACCAGGTTGTAGCGGCGGCCTGCCTCGGGCCGATGCACGAGCACCTCCCAGGCCTCGCGCATCAGCGTCGCGCGATTGCTCAGATCGGTGAAGTACTGGTGCGTGCCGAATCCGCCCAGGAAGGGGCCACTGAACACCGGGCCCATGGATTCGCGGGCCACGCGCCCCTGCTTGCGCGCTGGATCCCAGAAGTCGACCTGGCGTCCCTCGTAGTCCACCTTGGCCCAGGCGGACCAGATGCCGTGCTGGTTGGGTTGGCCCGCCGGGTAGTCCGCGGTCACCGTCAAGCCAGCGGGCGAGACCAGGGGATGCAAGTAGCCGCTACGCGCGAGCTCGTGCGGCACCTCGCGCGGGGGCTGGAGCGCGCCCTGGTAGCGCACCACGGGCTTGCCGCTTGCCGTGACCGAGATGCCATCTGGCCCTTGCGCTGCCTGCACCACGGCCTTCTCGGGACGGGGCGGCTTGCCGGTTTGCCCGGCGGTGAAAGTGACCTGGCGGCCGGCCTTGAGCGATTTGACCACGAAGGAGATGCTCCCATCGGGCAGCACCACGAAGGGCACCGGGGCTCCTCCTCGGTCGCGCAGGACCAGGTTTTGTCTGGAGTTCTGGTCGCCGAAGAGAGTCCGGACCGCGACGTTCGTCCTGTCGATCGCGCCCGCGTCCACGGTGATGGTCCACCTGGGCGAGGTCTTTCCGGGTTTTGCAGACAGCGTGACGTGGGCCGCAGGGGACGCGGCCAGGGCGATGCAGAGACTCAGGACACCGACGGTGAGAGACATGGGCGCGAAACTAGCCCGAAGTCTCCCAGTCGGAAAGGCTCAGCACACGAGAGCCAGGGCCAAGCGCGCCAACCCCTCGCGTTCCTTGTCCGAGCCGAGCACGAATTCCAGGCCCGCCACGAAGGTGCCCTGGCGGCCGCACCCCGCGGGCTGGGCACGCACCACGCGCGCCAGCGTGGCGAACGAGGGGCCCAGGCTCTGGCGCAGACGCCCCGAGAGCGACAGCGTGACGCGCACGCTGTCACCGGGTTGCACGGGCAGTGTCGTCTCGGCCAGCAGACCGCCCGCGCCCAGATTGTGCGTGAGGGCGCGTTTGTCCTGCGTTCCCGAGGGCAGGCTCGATGACGCCACGATCACCAGGTCCAAGGCCAGCCGGGGCGTGGAACGCGCGGAACGATGCCGCTGTTCGGTCTCGACCGCCCCTGGGCGCTGGACCACCACCGTGAGGGGCGGCCCCGAGCCCACGCGGAGCACGGTCGAGCGCCCGCTGTGCTGGCCGCGCGGACTGGTGTAGCGCAAGGTCACCTCGGCCCCGGGCACCAGTCCGGCAGGCGGCGTGCCAACGTCAGGCATGGTGAAGAGCATCTCGCCGGCGCGCAGGCCAAAGACGAACCCGCGCAGGGCCTCGTCGCCGGGCCCCAAGATCAGCGCCACCCACTGCCCCACCGAGAGCTGCCCCTCCCCTCTGTCGAGGGCACCGCGAGACGAAAGGGTGGACTGCAGGGGCGAGGATATTTCCATGTGTGTTTTTTGTATCGTCGCTTACGAAGCTTACTTTAAAAGCAATCGCACTCTGCGCAACGTCGCCTGCCAACTGAGGAAATGGGTGGTGCAACCCCGGCCCGCATTGCGACAAGCATCCCAGGCCTCGCCGCGCGGATCTCCGCCCGCCGCTATTGTGCTGCGCTCGGGCGAGCGGCCCTTATTACACGTGGCTGATGTGCCGATCTCTCGATCGAGGAGGAAAGATCCCTCGGCGGCCGCCGCGGCAACCGGGTGGTCGAACAATCATGGGCGAGTCGCGCACCAAGCCTCCCAGGATCGACGGAACCGGGCAGAAACCTGGCGCGGATCCGAGGTTCGTTCTGGAGGTCAGCGCTGATCGGCTGAGCGCGGCCGTACTCCTGCGCCACGGCGCCGGCGGAGCCCCATGCAACCCTGAGCTGATTGCCGACTTCGTACACCGCTCGGGTCTGGCCCTCTCCGCCGAGGAAGAAGGACGCCTGCCCGAGTTGGCCGCGCAGCTCTGTGACGGTGCGGCCCAGTCCATCCTGGTGGCCCAGGGCGCTCCCGCGGGGACCTGGCCCGAGATCGACTGGCTGATCCCCATGGGCGTGACGAGCCTGCGCGACTACTCGCGGGAGACCATCGACCTGCACGAGGTCAGTCAATTCATCAATGTGCGCCAGGGCCAGGCGTTGTGCCTGCTGCCCGCCCCGCCCGCGCCCGGCCGCGACGTGTTCGGCGAGCCCATCCCGCCGCCAGCCTGCCCCCTCCAATTGGGCGATCGCGTGGCCGTGGATCCAGGCAACGCCGCCAAGGTCCTGGCCACCGAGAGCGGGTGCGCGCGCTTCATCGATGGCCGCCTATCCGTCGAGCAAGTCTTCGAGCTGCCCGGCGATCTGACCTTCAAGGTCGGCAACATCGACTTCCACGGCGCCGTGATCATCCACGGCAACGTGGCCGATGGCTTCCGCGTCAGATGCACCAAGGATTTGGTGATCGACGGCGGGGTGGGCATGTCCACGCTGGAGGCCGGCGGCAGCCTCGTCATCAAGGGCGGCGTCAACGGTGGCGGCAAGGGCAAGCTGGTGTGCGGGAGCCACCTGCAGGTCCACTACCTGCACAAGGTCAACGTGGAGTGTGGCGGGGACGTCTCCGTCGACGTGGAAAGCCACGATTCGCACATCCGCGCGGGCGGGACCTGCACCGTCACGCGCGGCGGGATCATTGGTGGCTCGGTCTTGGCTGGCAAGGGCATCACGGCGGGCTTCATCGGCGCCAACATGGCCGTACCGACGTTGGTGCATGCGGGCTACAACCCCGACCTGGATGGGGCCATCGCGGAGCCACGCAAGAGGCTGGCCGTCAGTCGGGTCCTGGTGCGCAGCCTGGAGTCGATGCAGACCGACCTTCTGGGGCGCCCGGGCTTCACGCCGAGGTACCCGTCGCAAACCAAGACTCAGTTGACCCAAGTGCACGCGCGATTGACCGACGCGCTCATCGTGCTCAGGAACGCACAAGGCCAAGTGCAGGCCAGGTCCCAGGGCGTGCCGCTGGCCGGCGCATCGATCACAGCGCAGAAGCGCATCTTCCCAAAGGTGACCTTGGTCGTCGACTCCCTGTGCGAGGAAGAGATCACCGAGGAGCGGATGGGCCCGGCCAAGCTCATCGCCAATTCGGACGCCCTGCACATCGAACCGGTGGCCGGCCCCGGCTCAGCCAAGCGCCAATAGACGTGCAGGCATGGCCCAGGGAGCAGGGGCCATGCACGAGCCCGACTCGCGAGTCCACGGGAGCGCCGCGATGGTGCGTCCATCCCATGGAGGCCCGGTCACGCCTGCTCATCGATGCTGCCGCTGCGGACGAGCAGCGGGTCTTCGGCACTGAAGCGCCGTTGGCCGACGCCGTCACACGCCTTGCCCTTGGGGTGGGGGATCGTGACGTGGCTCCTTCTTCTTGATCTTCAGCACGTGTGCCACCAGCGGGGTCAAGGCCAGCGTGCCCAGGATGCGCAGCGGCTGGGTTAGCTTGGTGGCGACCCACGCCGCGCCCCAAATTCCCGCCTTGCCCGTGGACGTGTCGGCCGTGAAACCCGCGCCGATGGCGACGGCGAACCCGACCAGCACGACGACGAAGATCCCCAGGTATGTCCACAAGGCAACGCGTCCGTATTCGGCCAGCAGCGCCTTGAGTTTGGCTTTGTTCATCCCGACGGCCTATCGCGCGCAAGGCCTGTCTGCCAAGCCACAAAGCGTCGCGCTCGGGGTGTTCTGTGAGCCGTGTGCGAGAGAGCACGACTCCTACGCGTCGAGGGGCGTAGTCCCTGGGTCTCAGAGAGGAGCCAAAATGAAGACAACGGTATGCACGGGAGTGTTCTCAAGGACATCTGTCGCCATCGTCTGGCTGGCTGGGCTGGCGGCGTGCGGGAGCAGTTCGGATGATCGCGTGGACGGCGGAGGACTGGACGCGGCTCCGACCACGGAGGCGGGCAGCCCCCTGGATTCCCCGTTGACGACGGAGGCAGGCCGTTGGCCGGCGGAGGTCGCGGTCACCACCTGCCAGGACTTTGCGAGCCTTAACGTGGGCTCCTACACGGTGCAGGCGAACTACTGGAACAAGGATCTCTGCCCAGGCACCCAGTGCATGGAGATCAACAAGTCCACCGCCGCCTTCACGGTGACCCAGGGCCCGTCCGCATGCGGTGATACCGTGGCCACGTACCCCAACGTGCTGTACGGCTGTTCCTTCGGCAACTGCAGCCCGGGCAGCATGCTGCCCATGCCGGTCAGCGCGCTCGAGACGGTCACCAGTAGCTGGGATTTCAGCGTGGGCGGGAAGGCCACCGACCAGTACAACGTGTCCTACGACATCTGGTTCTGCCCGGACGACAACTGCGGCACCAGCGGCTTCCCCAAGGGCGTCGAGCTGTTGATCTGGCTGGACTACAAGAACGTCGACGGCTGGAAGACCAACCTGGGCACGGTGACGTTGGCGGGCCACACCTGGGAGCTCTGGCAAGCCACCATGGGCACGGGCGCCAATAGCTGGACGTACCTGGCGTACATGATCCAGGCGCCGATGGTGACGTCGGTGACCGATCTGGACCTGAACGCCTTCTTCAAGGACGCGGCCGCCCGGGGCTACATCCAGGATTCCTGGTACCTGTACGCGATCCAGGCAGGCACCGAGCTGCGCACCGGCGGCGTTCCTTTCAACCACAACAGCTACTCGGTCACCATCAACGGCATCACCCCGACCACGGCCCCCGTCACGCCAACGGACAACGGCGCGACCTGCGACGGCGGGGTTCCCAGCGCGTCAGGCAAGCTGGAGGTCAGCGACGCGTATGTCACCGCGGGGCTGCTGCACGGGTACGGATCGGCGTGGGGCTGGGTGGGCGACGACTCCGAGGCAGTCGCGTGTGCGGCGCCCCGTTGCACCGCGCCGGGCTCCCTGCAAACCATCGCCGTCCTGGGCAACGGCGTCGCGCCGCGCACGACGGAACCCGTGACTTGCACGCCCGCATTCCCGCCCACCGCCCTGTGCACGTCGGGCACCGTCACGGCGGATCCCACCTACAACCAGGTGGCGGGAGTCGGCTTCAACCTGAACCAGGGCCGGGCTGCCGCGCCCGACGCTGGCGCGGATGGCGACGCGGACGTGGATGCGGACGCCGACGCGGGCAGCGACGGCGGCAACGCTGGCGCCCTGGGCACCATCACCATTCCCAAGAGCATCACGGTGTCCGTCGCGAAGTCGGGCACGCTGACCGGCAACGCCTCTTTGCGCGTGCAGTTGGCCGACGCGGACAACAATTTCTACTGCTACGGCGGCCAGCTCAAGAGCGGCGAGGCCATTCCCATCCGCGACTTCAACACCAAGTGCTGGAACAACTCGGGCAAGTCCGCCACGGCCACCACGCCCATCAAACGGGTCGACGTCGTGGTGCCCGGCAGCGCGTCCTCGAACATGCCGTTTGCCTTCTGTATCACTGACGTCACCATCCAGTAGCTCGACGACAAACGTCGGGCTTGACGGGGTGGTTGCCCGAGGCGGCCACCCCGTCCACGTTCCACGATGCCCGGCCGCTACTTCGTGAAGAGCGCCAAGTCCACCGATTCTCCCATCCTTTGGTAGCCACCCGGGCCGGGGTGCAACCAGTCCTGTTGCGCCCACTGGGCATAGGCGGCCTTCATCTTCGGCGGATTGCCGCCGTCCGTGACCGCCGCGTCGAAATCGATGACCCCGTCGAAGACCCCGCTCCTGATATAGGCGTTGGCTTCCTTGCGGACGCTCTCGTGCGCGACCGTGTAGTAGCTGTTGCCGGCGAACGGAAGGATGGTCGCTCCGTAGATCAGGAGTCCGGCTGCATGGGCTTGCTTGATCAGGTTGTCGTAGGCGGTCTTCATGGGCGCGAACGCCGAGCCCGCCCCGATGTCGTTGACCCCGTAAAGGACGATCACGTATCGGACCCCGTTTTGGCCCAGGACGTCCCGCTTGAAGCGATCCTGACCGCTGCCCACCAGGGTCGTACCGCCATAGCCCATGTTGAGCATGCCCACCTTGGTCGTGGCGGAATTGCCCTGCAGTCGCGTGGCCAGGATGTCCGTCCAACGGTTGTTCTTGTTCACGTCCACGCCCCGACCGTCGGTGATGGAGTCACCCAACGCCACGATGGATTTCGCGGTCGCGTCGGCCATCACGTCGATGCCCGAGATGCTGTACCAGTGGTCAGTCTTCTGCGCGGACGTCATGCTCGCCGCGCTGACGTCGGTGCTGCTCTTCTGCAAATAAGACGTGGTCCGGGAGCCCGAATGGCCGGTGACCTTGCCGGGAACCGCGCCGAAGGCCGTGGTGATGCTCACGTTGCCCAGGACGGGAAGCTCGAAGTCGAGAGGATCGGACCAGACCTCCTTGCCCTGCGCGATGGTCACCGATGCCGCCCCGGAGAATGCGAGTGCCTTGTCGGTCGCGGTGTCGATGCTGCTGTCCACCGTGGTGGCCTTGCAGAGCGCAACGTGCGCCGAGCTGATGGTCAGGGGACCATTCCCGAACAAGTTGGAAAACTGGACGCGGATCTTGCTGCCGCCGAGTGAGACGCGCACGATTTGGCGAAGCACGCTGCCGGAGAGGGATGAGGGCGGCTGATTCGCGGAATCGTAGTAAGGCGTGGCGCCCCAGCTGCCCACCCAGTTCTGTGCTCCCGAGGTGCCGCCGGTGCCCGCGACGCCGCCCGTGCCCGCGACGCCGCCCGTGTTCTGGCCGCCGCTCCCTGCACTCGCGCCACCGCTGCCCACGCCACCTGTCGGTGTGCCGCCTTGGCCGGACACTCCCCCTGTGCCTGGGCGCCCCCCGGCGCCACCCTCGGCAGAGCCTCCGCCGCCAGAGGCGTCCCCACCCCGGCCCGCCGTTCCTCCGGTTGTCGCGGGCGAGCCCGCCGTGGCGTGACCAGCCTCTCCTCCGCCAGCGTCTCCCCCGCTGGCCGTTCGCCCGCCCGTCGTAGCCAATCCGCCCGTCGACGAAGCCACGCCCCCGCTCGCCGTACCTCCCCCCGAGCCCGCGCTCCCGCCGGTATTCACGCTGCCGCCCTGACTCGCCGAGGGGGACTCGCTTTCAGAACAGGCCATGGATAGGACCAGCCCCAAAGAGATCAGGGGCCAAAGACGTAGATTCGCGGCGTTCATGGGTAGCTCCTCTTGCTTCTGCGCGAGTTGGCCTGCGCTCCACAGGGGACAAACCGTGGTGCAGCAGATCCGAAGCTACCAGAAGTGGCCCTGATGCCGCGACGGAGAGGTTGCAGCCCGGCCTGACTCCCCGGGACATGGGCATGGTCCACTCGGAAAGACCTCGACGTGGTCTCGGTCGTCTCTTCTTCCCGTTCCCGCGTGCCGGGCGTGGAAGTTGCACAGCGGTGTTCCGAACCATGCACGGGCCCCGCGGTTTGCCTGCCGCGAATGCAGACCCAATCTGCACGCATGCGTTTGGCCGCGGGACT
Source organism: Pseudomonadota bacterium (assembly GCA_023438785.1). Lineage (GTDB taxonomy): Bacteria > Myxococcota_A > Polyangia > Fen-1088 > Fen-1088 > Fen-1137. The sequence continues at coordinate 22,515 of JAEXQJ010000147.1, forward strand.
CTGGCTCTGTCTACTGGCCGCCTGTAAGTCCAACACGCGCCCCAACCACCCCGACTGCGTGGAGGAGAGGGACTGGGGCCCGGTCGGCACGGTGCCGTTCCGCGTGCAGGTGGTGGCGCGTGGACTGGAGGGTCCGCGCGGCTTGGCCTTTCTGCCCGACGGGGATTTCCTGATCAGCGAGCGCCCCGGTCGCGTCCGGGTCTTTCACGCGGGCGCCCTCCTGGCCCAGTCCCTTATCATGTCATCCGCCCAACAAGGCGATCTCCTGGGCATCGCCGTGGACCCGCGATTCAAGGACAACCGCCGCTTCTACGTCTATCGCAGCATTCCCACTGGCGGCGGGCGCATGGATCGCGTGGAGCGCTGGAATCTGTGGCCCGAGTTGACCCAGGCCACCTTCGAGGCCGGGGTGCTAGACGACATTCCCGGAGCCCTGTTGCGCCAGGGCGGACGCCTGCGCTTCGACCGGGACGGCAACCTGTACGTGGGAACCGGCGACGCGGCCCGGCCCGAGTTGGCCCAGCAGCCCTATTCCTTCGCCGGCAAGATCCTGCGCGTCACCCCGTCAGGCAATGTGCCGCCGGGCAATCCCGTGCCCAACAGCCCGACCTTCGTCCTCGGCCTGCGCGACGTGGCTGGGTTCGATTGGTACCAGAACAAAACCCTCGTGGTGGCTGACAATGGCCCGAGCAGCGGCGTCGATCCCGCGGGTGAGGACGAGGTGTCCGTGGCGCGTGGGGGCGACAACCTCGGCTGGCCCATCATGCACGCCTGCCGGATCAAGTCGGGACTGCGCACTCCCGCCGTGGCCTGGCGCATCCCCATGAACATGGGCGGGGCCGCCTTCTACACGGGCTCGGCCATCCGCGAATGGCGCGGAAGTCTGCTCATCGCGACCCTGAGCGGCCGCCATCTGCACCGGGTGATGTTCGCGCCCTACGATCCTGAGCGCGTGGTTGGCCAAGAGGTCTACCTGCGGGGCGATCGCCCCACCGGCTACGGGCGCCTGCGCGAGGTGACCATGGGCGCGGATGGAGACATGTACGTGACCACCGACAACTGCGACGACGGTGGCGTCTGCCCGCCGGAGAAGGACGTGGTCCTGCGACTGACGAGGTGACGATGGGTCTGGGGGGCGGACCGCGCCGCCGTAGGATCCGACGAGCGCGGCCTTCCCCCCTGATTGCCCCGCTATCGCGTCCCCACCGCGCTGTTGGGCACGAAGCTGAACGACTGCCCGCCCACGGCAAGCGAGCCCATGAGGCCGCCCGTGGGCTGCACGAAGACGGCCACGCCGTTCTCGAACTGCGTCTGGGTGGCCGCGCCCGGTTTCAAGGCCACCGCGGAGGCGCCCGCGGTCAGGCTGAAGCGACTGTTCACCAGGTCGTTGAACGCTTGCTCGTCCTTGAAGACCAGCAACTCGCGAATGGTTTGCCCGCCCGCCAGGGCGCCTACGTCGGCCGAGCTCACGTCCGCATAGCCGATGCGCTCGCCCTTTTTGTAGACAACCCCTCGACCATAGCCCCCACCTACGATGAAGCCGCCCTTGCCCACCGACGGGAAGATGGCGTAGCCATACGCGCTCTTGACCACGTCGGACAGGGTCGGATCGGCCTGATACATGGACCGCAGGGCGGTATCCGCCTCGGTCTGCAGTTGTTCACGTTGCGCCGAGGTCTTCGGCGCGGTGGCACAAGCGCCCAGCCCAACAGCGAGGGCGAAGAATGCGCATACCCGTGTCGTCTTCAACATTTCTGTCCCCCCATGGCAACGTGGGCTCACGAGAGGCTCTGGCAAGGCACGGTCGGCCACGGTTGAGGCCCGGGCGCGCTGACGCTGCAGGTATTCTGCAGACGCGTACAGACTCAGCCCGGGCCCGCCGCCAACCAGCCCTCGGCCACGGCCTCGGCGAGGGCGGCGCGCACGTACTCCCACAACGCGGGCGCGCCTTCGCCGATGTGGCGGTTGCGGGCCAGGATGCGATCGGCGGTGACCCCGTGCTCGCGCCAACTTCGACCCTGGGTGGCCAGGTTATTCATCAGGGACTGCACGCGATCCAGGGCCGCCGCGAACTTGGCCTCGGCCGTGCGGCGCGCTTCGAACTCTTCCCACAGGCCGCGAATCTCGGCCCCTTGCTCCCCGGGCAGCAAGCCGAACAGGCGATCCGCGGCCCGCCGCTCGCGCTCCGCCTTGTCGGCGTTCGCCGCCTCGTCGTACAGAAACGTGTCGCCCGCATCCACCTCCACCACGTCGTGGATGGTGACCATCTTCACCACGCGCAGCAGATCCACGCCCGGCGCCGCGTGTTCGGCCAACACGATCGCGTAGGCCGCCAGGTGCCACGAGTGTTCCGCGTCGTTCTCGCGCCGCGACCCATCAACCAGGTACGTCCGGCGTACGATCGCCTTGAGGCGATCAATCTCGATGAGAAAGCGCAACTGCTGGGCAAGCCGACCGTCTTGAGGCATGACGGTCAGAGTCTACAGCCTGGAGCCGCCATTCGCCCCGCCAGCAGCCGACGGGCCCGCGTAGCCAACACGCGTTTGCGATTCTCGCGCAGATTCGGCGCCTTTCTTTCCGCTCGCCGCGGACCCATCCTTCGATCAATCAGGGGAGGCGGAGAATGCGGAACCCGGTCGGCGTAGCAGCACTCTGGATGACGGGCTTGCTGGCGACCGCGACCCTGGCCTTCCTGCCCAAGGAGGTCGAGCGCGGTCAGAAGATCTTCGACCTCCACTGTGCCATCTGCCACGGGGCGGAGGCGCAGGGCGGTCAGGTTCCGTCGCGCATCCCCGGCTACGCGGGTATGAAGGCGCCCGCCCTGGTAGGCCGCGGTGCCCTGCCCCACATGGCCAACGCCGAGAACATCTACGCCTTCGTCAAGCAGCACATGCCGCTGAACAGGCCCGGCACCCTGTCGGATCAGGACGCGCTCGACATCGTGACGTTCATCATCGACGCCAACAACATCGCCAAGCCGGGCACCCAGCCCATGGCCCCCGAGGCCCTGCGCTCCATCAAGATTCCCAAGCTGTGGCGCTGAGAGCGTCAGAGGATGTCGTCTAGGCCGCCGGCGTTGAGCACGTCGCGGTAGCCGGCCTGTCTCAGCGTGCGGGCGGCGGAGGCGCTGCGTGCGCCCGAGGCGCAGTACACGATCACCGGCTTGTCCTTGGGGATCTCAGCCATACGGGCGACTAGGCTCGACACCGGGATGTTGAGCGCGCCCGGATAGGCGCGGTCGCGGAACTCCTCTGGGGTGCGCACGTCCACGATCACGGCGCCCGCTTCGATCTTCTGCTTCACGAGCCCAGTTGCCACGTTGGTTCTGCTCTCTATGAGCCACGACGGCGCGAAAGGGTTCAAGCGTTGTGTTTGAGCCCGGGTTGCAGGACCGTGAGGGGATGAAGCTTCGCCTCCGACGCGTGGTCCTGACGGCTGTCGTCCTGACGGCTTGTGACCCGGACGGCTTGCCCTGGGGCTGGGCCGACGGAGGATCGACGGAGACTCCCTGCGGCTTCACGTATGACGTCGACTTCGCCGAATCCGCCCTGCCCGCAAACCCAGCGCAGGCCCTCACCCTCTCCGGAGACGAGCCCGCGCCGCCCGGCCTGTTTCGCCTGCCCGCGCCCGATGCCGCGGCGGATCTCATCATGCCCGCCTACGTGGACAACCAGCCGCTCTTCCCGCGTGGCAAGGCCTGGGACACGCCGACCCGTTGCTTCGAAACCCCGCTCGGGCCGCGCTGGCTCACCGAGGCCGAGGCCTTCGCCCTCTACCGCTCCGTCGCCGAAAAGACGACCGGGGTGGCCCTGGACGTGACGCCCGAGCGGCGGAGCGTGGTGGGCCTGCGTGGCGCCTACCCGGGACGCCTGATGTGGAATGGCAACCGCCCCAACCGCTTCAACGACACCCTGGCCCTGCTTTGGATGGACAGCCAGGGCGCTCCGCACGTGCGCGAGTTCGCCGCCCACACGGACACGGGCGCCCACGATTTCGGCGTCGATGGCTCGTCATCGCTGCGCCCCAACCGTCGCTATCCCTACGTCAATGGAACGCACCGGGGATACAACGCCCTACAGATGGCACTGGCCAGCTACCCCGTGCGCGACGACACCAACCACAACGGGCACTGGGACAGCGACCGCAACGGCTGGCTCTTTCCCGAGGGCGGCGCGGACCACGATCGCCTGGGCAGCGCGCACAACATTCACCTGGCCTCGGTGGAAGGGCCACTGGGCCAGGCCGCGGTCGATAGCTGGTCAGCCGGCTGCCAGAACATCCCGGGCGTGGCCAGTTGGACCGAGTTCATCCGTGCGGCGTGGACCGGAGCGGGCCGGCCCGTGGACTACTTCCTGGTGGACAGCCGCGACATCGATCCGCGCGTGTGGTCGCCCTGCCCCCCCGACGGCACGCATGCCTGCCCCTATCCCATCCCGTCGTTCCCCTTCGTCCACAC